>JAFSYV010000053.1 GCA_017443585.1 Lentisphaeria bacterium | reverse complement strand
CACCACGTCGAGCCGGTGGTCGATGAAGGCGTCCAGCACCTGGACCAGGTTCATGGTCACGGGGCGGTTGTGGTCCACCACCAGCATGGTGCAGCCCATGACGGTCTCGAACTGGGTGTGGGTGAAGATCTGGTTGAGCACCACTCTCGCGTCGGCGCCGCGCTTCACGTCCACCACGACCCGGGTACCTGCCCGGTCGCTGGTCTCGTCCTTCAGGTCGGCGATGCCGGTGATCCGTTTTTCGCTGACCAGTTCGGCGACGCGGGCCACCTGCTGGGCCTTGTTGATGCCGAAGGGGACTTCGCTGATGATGATCTGCTCCTTGCCGTCCTTTTCGATGATGTCGGCGCGGGAACGGATGCGGACGCTGCCCCGTCCCGTCAGGTAGAACTGGCGCAGGGAGTAGCGGCCGCGGATGATGGCTCCCGTGGGGAAGTCGGGGCCGGGCAGGAACTCCATGAGTTCATCCACCGTGGCCTTGGGGTTGTCGAGGAGATAGACCGTGGCGTCGATGACTTCGCCCAGGTTGTGGGTGGGGATATTGGTCGCCATGCC
Source organism: Lentisphaeria bacterium (assembly GCA_017443585.1). Classification (GTDB taxonomy): domain Bacteria; phylum Verrucomicrobiota; class Lentisphaeria; order Victivallales; family Victivallaceae; genus UBA1784. The sequence continues at coordinate 28,054 of JAFSYV010000053.1, read as the reverse complement.
CACGCCGATGCCGGTGCCGCCGTTGACCAGCAGCTGGGGAAACTTGGCCGGGAGCACCGTGGGTTCCACGTCGGTCTCGTCGAAGGTGGGCATCATGTCCACGGTCTCTTTTTCGATGTCGGCCAGCATCTCGTCGGAAATGCGCTCCATGCGGCACTCGGTGTAGCGGCTGGCGGCGGCGGGGTCGCCGTCCACGGTCCCGAAGTTGCCCTGACCCTCGATGAGGGGCATCCGCATGGAAAAGGGCTGGGCCAGACGGACCAGCGCGTCATAGATGGCCATGTCGCCGTGGGGGTGATAGTTGCCCATCACATCGCCGACGACCTTGGCGCACTTGACCGTGGCGTGGGATTTGGTGATCCCCATCTGGCGCATGGCGTAAAGAATACGCCTGTTCACGGGTTTGAGACCGTCGCGCACGTCGGGGATGGCCCGGCCCACATTGACGCTCAGGGAGTACTGCATGTAGGCAGTATGCATGATCTCATCGATGTTGACCGGGAAGTCTTTTCTTTCCAATTCGCTCATAACTTTTGTTCCGTCATCTATGTTGAAAATTTAACTTGTGATCCGTCTTGAGACCGACACCGAAGGTGTCAGCGTGATAATATACTCCCGAAAGTGCAAATAAACAAGTCCGGAACCCCTGTTCATGCGGGATTTTGTCTTAAAAAACGGGAACGTTGAATTCTTCCGGCGAAAAATAGGGATCCAGTTTGAAATAGACCAGTTTGCTCCGGGTCTTGACGCCGTTGGCCACCGATTCGGTGAGGTCGGCCACCATGATGCCTTCGTTGAGGGCGTAGTTGATCACGGAGGACTTGTAGTCGATCCGCGCCGACCCCAGCTTGATCACTCCTTCCAGCCGCTCCAGTTTCCAGTCCTTCGCGGAAACGTAGAGGTCCAGGGGGGTGCCCTTCTCCTGCCTGCGGCAGCGGAGCCGGTAATACTCCTTTTCGCCGATGGTGCAGCGCCTGGTCTCGATGAAGTTGAAGACGGACTCCAGTTCCATGACCGGGTCGGCGATCTCGCGCATGGTCCGCAGATGGGCCAGAAGCTCCTTTTCCAGCGGCTTCACCGACTTTTTCCGGTAGTCCACCATGTAGCCCTGGGAGTCGTTGAAAATGTAGGCGTAATGGAGCCCTTCCTCGTCGCTGGTGGAGATCTTGAAGCTCCCCGGTTCCGCAAACTTGACCTCGACGAACTGCTCTTCAGGCGGCTCCAGGAGCCCCTTCTCGACCTTCACCTCGAACCTTTGGACGAAACGCTTCGCACGGGCGAAGCGGCCCTGGGGATCCAGCGCCCTTTCCATTTTCTTTTCCAGCTCCTGAACGGTCAGGTCGGACTCCCTGAAAACCCGCTCGGGGGCGCACCCCGTGAAACACAGGACCGACAGAACGGCGCCGACGACCGCGGACCACATCATTTTTCTCATGGTTCATACTCCTCGACAAGGGACAAAAGATGCACACGGATAATATATCACGCCGATGGAATTTTTCAAGCGTTTTTCGTCCCCTTTTCCGGCGCGGGGGCGGCTTTTTCCGAAAAGAGATCTCCGTGACGGAAAAATCTTCCCGCAAGTTTACCCGAAGACCCGGCAGCAGGGTGAGTCCGGCGAATAGATGCCCAGGGTCCTGAAGATGGTCAGGGCCATCTCGAAGTGGCCCCGTGCGCCGGGATGGATGGTTTCCCCCAGCCAGCTGTCGAGGATCTCGGGCGTCGGGGCGTGTTCGCGCCAGTGGCTCCAGTGGTCCACGAAAACGGCATCGTATTTCGCCGCCGTTTCCGCGATGACCGCGTTGTAGGCGGGCATTTCGTCGTACCGCTTCACATAGCCGGGATTTTCCGACCTGGCCACGGGGGGGGAGTTCTGGACGATGGGAATGGCTCCCAGCTCCACGATCCGCGCCGCGATGGTTTCGAGGTATCCCCGGAAGCCTTCGGGGCCCCCTTCCGTCTTGACGATGTCGTTGGTCCCCGCCATCAGGAAGACCGCGTCGGGGGCGAATTTCGCCACGCAGGAGTCGAAAAGTTCCTTTTGGGAGAGGACCTTGGCCGTCCGGCCGCTGTAGGCGGTGTTGATGATCACGTCGGCGGACTGCTTCAGCTCCCAGCGGACCCGCTCCGCGAAGATCTCGGGGAAGCTGCGCCACCCGTGGGTGTGGGCGGCGCCGTGGGTGATGGAATCCCCGTAGAAGACCCAGGTGAAGGGCGGGGAATCGGGGGTGGTGAAGTGGTAATCGATCTTTTCCTGATACTTCGAACGGTTCGGCATGACGGCACCTTATTTTTTGATATTCCACAGGAAGGGACGGATGAGCCTTTCGGGCAGCAGCGGCACGGCGGCGCGGACCTGCCCGAAGAGCTCCGGGGGCAGGGGGCCGAGGGCGGCCACCCGGCAGTTTTCCCGGAGCTGTTCCGGCGTATCCACTCCCGTGAGCACGCTGACGCTTCCGGGGAAGCTGAGCAGATAGCGCATGCACAGCTCCGCCATGGGCAGCCCGAAGGACTCCAGTTTTTTTCTGTATTCCCGCAGCTCGGGGAAGGGGATCTTCTCTTCCGGCATGAGGGCGAGGCCCTGCAGATAGACGCTCCGGATGAAGATCCGTCCGCCGCCGTGCTTCATGATCTTGTCGTCGAAACGCCGGTCGAAGACGTTGCAGGGCAGCTGCAGGAAGGGGGATTCGTCGGCGGTCCCCGCGCAGGCAAGGGAATCGAGGGAAACGCCCGCATGGCGGATCATGCCTTTTTCGATCAGCGTTTCCAGCTCGGCGTGATAGCGCCAGTCCTTCTCGCTGTGAAAGAGCACCAGCGGCAGTTCCGGCAGTTGGAGCCGCTCCAATGAGCGGGTCACCGACTCGGTGATGAAGGTCAGGGGATCCGCCTCAGGCGGGATGGGCGGGACCTTGCTGACCACCGCGGCTTTCGAACTCAGTCCCAGCTCCTTCAGGGCTTTGCCCAGCACGATCTCGCTGTCGCCGTAAGCGGCGGCGGTGTCGAGCGTGGTGACGCCGTTGTCGAAGGCCGCCGTCAGGATGGCCTTGACCCGCTCGAAGGAGGGTTTGCCGGAGACGTTGGCGATGCCGTAATTCAGTCCGAACTGGACCGTGCCGAGAACGAGGCGGGAAAAGTTCATCTTTCCTGCCCCCCGAGCTCGCGCCACTTGATCACCCGGATCTTGAGATCCTGCAGCATGTTGGGGGAGGCGTCCCCACCGCCGCAGCAGTAGCCGAGGTAGAGGTCGTCGCCGTCGAAGAACATGGCGGTGTAGGAAAATCCCTTGTCGGGAGCGTTTTCGATGACCGCATGGTCGACCCAGGTCCTGCCGTTGTCGGCGCTCCGGGCCGCCACGAGGGGGGTGCGTCCCCCGGTCCAGATGCCGTAGTTGGAGCCACGGGCCAGCGCGGGAGCGAAATTGACGCTCCGGGCGGGGTGGTAGTCGTTCCAGACGGCGTAGAGGTCCCCCGTCGCGGGGTTGCGCTTCAGGGAAAGGGGCGAACCGGGGCTCCGGAATTCCTTGGCGGGGATGGGCTCCGTCCAGCTCATGCCGCCGTCGTAGGAAAAACTCTTGAACTGGCACCCTTCGCCGGTGCGGAACCAGCACATGAGGCGCCCCTCTTCGAGTTCGACCACGCCGGGCTCCGCGAAGCCCGAGGTGCAGGCCTGGAAGGGGTAGCAGCACTCCGGGGCTTCATTCCAGGTGAGGCCGCCGTCGTCGGAATAGAGGAAGATCCCGAAGCCCCGGCCGAGACCCGAGGGCATGTAGCGGTGATAGGAACCGGGCAGCATGATCCGGCCGCTTTTCAGCTGGACCAGCCGGTCGTTGCAGACCACCAGATAGGCCGGGGGCCGCCCCGTGACGTCGACGGGGTCGCTCCAGCTGGCCGTTTCGTCGTCCGAAAAGCGCAGGAACGGGCGGCAGTCGATGTACTTCCCGTCGGGGAGGAGCGTCTTCTGAAGCAGGATCATGGCGATCCGGCCGCCTGCCAGCCGGAGCAACGAAACGGACATGATGTTCCGCGAGGTGTTCAGGATCACGGGAAAGGGCTCGCTCCAGGTGGCTCCGCCGTCGGCGGAAGTGACGGCGAAAATGTCCGCCGAGGCGTCGTCTTCCCAACTTTCCCCTTTGTAACGGGTGTAGGCGAAAAAGATCCGCCCGTCCCGGAGTTTGACGAAACTCCCTTCGGAATTCCGCGGGTTCCCTGCCGAATGATTGAGATAATGAGTCATGACGGGCGCCTCCTTTCGAAAAGACAATATGTCAGACATAATAACATACACCTGCTTTCCGCTCCTGTCAAGAGAGGAAGGTGCGAAAAATCGAAAATCGCCCTTTTTGCAGCTCGCGCCGCAGGGAGAAACGGGGAGGGGAATTCTGCGCTTTTCACCTTTCGCTTCAAGGTATTTCGGACATTTTTCTACCGCCGGACTTGAAAAAGAGCTCCCGCAGGAGTATGTTGGGAATATGCAGCTTCGGGCTGTTCATGGAAATTTTATGAAGAGGAGATTTTTATGAGCGTCCGTATTCCGTGCCGCCTCCGCTTTCGTGGGGAGTGAGCGGCGCGGAAGGCAAAAAAACTCCCGGCGAAAGTTGCGTTTCACCGGGAGTCTTTTTTTCAGTGCGGAACGGGGAGACTTATTTCGCCTTGGCCTTCTTGACCGCGATGTTCTTTTCGGCCATCAGCTTTGCCAGTTCCCGTTTGCCCATGGCGTGGACGGCGGCGATGCGGCGTTTCATTTCGGCCCGCGGCGCGGATTTGCCGCTTTCCCACCGGATCAGGGAAAGCGGATTGACGCCGAGCAGCACGGCGAACTGGGACTTGTTGAGCCCGAGGGCGGTGCGCCATTTGACGATGCGTTCGGGGGTGACTCTGGGATTCTTCTGCTCTTCGGCGGCCTTTGCGACGGTGGTCTCGGCGGCGGGTTTGGGGGCGGGAGCGGGCAGCGCCTTTTCCAGCGCTTTCAGACGGCGGTTGAGTTCCGCATTGACCTTGCGGAGTTCCACCAGCTGGGCACGGAGGTCCTTGATGGCGCCGCTGGTTTCCTTGCGGGCGAGACGACGGATCTCTTCATTCAGCGTCTGTTGAAAGTTTGCCATTTCCCATTCTCCTTGTTTTGATGTTGCAAACGAAAACAGAAGTGTTTTTGCCGATTCGCAAAACGCCGGGACCGGATGCGCCGTTCCCTTTCCCTATAATATAGTTCGCAGGCGGAGAGTTTGCAAACCGAAAAACGAAAAAAAACGAAAAAAACTTACATTTCTTCCGAAAGTAAAGGGGCGATCCTGTGAAACATTGTGGATACGCGGAAGTTGCACACCTTCCTTTCGGTTCTTTCAGAGGAGCAGTTTTCCCAGCAGGGCGGCCAGGGCGAACTCGGTCCGCAGTATCCTTTCTCCCGTGGCGAGGCCCCTGAAGCCGTGCCGCCTCAAGGTTTCCGTTTCGTATTCGGTGAATCCGCCTTCGGGCCCGAGGGCCAGCGTCAGGGGCGTTCCCCGCACGGGAACGGGGGCGGTCCCCGCCGGATCCCCGAAGAACCGGAGTGTCCCCGCGGCGATGTTTTCCAGCTCGTCCTCGGCGAAGGGCTTGAAACGGCGGTGGAAGAAGAGTTCCGGCTCCACCGGGTCGGCGGCCTGTTCCAGGGCGAGCGTGATCTCCTCGCGCAGATTTTCCGGACGCAGCCGGGAACTTTGCCAGTAGCTTTTTTCCACCTTGAAGGTGTGGATGAAATGGATCTTCTTCACCCCCAGCGAGACCGCCCCGTGAAGCACCTTTTCGAAGGTCTGGGGCCGCTGGAGCGCCATGATGAGGGTGAGCGGCAGGGGCGGCGGCGGCGCGCTCAGGGGCGTATAGGCCACTTCGGCCTCGTTATCCGTGATCCGGACCACGACGGCCTTGCCGCAGTCCGTGTTGCGTACGCCCGCCTTGAGCTCCTTGCCCTCGGCGATATGGATGAAATCCCTGAGCCGCTCGAAACGCCGCCCCCTGACGACGGCTTTTCCGGGAGCGGAAAAATCCTCTTTTTCCAGAAGAAGCATGTTCATGGGGTCTTCTCCTTCAATTTCCCGAGGGCGTAATTGAGATTCTGCAAAGGCCGTTTGTCCGTGGGGTTGAGATCGTAAGCCCGGCGGAACTGTTCGGCGGCCCGGCGGTGATCCTCCTCGACCAGCGCCGCCATCCCCGCGTAGAAGGCCGCGTAGTGGGGCGAATGGATCCCGAACAGCGTGGAACAGCGCATGTAGAGGTTGGCGGCGGCCTTGCGGTCGTTGTAGCGCTTCAGATGATACTCCGCCCCCGTGGTGAAGACCTGCTGGGCGAAGTCGATGGGCAGATTCCGCACCGTGCCGCACCAGGGATCCATGTAGACGGTGTTGAGGAAACGGATCCCCTCCTCGGGGCGGCCGCACCGGAAGAGGATCAGACCCGGCAGGGCCAGTGTGAATATGCGGATCCCCTCGTTGAAATCTTTCGGATAGCGGGGGGATTCCGGGAGTTTGTTCTTGCAGAGGTCGAGGGCTTCGGCGTACTTCTTTTTCGCGAAGAGGTCGCAGGCTCCGCTGATGGCCATGTTGAGATTCGGTTCCGGATGACGGAGCGAGTATTCCACGAAAGCGGCATTGGTGTTCCACGCGGGGAGATAAAGCTCCGTCCGCCACAGGAGGCCCGCGCCGTAGAGCACGGCCAGCACCGGGAGCCAGCGCCGCAGGGCGGTGCCCTCCTGCAGGTTGAAACGGAGCAGAAAGGCCGCGCCCGTCACCAGAAAGAGCGAGGGCAGATAGCTGTAACGGTCGGCGAAATCGGTGTTGCCCACCCGTGAAAATCCCACCACCGGAACGAGGACCGCGGCGAAGCAGGCCAGCACCGGAACGACCCCGAAAAGGACGCCTTCCCGCAGCTCCGGTTTCCGGGCGAGGAGGGGCGTCAGGAGCAGAAGAAAGGGGATCGCCGCCAGGATGCGCGGATCGCAGTTCGGGTTGTAGTAGGGATAGACGGGGAAGAGCTGCCCCGGCAGAAAGGTCCGCAGAAAGTAGCTCCCGAAATTGTAGAAAATGGTCTCCAGTTTGAACGACAGCGGCACACCTCCCGTGCTCGCGGCCTTCCCGGCACTTTCGAGCACCGCGGGCAGCTGCCACAGCACGAAGGCCAGAAACAGCCCGAAGGAGGGCAGAAGCAGTTTCAGGTCGTCTTTCCCGAAGAAACGGCGTCTTTCCGCCAGCAGCAGGGCCCCCGCGGGCAGGAAGAAGAAGATCCACATGGGCTTGGCCAGGAACGACAGCGCGAGCATCCCCGCGCTCCCCCACGAGATCCTTCCCCGCGCCGCCCCCTTCTGGAAGAGGAGGAAGGCGCCCAGACCCAGGGCCATGGCGAGGCAGTCCTTCCTTTCGGCGATCCAGGCCACCGATTCGACGCGCTGAGGGTGCAATGCGAAGATGAGCACCGTCATCCCCGCCCAGGCCGGAGTGAGGCCGATCCCCTTCCATCTGATCTGCCGGATGACGAAGAAGAACAGCACCATGGACACGGCATGAAGCAGGATGTTGACCAGCTTCGCTCCCTGCACGAAACGGTCCATGCCCCAGAAGAGAAAATCCAGGTACAGCGACAGGGAGGTGAGGGGCGTGACGAGGTCCAGCACCGGGGCGAAGATGTTTCCGAAGGAGTTCTTCACGGAAACGGCGTTGAAGAAGTAGAAAAGATCGTCCGAGACCAGTTCCGTCCCGCGCAGGGCCGGGGCGAAGGCGGCGAAGGTGATGCAGAATACGGCCGCCGCCCAGGATCTTTCGCTGCCGTTCAGCGCTTCCAAACGTTTCTTGAGTTCTTCCATGGACTTGTCCTCTTCACCTCTTTTCCGCGCTCCGGGCGGCGTAGAGGGAATGGTAATATCCCTTCATCCCGAGGAGCTCTTCGTGGGTCCCCGACTCCACGATCCGGCCCTCTTTCATGCAGCAGATGCGATCGGAATCCCGGATGGTGGAGAGCCGGTGGGCGATGACGATGACGGTCCGGTTTTCCCCCAGTTTGTCGAAGGCCGCCTGGACCTGCGCTTCGGACTCGTTGTCCAGCGAGCTGGTGGCTTCGTCGAGGATCAGGATGGGGGGATTTTTCAGGAAGACCCGGGCGATGGCGATCCGCTGCCGCTGGCCGCCGGAAAGTTTGACGCCGTTTTCGCCGCAGCGGGAGCCGTACTTCTCGGGCAGGGAGTCTATGAAATCGTGGATCCCGGCGAACCGGGCCGCCGCGACGATCTCCGCTTCCGAGGCTCCGGGGCGGCCGAAGGCGATGTTTTCCCTCACTGTGCCGTCGAAGATGCAGGGCATCTGGCTCACGATGCCGATGTTCGAACGCAGCAGCTTGAGGGAGTAGGCGCCGACCGGGCGGCCGTCGAGCAGGATTTCCCCCTCGCGGGGTTCGTAGAACCGGGGGATGAGGGCCCCCAGCGTGGTCTTGCCCGCGCCGGATTCCCCGACGATGGCGGTCTTTTTCCCCGGAAGGACGTGCAGCGAGATCCCCTTGAGCACGTCGGAGCTTCCGGCCCCGGCGGTGCCGTACTTGAAGCGGACGTCCCTGAACTCCACCTCGCCCCGCAGGGGCTCGGGGAGCGCGGTGAGACATCCGGGCAGGTCCTTCACCGCGGGAGGTATCTCCATAATCTCCCGGAACCGTTCGAAAGCGGCCATGCCCTGCTGGTACTGTTCCACCAGATCCACCAGCATCATCAGCGGGCGGGTGATGGAGTGGGAGTACATGAAAAAGGCGATGAGTTCCGCCGTGTCCGCCACTTTCAGAAAGACCAGCACGATCCCCACGGCGATGAAAAGCCGGGTGTAACCGTGCAGGAGCATCCCCATGCCCACGTGGAAAGCTGCCAGCAGTTTCTGCAGAGACTCCTGGCAGGCGAGGAGAAAGGCGTTCCTTTGCCTGAAAGCCCCGATCTGCCCCTCTTCGTTGGTGAAGCTCTGGGTCTCGCGGATCCCTTTGATGGCGCTGTCGACGCCCGCGTTGAGTTCGGCCACCCCTTTGCGCACGTTCAGGAAAGAGCGGCGCAGGGGATTCTGGAAGAAATAGAGCCACAGCAGGATCAGCGGCGCGGGCAGCACGGCGAAGAGGGCGAGACGCCAGTTGATGATCATCATGATGACCACGCCGGAGCCGAAGCGCAGGATCGAGGAAAGCAGGATCTCCGGGGCCCGGTGGGCCAGCCCCGCCACGGTGGTGAGATCGTTGGTCATCCGCGACAGCAAGGTGCCGCTGCGTTCGTTGTCGTAGTAGGAAAAGGAGAGGGTTTGCAGGTGACAGAAGAGGTCGTCGCGCATGTCCGCTTCGATGCGGAACCCGAGGAGCGCGCCCCAGCGCATGCAGGCGTAATCGCAGAGCCCGCCCAGCACCAGCAGTCCCGCCACGCCCGCCATGGCGGCGATCACCATGACGGCGTCGCCCGAGGGGAGGTACGTCCTCAGCGTCTCGAGGATGAGGATGGGCGAGACGGCCGATGCCGCCGGCGCAAGGGAGGCCGCCAGAAGCGTGACCAACAGGAGCTTCCAGTACCGGGGATAGTATCCGGCAAAGGCTTTCAGCAGTTCTTTCTGCCGGGCGAAGCTCAGTGCGGGGACCTTTTCCCGTGAGAAGGGGCCGAAAAAGGGAGGCGGCATCTCTTACCTTCGGAGCATTTGTGCGTGTCCGGAAAAAAAGCGCCGGAACATCCCGGTCGAAGGGGCGTTCCCGGCGCTTCGGGTGTCGCGAAAGCTCACGCGATGTCGATCCAGCAGCCGGGCTTGCCCATGCCCTTGACGCAGGCGCCGAGGATCCCCGCGATCTCCAGCGTCTCCTCCTTGGGGATCAGGTTCTTTCCGCTCTTGTAGAATTTGAGGATCTCGAGGAGCAGATTGGGGAAGATGTCGGTCATGGTCGACAGCTGGCACACATCCTCGGGCTTGTCGCAGCACTGCCGCTTCCTGGCGGCGGCGAGGCTGAACCCCCAGAGAGCGGCGTAGTTCATGGTGGCCAGACGGTCGTCGGGATAGCGGACCGTCACGGTGAGGTGGTCCGCATTGCCGCAGACCTGAAGCGCGGCGGCTCCCGTGCCCAGCATGGAAACGATCATTTCGATCTGGTGGATGGCGTATTCGGGGAAATTCCCGCCGCCGCCGCAGGTGGAGACCACGACGGGGTCCGGAAGCGTCTTCTTCGCGGCGATCAGCTCATTGCCGAAACGGAGCGCGGAGCTGCTCATAAGCGGCGTGTTGTACTTTGCGGCCAGATCGAAGAGCCGCTGCGCGGCGGCCCGGTCGGGGGCGAAGGGCTTGTCCACGTAGACCGGCTTGCCGCTCTTGAGGGGCAGTTCGGCCAGTTCCTCGTGGACTTCGGGATTGGAGGGCGCGAGGACGCAGATGCAGTCGCACTTTTCCACCACTTCGGCGATGGAGGAAGCAGGCTTGATCCCGAATTCGCCGCACCAGGTCTTCAAATCCCGTTTGCCCGCGGGGGTGGATTTTTCCCAAGCCAGGGCGATCTCGAATTCATCCTTGAGGGCCGACTCCCGGATCCACTTGGGATAGTTGTTGGCATGCCACTCGTCGATGAAGAGATCGATGAAGCCGATTGTCTTTTTCATGATTTATTTTCCTTCCTTTTTATCTTCGCTGAGACTGGCGTCGCAGCCGTTCCAGCAGTAGGTGCAGAGATTTTCCTTCGGTACCCCGATGGCCTCGAGGAGCCGGTCCAGTTCCTGGTATTTGAGGGTGGTGAAGTTGAGCTTCTTGCGGATGATCTCCACCATGGCCAGGTACTCCTTCGAGCCGTGGACCTGATACTTCTTCAAAATTTCCGGAGTCAGCTCATCGGTCCCTTCCAGTTCCGCGATGGCCCGCCGGGCGGCCAGTTCCTGCTCGTTGCGCGAGCGGGAGAAATTCAGGAAGCGGCAGCCGTAGAGGAGGGGCGGGCACGAGGAGCGCATGTGGACCTCTTCCGCGCCCTTCTGGTAGATCCGTTTGACGGTGTCTCCCAGCTGCGTCCCCCGGACGATGGAGTCGTCGCAGAAGAGCAGCCGCTTGCCCGCGATCTGGCTTTCCACCGGGATGAGCTTCATCTTGGCGATGCGCTCCCGCTGGTTCTGATTGGGCGGCATGAAGGAGCGGGCCCACGTGGGCGTGTACTTGACGAAGGCCCGCTGATAGGGCCGGCCGAAGCGGTTGGCGTAGCCGATGGCGTGGGAGATCCCCGAGTCGGGGATGCCGCAGATGGAGTCGATCTTGCCCTTGAACTCCTCGTCCTGATCGGCCATGGAGGCGCCGTTCCGGTAGCGGGCCACTTCGGTGTTGACCCCTTCGTAGCAGCTGGAGGGATACCCGTAGTAGACCCAGAAGAAGGTGCAGATCTGCATGCACTTTCCCGGTTTTTTGATGACGGTGACCCCGTCGGGGGTGATCCGGCGGATCTCGCCGGGGCCCAGCTCGCTGTGGATCTCGAAATCCAGATTGGGGAAGGCCGAGGTTTCCATGGTGACGGCCCAGGCGTCGGGGGCGCCGGGGGCGTTTTCCCGGCGGCCGATGATCACCGGAGTCCGGCCGAAACGGTCCCGTGCGGCGTAGATCGCCCCCTTGTGGAGGATCAGCAGCGACAGGGAGCCGTCGATGCACTTCTGCGCGCGGGCGATGCCCTCTTCCAGCGTGGAGCAGCGGCAGATGAGCATGGCGGCCACCTCGGTGGGATTGGGTTCGCCCGAACCGTATTCGGAAAGGTGCGAAAGGCCGTCGGCCATTTCCCGGTCGATGAGCTCCTGGATGTTGTTGATCTTGCCCACGGTGACGATGGCGAAGGTGCCGAATTTCGAGGTCACCACCAGGGGCTGGTCCTCGTCATCGCTGATGACGCCGATGCCGCAGGTGCACTTGTCGAAAAGCTCCAGGCTCTCGGTGTTGAACTTGGTCCGGAAAGGGGTGTTGGTGATGTCGTGGATCCGCCGCCGGATGACGCCGTCCTCGACGCTCATGGCCATGCCGCCCCGCCGGGTGCCCAGATGGGTGTGATAGTCCGTACCGTAATAGATCTCTTCCACGCAGGGTGCGTTGGAAACCGCTCCGAAAAAACCGCCCATAGTATCTGTCTTTAACTCCGTAGTCGAAAGTTGCCGTTGTAAAATTTACCACACCAGACCGGTTTTTTCAAATCCCCGGCGGCACTTTTTTGCAGGAAATCGTCTCACTTTCCCGGAGTGATGGTCAGCAGGTCCCCTATGACGGCAGGATTTCTCTTCTGACGCAGGATCTCCGGGAAGAGTTTGCAGTAAAGGGCCAGCGGGATCGCCACCTGGGCGTCGATCTTCGTCTTGACCGGGGCGCCGCCGGGGGCGGTGTAGGCGCCGTCGAAGATCTTGCGCACGGGGACGCTGAGCTTCATGGCGGTGAAATCGACCTTCGATTTCGGGATCCCCACCGTTTCGAGCAGACAGGCGGCCATCATCATGTCGCCCGCGGGGTTCATGTGGACCCCGTCCCCGGTGAGCAGATTCCCCCGGACGCCGGGGAATTCCTTCTTCAGCCGGGCAAGTTCGCTCTGCATGGCCTGATTGGTGTCGGCGAGGAGACATTTCTTCTCGGCGGCGAGTTTCCGCAGAAAGTCGTTGTAGCCGGCCAGCTTCTTGTTGGCGGCGTTTTCCGCGTCCTCCCGGATCATGGTGGCGGTCATGATGCAGACCCTGATCCCGGCTTTCTGACACTGTTCCACGATGGCGGTGATGTTCTTCTTGTAGTCCTCGAGGGGAACGCCCCGGACGCCGTGCCACACGTCGTTGACGCCGCAGCTCAGGAACATGAAGTTCGCCTTCTTGTCGATGACGTCCCGTTTCAGTCTCGCCAGCATCTGGTTGGATTTGTTGCCGCTCACGCCCGCCTTGATGAGACGGACCTTGATGCCGTTCTGCACGAGACCGGCCACGGTCAGGTTGACGTAGCCCGCCTCCTTGTTGTGGCCGTACTGGGTGATGGAGTCGCCGAGGAAGGCCACGGCGGCGTTGCTGCCGATCTCGGCCGCGCCCAGAAGCGCGGCGGAAAAGACGAGTGCCAGTGTAACGATGACGCGATGCATGGAATTGTTCCTTTCCTTTTGGGTTGAATGTCGAAGCGTCCCGCCTTTAATATAGTGCGAAAAGGAGGTTTTGTCAAGGCGCCGCGAAAAAAGTCCGCTTTCCGGGCCGTCGGGAGTTTTTTTTCGCTTTTCTGCCCGAAAGGCCCTTGATTTTTCCACACTCTTCTGCTAAATTAACAAGTAAGGAGGCGCGGAGGGCTTTTTCTTCCGCGGCGCGGGAGTCTTCCCGCGATGTAATTCATTTCGAAAGGAGAAAAAAATGGCTGTCGACAAAACTTCGAAGACGTGGAAGAATCTGGAATTCGCTTTCGCCGGGGAGTCCCAGGCGCGGAACAAGTACACCTATTTCGCCAGCAAGGCGCGGAAGGACGGCTACGAGCAGATCGCGGCCATTTTCGAGCAGACCGCCAACAACGAAAAGGAGCACGCCAAGCTCTGGTTCAAGGAAATGGAAGGCATCGGCACCACGGTGGAGAATCTGGCCGCCGCCGCCGCGGGCGAGCACGAGGAGTGGACCCAGATGTACCGCCAGTTCGCCGCCGAAGCCGCGGAAGAGGGCTATGCCGAACTCGCCAAGGTCTTCGAACGCATCGCCGCCATCGAGAAGCGTCACGAGGAGCGCTACCGCAAACTTCTGGCCAACATCGAATCCGGCGAAGTCTGGGTCCGCACCGGCGAAAGACGCTGGGAGTGCCGCAACTGCGGCCACGTCTTCATCGGCGAAAAGGCCCCCGAGATCTGCCCCGCCTGCAAACACCCCCAGGCCTATTTCGAGATCGAAGCGGAAAACTATTGAATTCCCCCAAAGCCTCGCCTCGTCTTCCGAGGCGAGGTTTTTTTGTGTGTGGCCCGTGAGCGCGGGCCGCGCTTCGTCTCTCACGCCGACCGAAGTCGATTCGAAATCAAGGAGTCCGAAATGAAACTCGCGTTCCTCACGGCCGCGGCGCTGACGGTGTCGGTGCTTGCGGGGATGCCGGTGGTCGAAAACGGCAAGTCCGATTATGTGATCGTCATTTCGCCGGAAGCGCAGCAGAAGGTCGCTCGTGCCGCCGCCGCCGATCTGCAGACCTATATTTTCAAGGCGACGGGGGCGAAACTGCCCATCGTGAAGCCGAAGCAGAAGGGGACGCGTCCCGCTTTCATGCTGGGCTTCATCAAGGTCGACCGGCCCGAAGGCTTCGTCATCAGAACGCGGGGGCGGGACATCCATATTTCCGGCAACGACACGCCGGGCGAGGTCTACAACAACCACTGGCGCACCGGGGCGCGGGTCGGCACCTGGTTCGGCGTGGCGGATTTTCTGGAAAAACAGCTGGGGATCCGCTGGTTCATGCCCGGCGAACTTGGCGAGTTCGTTCCGAAGCGTTCGAAGTGGGAGGTCCCCGAACTGGATCTCGCCGATGCGCCCCGGTTTTCCAGCCGCCGTCTGGGATATCAGACCCGGCGGGGGATGTCGGAGAACCAGCGCCGGGAACTCCACCTTTTCATGCGCCGCAACCGGGAAGGCCAGAGCCGCTCGTGGTGCGCCTGGCACAGCTGGCTCCACTATCTCAAAAAGGAAGATTACTTCGACGAACATCCGGAATATTTCGCGCTGGTGGGGGGCCGCCGCCTGGGGACCTATTACCACGGTCACGGGCTGCAGATCTGCACCACCAATCCCAAGGCTTTGGACCAGCTGGCGGCCAATATGATCGACGCGCTGAAGAAGCGGACGCCTCCGGGCATGATGACCCTTTCCCCCAACGACGGCGGCATGATGTGCGAATGCAAGAACTGTCAGGCTCTGGATGACGGCATCCGTCCCGACGGCAGCCGCATCATGACCACCCGGATGATGACCTACGCCAACGAAATGGCCAAACGCATCACCGCCGTCCTCCCCGATCAGACCTTCGGTATGTACGCTTATTCCTACTATGTGGAGGGCGTCAGCAAGGTCAAGGTCCATCCCTCCATCACCATCATGGAGGTCCTCAACGACAGCGGACTGAGCTATTACAATCCCCTGAAGCGGGCGCAGCACCTGAAAAATCTCAAGGCGTGGCGGAGCGTCCTCAACCGGCTTTTCTATTACGTCACGCCGGAGGGGATGGGCGGAATGGAGCTTCCCTGCTGCCAGTTCGAAAACATTTCCATGCTCTACGACGATCTGTACGCCGCCGACGTGACCGGCATCGACCTCAACAACTCCACCAGTTACGCCGCTTCCGCGCTGAACAACTATTTTTATCTGAAATTCGCCTGGGGCGGCATCGGCGACCGGGAAAAGTTCTACGCCGAGACCCTGCGCGACTGCTACGGCCCCGCCGGAGCACCGGTGATGAGGGCCTATTTCGCCGACATCGAAAAGCGGCTCGGCGACTACGCCCGGAGCGGGCTCAAGGAAAATCGCGGTCTGGGGTATATCCCCCGTTATCCCGGCGTCCTGCTCAAGGTCTACCCCGGCCTGGCGGAAAAGTGGCTTCCGAAACTGAAAGAGGCCGCCGCAAAAACCTCCGACAAGGGGCAGCAGGCCCGCATAGCCATTGCCGTCACCAACCTCGAGTATTGTCGGGCGACCGTCGCTTTGTACGCCGTCGCGTCGAAACTTCTCCGCTCGGGCAGGCAGGATGCCCGTCTCGCCGCCGAAGCGCTGAAGCTCACCTCCGTGCGCAAGAGTCTGCTCAAAAAGCTTGCCCCCCTGCCGGGCAATTCTCCCCCCGACACGAACGGTACGGAGCGTTCCTACAATCTGCCCATGGACCCGAATGTCTTTTCCTTCATGATGGCCGCCGGCGCCCGCAAGGTCGGCGCGACCACCCCCATCGACACGCTTCCCGTGATGGACGGCCAACTTTCGGAACCTTTCTGGAAAAAGATCAAGCCGCTCCGGATCGAATTGAGCAAGGACAACGCCGAGGTCCGCAAGGTGGGCGCCGATCTCTACCTCGCGCGCTGCAAGGGCGATCTCTGCATCGGCGTACGCTGCGAGGAGCCTTTCATGGCGAAAATCATGGACTCCGGCAGAGCGGCAAACAGCGCGGTCTGGGACGAAAACTGCCTCGATTTCTTCTTCGCCACGCCGGAAAAGAAGGTCTTCCAGCTGGTCTTCAACTCCCTCGGCACGGCGAGAAGTTTCCGCCGCGAAGGGAAGAAAACCACTCCCTGGGACTCCGGAGCTGAGGTCAGGACTTTCCGCGGCAAGGATTTCTGGAGTGCGGAGGTGCGTCTGCCCCTTTCCGCCATGACCGAGGCAAAAGATTTTCTCGGCGACGTCTGGGGCATGAACTTCTGCCGGGTCCGGTTCACCGTCGCCCCGCCGGAATACAACTGCTGGAGTCCCACTTTCGGGGATTTCCACCACGCCGAACGTTTCGGCAAGATCATCATCAAATAAGGGCCCATCGTCGGCGATATCCGGGCTCCGCCGCAGGAATGCGATCGGGGATTTCCGCTTCTCCCGGGGGGCGTAATACTTGTCCCCCCGATCCGACCAGTCCGACTTGTCCGACGGGGCTGAGTCCCGTTGCGCTCTCCTCAAGATCCGCCGATTAGTTAAAAAAATTAACGATTTTCCCGAAAAGATACTTGACAAGCGAGATGATCGGCGTTATATTATCTTTGTCGCAAAACTGTTTTGCGTAAAAGTCATCAACGGAACAAAAGAAGGGGGAGAAGAGGAATGAAGAGAAAAACGGTCCTGTCGGTCCTGTCGGTGTGCGCAACTTTGCTATGCGGCTGCGCCACCGTGAAGGAACTCCCCCCCGAGGAGCGGAAGGGTGAGCCGCAGACCCTCGAGTACAAGGTCGCCCGTGAACTGCTGGTCAGCTTCATGAACAACGACCCCAAGGGGATGGTCAAGAACCTTTCGCCCGAGAACCGCAGCGGTTTCGATCCGGAAAAGTTCGAGACCACCCGCAAGCAGATGGCCCTGAGCCTGGGGACCCCCGTTTCCTTCAAATATGTGACGGAACTTGAGTTCGTCACCTTCAAGCTCTACGTCTGGAAGGTCCGGTTCCGCCGGGAAAGCCGGGGGAAGGAAAAGAAGGAGATCTTCAGCGAAGCCCTCTTCCGCGTCATCACCGGGAGAGCATCCAAAGACCAGGTGCTGGTCATGGGATTCAATTTCCTCTGATTTTCGCAAAATGGAGCCTGCACGAAGGCTCCTTTTTAAGCATAAACGAAAAATTCTCTTTGAATAGGAAAGGAAAAACACTCGATGAACAAACATCTCTGCTCGGCCGTCGCGCTCATGACCGCGGCGGCGCTGCCCCTGGCCGGCGCCGGGGGGCAGGAAGAAAACGGTGTGCGGACGATCCGCCTGAAGCAGTCCGACGCGCAGGTGCGCTATGACAGCAAGGTGTACGAGCTCAAAAACGTCACCGCCGAGTCCATTCTGCCCTTCGTCAATTCCGCCGTGCAGCGCTACAGCCGCAACTCCACCGTCCGCCGGATCAGCTCCGCCGACGGGAAAAGAGAGGCTCTGCTGGTTTCCACCGGGAGCGAGTTCACCCCCTATGTGGACAAGATCATCGAAGCTCTGGACCACAAGGGCGGCAAAAACAAGGAAGGCATCGACGGCACGGGGATCTCCCGCATCGCCTACACCCCCCGCTACCGGGCGGCGGGACAGTTTTCCGACCTCATCGACATGACCATCGGTTCCCCCGTGGGCGCGGCCTACGTCAACCGCGAAACCAACACCATCTTCTGGCGGGATCAGGCCGACGCCGCGAACAATACCCTCAAATATGTGGAAAAACTCGACCAGCCCCTGCCGCAGGTCACGGTGAGACTCAACTACTACGAGCTCCGGGACAGCGACCTCAAGGACTGGGGCTTCGACTACCTGGCCTGGAAGAACGGTCCCGGAGTCAATCTCCTCACCCTGGGGTACAACGCGGGGCATCTCGTCCTCAACGAAGCCTTGAGCTCCGCCCTTTCCGTCGCCTCCTCGGCGACCTGGGCTTTCGGCGGTTTCTTCACCGCGCCCCAGTTCGACATGAGCTTCATCCGCTGCCTCCAGCAGTCGGGAAACGCCAGCGCCGCCTCTCACGCGGAACTGGCCATGGTCAGCACCCCCGTGCGGACTCTCGAGGAGTTCCGGAAGCTGCAGCTCACCCAGCTTCAGAACATCGCCAAGGCCCCCTTCGTCTACAAGGTCTCCATGACCCCCGAATATCAGAACATCGCCAAGAACACCCTGGGCCGCACCTTCGTGGGCAAGAGTTTCTACGAGGATGACGACGGGAAACACGCGGATCCGCCTCAGCTCGAAGCGCGGATCATCAACCCCTTCGTCTGCATGCCCGGCAAGGGCTCCGAAGCCTCCAGGGGCGGCGTGATCTTCAACTATCACCTCTTCTTCAAGAGCGTGGTCGAGCGGGGCAACACCGGATCGGAACTTTCCAACTCCGTCAGCTTCAGCGGCGCGGCCACGCTGGGCTTCGGGCAGGAAAAACTCCTGGCCGTCTACGAAAAGGAAAACTGGGTCGAACAGACCATCGGTTTGCCCATCCTGTGCCGGATCCCCCTCATCAAGTACCTCTTCAGCACCGTGACCAAGATCAATGAACGCACCTATATCGTCGTCAGCGCCGAGGCCATGCCCACGGATCCCGTCACCGGCGGGAGCGTGAAAGCCGTCAGCGAGTCCAGCCGCATCGAACGCCGCATGGACAACCCCTTCTTCAACCCGAGAAGGGATGCGACAAAGGCCGCCGAAAAGGCAAAGAAACAGGGATCCGACGCTGCGGCCGGGGAAGCCGTGAAAGGAGTTGAAAAATGAGGACCGCCATACTTTTCGCCGCCGCCGCGGGCGTTCTTTTCTGCGGATGCCAGAATCAGCCGCAGCCCGAACCCAGGGGAGAGATGATCCCCATTCCCGTGCAGAACACCGTGCCGAGTGAACTCACCCTCAAGCCCCAGGTCCCGCCGGGGATCCCCAGGGTTTCCAACGACGCCCCCACGGGGGGATACGCCCCCACCAACGTGCAGGCCCAGTTCAAGATCGACGTCAAGGACTCGACCCGCGAGGTGAAGGTCATCCGCGACACCACCGATCCCTACGTCATCACCAAGCCCTACATGCTCAAGAACGCCGATCCCTACGCCGTGCGGAGCTATCTCGAAGCCGCCGTGGGCGCCCGCAGTGTTTCCACCAGTCCCGCTCAGGTCACGGCGGTGAAATTCGCCGACGGCTCCGGCATGGTCCTGGTAGCCGCCGAAGAGTACCGCTTCAAGGACTCCGATTCGGGCAAGGGCATCGACAGCATCGTCGCCTCGCTGGACCGGAAGGGACTGACCTTCGCCCCCGAAGCGGGCGTCTACATCTACTTCCCCCGGATCAGCCGGGCCGCAAATCTGCGCGACATGCTCATCAAGGTGGGCTCACACGAGCTGGATCCCCAGTTCGCCGTCTCCCCCACCTGCATCCTCGTGGACGCCGAACTCAACGCTCTGGTGATCAAGGCGCCCCGGTGGAGCTGGGTCGAAATGCGCAAGCTCCTCGAAAAGTATGACCGGCCCATCCCCGAGGTCAAAGTTTCCTACCGGGTCATCGAGATCTACGCCGAAAACGACGACCGTATCGGCGTGGACTTCCAGTCCTGGAAGAACAACGAAGGCGTGGATTTCTTCTCCGCCGGGACCGTCGTCCGCCGCAACTGGGGGACCTTCTTCACCAGCGGCGTCCAGGACAACGGCTGGAACCGGACTTCGTACTGGGACGTCAACCCCAAGTGGAACACCCGCTATCTGGACTTCATGACCTCCATCGGCAAGGCCAAATGCCTTGCCCAGGGGGTGCTGGTCGCCCAGAACCGCCGGTCTTCGCAGATCGAGGTCAGCAGCGGGTTCTTCTATGACCGGACCTATTACACCGCCGGCGCCACCTCCATCGCCGAAGGGTGTCAGGAATTCACTTTCGCCGATCCCAATCCGGACGCGATCCTGCGGGAAGGCGTGAACAAGATCATGCCCTATCAGGAGCTGGTCCAGCTCTATCAGCGGGTTTCACGGGACAACCCCAAAAGCATTTCCGAAAAACTCATCGCCAACATGCCGGAACAGCTCCTGCGGCCCATCGGCTACACCATGCGCGTCATGGGGACCCAGACCGGGACCAACACCATCGGTGACGCCATCGCCGCGCTCACCGAAGACCAGCGGAACACCATCGCCGGCCAGATGACTCAGGGGCTGCCCGCCTCGGCGGCCGCCGCGCTGACCACGGCCATCCTCAACGCCACCACCAGCGCCCTTTCCAAGTACATCGGCGGCTACGTGAAGTCCGACGGCAGCGTGGTCCGGGCGGGGTACTACAACACCAACGCGGATCAGATGCAGTCCAGTCCGGGGATCATCCACGGCTGGCTCCAGTATCCCATGGTCACGGACGGCTTCAAGTTCGACCTCAAGGTCACGCCCGTGGTCACCGGCAAGGCCGCCAAGCTGAGATTCGAACTCGACAGCATCTCGCTGCTGGGCTGGAACGCCGACGGCTCCGCCCGGACCAGCAATTCCGGGACCGCCACCACCGTGCAGGTGGGGCTGGAACCCCGCGAATTCGTCATCGGCGGACTGCGGAAGTCCGAAGCCGTCCGCGGCAACGCCGGACTGCCCTTCTTCAAGGATCTGCCCGTCATCGGGCGCGTCCTTTCCACCGAGACCGAATCGGTCAAGCAGTCCCAGCTGGTGGTCATCGCCAAGGTGGAGCTTTCCCGGCCCGACGACCGGATGGGCGCCGACGTCAAGAGCGAAGTCGGCAAGATCATCAAGCAGGTCAACAAGGGCGTGGACAGCCCCGTCGGCAACATGTTCTTCCAGCAGTACCTGCTCGACGAAGACCGGCCTGACCGCGAGAAGCGTCTGGACAAACTTTCGACCGAGATCAACGACGGTTACAAGGAGCACAGATAATGAGGAAAAACGGCGGCAGCAAGGGGAAAGTCCAACCTGATGTCGCCGTCTTCAAGAAGATGTGCCGCCTGCTGGAATTCAAGCGGCGGCAGTTCTTCGAAGACGACTGGAAGAACTGCGCCCGGACGATCCCCCGGGCCCAGTTCAACCATCTGATGCTGGTGAGATTTTCCATGCCCTGCAATCTGGGCACCATCATGCGCATTACCGGACTGACCTCGGCGGGAGCCTCCCTTTTCGTCGACAAGCTGGTCAACTCCGGTGTCCTGATGCGCCAGGAGGATCCCGACGACCGCCGCAACATCGTCATTTCGGTCACCGAAGGGGGGCAGAAGTTCCTCAACGGGATCGACGAGCGGCTCAACGACTTCATCTGCGCCTACTTCGCCGAGTGTACCGACGAGGACTTGAAGGTGGTCGCCGCCGCCATGGACATCGTCTGCTCGAAACTGGAAAAATAGGCGCAGCGCCGGGTCGGACAAGTCGGACAAGTCAGACAAGTCAGACAAGTCAGACAAGTCAGACTGCCCCTTGCGGGCGCTGCGTTTCAGGGCCGTGGTCTCCGGTAAAGGGGAGCACGGCCTTTCAGTACGGCGCGGGGGTACGCTCGTATTTCATGCCGTTGAAGTCGTACAGCAGTTTCGATTCCAATGTTTCGAGATCGAGCGCGTACAGAGCTCCCCCGCTTGCGTAGACCGGACGCCTGCGGTAGGCGTCGAAGTCCGCCCACTCCCAGTCGGCGGTGTCGACGGCGGCCTCCTCCCCGGAGGGGGTGAAGAGTTTGTGGATCTCGCGGTACACGCTCTTGCCCGGTTCGTCGCAGCGGACGTTCACGGAGAAGACTTTCTCCAGCTTCCAAGCGCCGGGGAGCTCCTTATGGTAGACGGCTCCCCATTCTTCGTCGCTTATCAGACGCCAGTTGTCCCGTTCGAGGCGCGGCATGCAGACCATCGGACACTCGCCGTGTACGGTTCCCCAGCCGAACTCGCGCAATTCCTTCGATGGCGGCAGTTCCCGGAATTTTGTCGACTGGATGCCGGGTATCGTGAGCGCGATGTGCTCCGGCGGCCGGTTGAGGTAAAATTCGTTGTTGCCCGCGAAGAGCCCGCCGCCGTTCCAGCCGGTCCCGTTCCACCAGAGGGCCAGGGCCTTCAAATACGGTGCTCTGGAAATGGCGGTCCAGCTCCGGTCGTGGTAATCCGGCGACAGGCGCAGACGGACGAATTCCGCTTTGCAGGCCTCTTCGATTTCCGCCGCGGCCCGCTGACGGCTTTCCCAGTCGATCTGCCACGTTTCCTCCACGTGGAAACGCTTCAGCAGTTCCGCTTCGATCCGTTTTTCCACGGGATTGCCGCAGCCGTATTTGGCGGCGAAGTAGATCAGGTACTCCCCTTTGGGGGAAAGGTCGCAGCGGTAAGGGTAGATCCGGCCCCGCAGCCATTGGCCGGGAGTGAAGGTGTCGTTCCTGCGTTCCCAGCCGATGACGGCGACCTTGTCGGAGGGGCCGCGGCGGAAGACCACCGCACGGCTTCCTTCGCGGGCGAGAATGACGTGGAGTCTTGCCGGAATGCTCATGGTTTCCTCCGTTTCACGGTTCTCTGTAGGCGCGGACCTGGTAGACCCTCGCCTCCGGAGCTCCCCATGTTTCCAGCACCGTCAGGCGCAGGCCGTCGATCTTTGCCGCCGGGAATACGTGCCGCCGGAAACGGCGCAGATTTTCCCTTTCGAGGGCGATCCGCTCCCTTTCGCTCCCCCGCAGGAGTTCGAGTTCGTAGCTTTTTACGCACTCTCTCTGGGGTGTGAAGATGTCGAACGAATCCAGATTGGTGTCGAAGACCAGCTCCACGGCATTGCACTCGCGCGTTTCGGGGAAACGGAGCTCCAGAATCTGGGGCAGGGGGGACGCCGGATCGGAGATCCAGACCGAAAGGAAATCCCCGCCCCGGTTGGCCGTGTTCAGCACGTTTTCCGCCTCGAAGGGACGCTGGTCCGGCGTGAAGAAACAGCACAGATCCGTGTTGTCTCCGTGAGGCGGCCAGCCCTGACGGCGCATGTTGGAACGATGGACCCCCGGCAGGTAGACCGAAGCGTATGCCGCCTCGATCTCCGGATCTTTGCCGAAGCGGATGAAGTACCGTTTCCCCCGGACAAGTCTTGCGTCGAAGACGAACGCCGCATGGATCTCCTCCCCATGGGGGATCTCCGCAGCACTCCGGGCGATGACCTTGCCCCGGTCGAAACGGTACATGGCGGCGGATCCCACAAGCTCCGCCTCGAGGGTGCGGGGCTGTCCCGGATTCCGGAAAATGAAGCAGGCCCGCTCCAGGCGTGTTTCCGAGGCGACGAAGGATTGGGCGGCGGGGATCTCGCCGCCGAGGCTCGTCCAGCCCGAAATGCCGGAAATTTCCAGACGCCGGGTGCTCGAGGCCGTGACCGCTGCGTCCCGGCAGAGATTTTCCGGGTCGTCGATCACCCACCCCGGCAGGCAGTGGTCCAGCCGGTAGAGCCGATAGCGCAGTTCTTCGAAATGCTCCTTCGCCGCCTGCCGGGCGGTCGTTCGGTATTTCGTCATCATCGCCGCCAGAGCCGCCGCCGCCTGCCCGCCGAAGGCGCAGGTGGCCATGACCCGTGCCGAGGCCAGCGCGATGTGCGAGGCGCTGATGTCCCGCCCCGCCATCAGCAGATTGTCGACGCTGCGCGAGTAGAAACAGCGCAGGGGGATCTGGTAGAGCCCCGGCGACATGATGCCGTGTTCGGGCCCGCTGGGCGTCCCGACGTGGAAAAAACCTTCCGCGGGGTGGACGTCGATGTTGAAGCCGCCGCAGACGACCCCGTCGGGAAAAGTCCGGTTCTCCGTTTCGTCCTTTTCGGTGAGGATATAATCCCCCATGAGCCGCCGGGATTCCCGCTTGCCGGGGACGGCGGCGATCCAGTCGATGGCCAGATTTTCCGCCCCGTGGTCCCCGTGGTTCTTGATGTGGTCCCAGACCCCGTAGAGGATCTTCAACAATTCCCGGCGGATCTCCCCGTTGTCGGCGATCGTGTTGCGGTTGCCCCCTGCCTCGATCCAGTAGTAGCCGCCTTTCTGCGCGGGGGGATGGTGGGGCCGCCCGGTGAAGAAAGATTCGTCCGGGAAATCGTAAGCCCAGTCGGGCGGCGTGAACTTGACCGGGTGTCCCTGATCCGAGGCGCGGAAATAGAGGGAGCTGCCCAGGGTGACGGTGTCTTCCTCTTCCGGCGCCAGGCTCTCGCCGAACTCGGTCCTGCTTTCCCGGCCCATGCGGAACTCGGCCCCCGCCATGAAGCCCACCGAGGCGTCCCCGGTGCAGTCGGCCACCGCGAAAGGGGTGATCTCCCACGTCAGATCGGAACCCAGAGTCCGCGCCGCAAGGCTGGTGATGAACCTGTCTTTTTTGCGGACTTCGTAAACTTCGGTATCGAGGAGCAGCGTCAGATTCTCTTCCTTCTCGCAGAATTCCCGGAGCATTTCGCTGTAGAAGGAGCGGTAGCCGTGAGAATATTTCCACTCGCCTGCCAGCCGGATGTCTTCGATGACGCCGGTCTCGCGGGCGTCCCGGTTGCGCCAGTCGCCGCACCCGGCGATGAGCCGTCCGTCGGCGTCGGGATCGCATTCGCTCCCGGCGGGGCCGCCCAGCACCGGGCGGTTCTGAAGGAGGACGGTCTGCAAGCCCATCCGGGCCGCTGCCACGGCGGCCGCGACCCCGGCCATGCCGCCTCCGACGACGGCCAGATCGACCGTCAGGACCCGGCGGAAATCCCCCGGATCTTCCCGTGTGTACATGCCGCGTGATTTTTCTCTTTGCCCTTTTTCCGCCATGTGCCGAAGCCTCCCTGCCGATGATGCCTTTCCTCTTAATATACCTTAAGTTCGCCCGTTGTCAAGGGGGGAAGAAGGGAGGACGCCGGAAAAATCTTTCCCCTCTTGATTTTTGACTCCGGCGGGGTTATATTTAGGAAAGGGCGCTCCGGCGCCGGATTTTTTTCACAACCGGTCTTTCCCGCTCTTGAGTGAGCGAGGGGGCAACTTCGAGGAGATGTCGAGATGAAAAATCCTTTCAAGGACAAAGCGGATCCGGGGGAACTCCATTCCTCCCCCATCGTCAAGAGATACGAAAACAATCCCCTGCTGACCGCCGCGGACGTGCCCTATCCCGCCACCCTGGTCTTCAACGCGGGCGTCGCCCGTTATCGCGGACTTTACTACATCGCGCCGCGGGTGGACCTTTTCGACGAAAAACGTTCGACTCCGGCCCTGAACATCTGCACCGGCTTCGGAACGAGCAAAGACGGGCTCCATTTCGAGATGGCCCCCGAGCCGATCCGCGTCCACTACAAGGGCGGCATCCTGCCGTGGGTGTGCGACGCCCGGCTGACCGTCCTCGAGGATGAGCTTTACCTGAGCTTCTGCTTCGAAAATCAGCACTCCGAACGGCCCGGCATCGCCCGCTGGCGGGGGCAGGGCACCGACTTCGACGCCGTCTGCATCGGAGTTCCCCAGCAGCGCAACATGATCCTCTTCCCCGAAAAGGTCAACGGCCTCTACATGCGGCTGGAACGGCCCTCCAACCAGTGGCATGACCCCTTCCACATCTGGTACAGCCTTTCCCCCGACCTGCGCTACTGGGGGGATTCGGAACTGCTGCTGGGGTGTGAGGATGTGCCCTTCGCCACCGTCAAGATCGGCGGCGGCGCGCCCCCCGTCAAGACCGACCGGGGCTGGGTGCTGATTTTCCACTCGGTGGACGAAGACCCCATCCACCAGGTGACCTTCCCGAACGGCCGCAAGTGGCAGAAACGCTACACCGCCGGGGCCGCCCTCTTCAGCCTCGAAGACCCGACGAAACTCATCGCCATCACCAAGGAGCCTCTGCTCGTTGCGGAGGCCCCCTATGAGACGGGCGATCTGGAAAAACTCTGGGTGGAGTTCACCGTCTTCCCCTGCGGCGCCGTGCCCGTGAACGACGGCAAGGATCTGCGCATCTACTACGGCGCGGGGGACTACTGCACCTGCCTCGCAACCGTGGCCTTCGAGGATCTGTGGAAGGTGATGACGCCCTGTTCGCGTCTGGCGGAGTACGCCAACATCCCCTTCCGCATCGAGGATTGGAAAAAACGGTGACGGGAGCCTTCATCCGCGCTCCCCGCGCCGGGAACGGCGTCATTGAAACAGTGACGCCCTTTTCTCCCCGGCGGATTACCTACGCCTTTCACGACATCGACGGGACTCACTCCCGGATCCGGGACTGGGTCCCCGTCATGACGCTGGTGACGGGCTTCACCGCCCGGTACGGCATGCCGCCGGGCACCCCCGAGGAGATGGCGGAACTCATGCTGGCCCGGAAAGGTGAAGTCTTCGACGAGGCGCACCGGTTCGCCGTCGAGTCCGCGGGGCTTTCGGCCCTGACGCAGATGGAGTGGGCGTTGCGCTGCGCCCGGCGTCTCACGGGGAAAAGTTCGCCGACCAACGAGGAGGTGATCCGGCTCATCTGGCAGGGGGAGGAGTCCTTCCCCGCAACGGGGGAAAGCGCGCACTCCCTCGAAAAGCTCGCCCGTGACGCTTCGCTCCTTTTCCGCGCCTACGAAATACTCCTCCTCGCCATGGGGCGGGACCGGAATCTGGCCGCCGCAAGGCTGGACCCCGAAGCGTGGCGGATCCCCGGCAGCATGGATTTTCTGAAGTCGCTCCTGAAGGCCGGGATCAGGAATTACTTCATCACCGGGGCCGTGGTGGAGCACGACGCAACGGGCCGCCCCCGGGGGACCATGGCCGAGGAGATCGAAGTCCTGGGCTATGAAGTGGGCCGGGGGAAGATCATCGAAGAGTTCCGGGGCTCGGCGTGGAACCGGAAGCTCCCCAAGAAGGAGATCATGAGCGAACTCTGCGCCGAAGAGGGCATCGATCCCCGGAACGTGCTGGTGGTGGGCGACGGCCGCAGCGAGATCGCCGCCGGAGCGGAGCTTGGCTGCGTCACCTTGAGCCGGCTGGACGGGACCGCCCGCCGGGCCAGGGAGATCCACCGGGAACTCGGGACCCATATGATCGTCGAAAATTACAAAGGCGTTTTTCCGCTTCTTTTTTCCGGGGGATCGCCGGAGGGAAATTAATTTCGAAAAATTCCCGTATTGCCGTTTGACAATGGGGAAAGGGCAAAGTATATTAAGAGCGGAATTGAAAACTCCGAACATGTATAAAGCAAAAAACAGGGGGGGGGATGCGGCTCAGATGAAAGCGGGAGAAAACAGTGTGCTTCGGAACAGGCGCGGACAGCGCTTCACGTTGATCGAACTTCTGGTGGTCATCGCCATCATCGCGATCCTGGCCGCCATGCTCCTG
This sequence comes from Lentisphaeria bacterium, assembly GCA_017443585.1. GTDB lineage: Bacteria > Verrucomicrobiota > Lentisphaeria > Victivallales > Victivallaceae > UBA1784. The sequence goes on along the minus strand of JAFSYV010000053.1, from coordinate 712 downwards.
CCCGCCTTGCAGCAGGCGCGGGAGCGGGCCAAATCCACCACCTGCATCAACAACCAGAAGAACATCGGCAACGCCGCCACGATGTACCAGAACGACTTCAACGGCTATATGCCCGGCATCAACAACGGGTATCTCAAGTGGGCCTGCCATCCGGGGTGCGCGAGCAAGAACATGTTCCCCTTCATTCAGTTCCTGCACCTCTACATCCCCTATGACCTCGTCTGGAACACCGCCGCGGGCAACTATACCCTGCCCAAGGGCAACGTGGCCCAGTGCCCCTCGGATATGCTCCGGAACAGCAAGTATTCCTTCCATCACTGGAGCTACGCCCAGAGCTACTACTGCAACTGGCGTCAGCCCCTCGGCAGCCCGCAGATGCAGAAGCCGTCGAAGATGCGCCAGCCTTCCCAGTACATCTGGAGCACGGAAATGTGGGTCTACACCGCCGACAGCCAGTCTTTGAGCTTCAGCGTCAACACCTACCCCTTCAATATCGCCTCGGATCTCACCAAGTACCGGATCGATTTCCGCCACAACGGCGGCGCCAATTCCCTCTTCATGGACGTCCACGTGGGAACCAACACCGAGGCCCAGTTCTTCAACACCGCGGGCAAATACACCTACAACGTGAAACCCTGATGCGCCGGGCGGAAAGGAAGGTTTTATGATGGGCAGCGGTTCCGGATCGAAGCATTTCACCTTGATCGAACTT
>JAFSYV010000052.1 GCA_017443585.1 Lentisphaeria bacterium | reverse complement strand
GGCCCTCGCCGCAGGCGGCAAATTCCCCGTTTTCGGTCTCGCCTCGTTGCGCGAAGCGGTGGATCTGGTGAACAAGGGCGAGTTCCTCCCCTGCCGGGCGGAGCTCCGGGACTATCTGGACGAGGACAAGACGCCTCAGCCCGACTTCGCCGAAGTCAAGGGCCAGCAGCTGGCCAAGCGGGCGCTGGAGATCGCCGCCGCGGGCGGCCACAATATCCTCATGTGCGGCCCGCCGGGGACGGGAAAAAGTATGCTCGCCGCCCGGCTGCCGGGGATCCTGCCGCCCATGACGCTGGAGGAAACGCTCGAAACCAGCCGCATCCACAGCGTGCTGGGGCTCCTGAGTTCCGGCGCGCCCATCCTCACCCGGCGGCCCTTTGCCGCGCCGCACCACACCATTTCGGACGCGGGACTTCTGGGCGGGGGCCACGACCCCCGGCCGGGGGAGATCAGTCTGGCGCACAACGGGGTGCTCTTTCTGGACGAACTCCCGGAGTTCAAACGCAATGTCCTCGAAGTGCTCCGCCAGCCCCTCGAAACGGGGAGCGTGACCATTTCGCGGGCCAGCGGCAGCTGTACCTTCCCGGCCCGGTTCATCCTGTGCGCGGCCATGAATCCCTGCCCCTGCGGCCGGGGCGAAGTGGAGCTGGGGTGCGTCTGCAAGCCCGAGGAAAAGCGCCGCTACCTGAAAAAGCTTTCCGGGCCTCTGCTGGACCGGATCGACCTTCACGTGGAGGTGCGCCAGCTCTCGCAGGACGAACTGCTCCGGGTGCCCACGGGGGAAACCAGCGCGGTCATCCGGGCGCGGGTCATCGCCGCGCGCGACATCCAGAAGGCCCGTTTCGCGGGGCTCCGGGGGATCTACTGCAACGCCCGCATGGGCTCCCGCGAGCTCCAGAAGTACTGCCGGCTGGATCCCGGCTGCGAGATGCTCCTGCGCCAGGCAATTACCCGGTTCAAGCTGAGTCCCCGTGCCTACGACCGCATCTTGAAGGTGGCCCGGACCATCGCCGACCTGGCGGGGGCCGAAAAAATTTCCGAAGCGGCCATTTTCGAAGCGGTCAACTACCGCAAGGCGGGTTTCTGAAAATTCCTGGCGGGGGCAAGTTTTTTTCGAAAAAAATGCATTCGGGGCTTGAATTTCCGCCCTTGTGGTGTTATTTTATGGAACGGCGGCGGGTTAGCTCAGCTGGTTAGAGCGTCGGAATCATAATCCGCAGGTCCACAGTTCGAATCTGTGACCCGCTACCACTTTCGTCATCGACCGTCGCAAAGACGGTTTTTTTATGCCCGAGGTTCGGAATCGGAAAGAAGGGAATGAAGATGAGTGAACGGAAATACGATGTTTTTTTCTCCTACGCCCATGCCGACGCTCAAACCGATGAGCAGAAAAAGATCCTTGCCGTCATCAAAGGGGCCATCGAACAGGCGCTGAAAGGTGTGGCGGGGAAGGATTCCTGCGTCTTCCTCGACAGCGAGGCTTTGCGTTGGGGCGACGAGTGGAGCAGCAAGATCCGCAGCTGCATCGACAACGCCCGCGTCTTCGTCTATCTGCTCTCCCCGAACTACCTCAAGAGCAACTACTGTCAGCGGGAAAAGATGTGGTGGGCCAGACGGGAGATCCGGCAGGGCCGTCTGAACAAGGCGACCCGGCCCATCTATTACGTGGAACTCCCCGAGACCGGAGATCCCGTTTCCGACCACTACATTCAGGAGCTCACGATCTGTCAGGGGGTGGACAAGCCCTTTTTCGCCTCCTTGGACGAGGTGAAAAGCAGCGTCGTCGCCGGCCGTCTGGCGTCGATCCGGCAGGACGTGGCGGAACAGTTCCGGCACTCTCAGGCCGCCGGGGAAAGTCTCTGCACGGTCTATCCGCCTCTCAGCATATATTTCGTCGGCCGCCTCAAGGAGCTGGCCGATCTCAATCAGCTGTGCCGGGAAGAGGGGGCGATCCCCGTCATCGCCGGAGAAGCGGGCGTCGGCAAGAGCGAGCTGGCAACGGCCTACGCCTACGCCTACGGGGAAAATTTCCCGCAGGGGCGTTTTCTCATCCCCATGCAGGGCGTTTCCAGCTGGACAGACGCACTGGTCAAGATGGTCGATCTCATCAAGGTATACGTCACCGACGACCTGACCGGCGTGGGGCTGCCCGGCGATTTCGACCGCCTGGAACGGGAAATGAAACGCGACGCCGCCTGGCGCTGGCTGTGTGATCGGGCAAAACAGGGAGAATTGTTGCTCCTTCTGGACAATCTGGAAGATCTGGAGCTCATTTCCGAAGATGCCCTCCGCGAACTGACACGAGAGCGCGGTCTGCCGCGGAATTTACGCATGATCGCCACCACCCGGCTCAATGAAAAATCGAGCTCCACGCTGAGTTCGCAGAAATTTTACGAACTTGGCCGGCTGAGCGACAGGGACGCCTTCGAGCTTTTCTGCCTGATGGGCAACAACCGTTTCCCCTTCGCCAGGTGGCCGCTGACAGAGGAAGGGGAGCCGTTCCTGAAGTATGTCCCGCCGGAAAAACGGCCGGGGCCCTCCGAGTGCCAAAAGGTCAAGGCTGAATACGCGGCCCTGAAAGAGATCATCACATTGCTGGGCGGTCACGCGTGGTCGCTGGAGATCGTTTCCGGCTTCATGGTTGCCAACGAAACCTACAGTTTCGAGTCGAAGCTGGCCGATCTGCGGAAAGATTTCGGGGGAAACATCGTCGGCCGGACCCACCGGGGCGGGAAATATCAGGACCCGGAAAAGCTCCTGCGTCCGACCGTCGACCGGCTGCTCGAGTTCGATGAGATCGAACCCGCCCTCGGGGAGCATATCCTCTATCTGGCCGAAGCGGCTTCGTTCTTTCCGCCCGAGCAGGTGCCCCGTGACGCCCTGATCGGGATCTGGCAGCATAAATTCGGTGACAAGGTCATTTCATGGGATCGGGGAACGCGTAAAGCCCCCGCCGCCGCGCTGGCCGTGGAGCTGCTGACGAAATACTGTATCGTCAACGGCGAGGGCGATATGCTGAAAATGCACCGCCTGACCCGAGAATTCCTGCGGCACGAGGTCAAGGGGGATGAAGAAGCTTTCGAAATCCTCGAAACCATGCGGCAGTATCTGGAAGAATTCCTTTCGGCGACGCCCGACATGACGGCACGTCAGCTGCAGCCCTGGTGCGGCTGGGCGGAAGGAGCTTTCAAGTTTCCCGAACTGCGGGAAGACGAAAAGTTTTTGAATACGGTTTCCTCCGTCGCGGACATGTGCGCCTTCGCCGATTTGTATGATGAAGCCGAGCATGTGCTTCCGCCGATACTCGAAGGAGCAAGGAAAATCGAATCGGCCCCGCTCGTCGGAACATGCCTCTTTATACAGGGCAACATTCATAGCGACCTCAACCGTTACGACGAAGCGGAGCGGGAATACGGGGAAGCGCTTTCGATTTACCGTGAACTTGCGAAAAAAGTTCCCGAAAAATACCTGCCCGATGTGGCAACGACGTTGAACAACCTCGCCATTCTGCATTCGGACCGAAATCGTTACGACGAAGCGGAGCGGGAATACGGGGAAGCGCTGGAGATCCGTCGTGAACTTGCGAAAAAAGTTCCCGAAAAATACCTTCCCTATGTGGCAACGACATTGAACAACCTCGCCGGTCTGCATGATGACCGGAATCGTTATGACGAGGCGGAGCGGGAATACGGGGAAGCGCTGGAGATCCGTTGTGAACTTGCGAAAAAAGTTCCCGAAAAATACCTGCCCGATGTGGCAACGACATTGAACAACCTCGCCGTTCTGCATTGGAATCAAAATCGTTATGATGAAGCGGAGCGGGAATACGGGGAAGCGCTTTCGATTTACCGTGAACTTGCGAAAAAAGTTCCCGAAAAATACCTTCCCGATGTGGCGATGACGTTGAACAACCTCGCCATTCTGCATAAAGCCCGAAATCGTTATGACGAAGCGGAGCGGGAATACGGGGAAGCGCTGGAGATCCGTCGTGAACTTGCGAAAAAAGTTCCCGAAAAATACCTCCCCGATGTCGCAACGACCTTGTACAATCTTGCCCGGCTCCATGCTCCGCAGGGCTCGAGGATATCGAAATTCCTGTCGCGCCTCTTTTCGTTCCGGGTCCGCCGGCGGGCAGAGCAGTCCGAAGCGGAACTTGCCGAGGCCGTGGCGATCGCCCGGAAGTTCCCCGACAATCCCGACTGCAGAAAGATCCTCGAAAACAGCGGTTCTAAAAAATAGAAATTAAAGAAATACTAAGGAGACCGATCATGAAACCTTTTATCGACGCCCATGCGCATCTGGTGCACAACTTCGACAGCCGCCATTTGGACGAGGTGGCGGAGTCGGGCCTGGTGAAACAGGTGTGGCTGCTGCCGTTGGAGTGCTACGTGCCGGAGTTCGAATTCGCCGGGAACGACGAAGTCCTCGAGGTGGGGAAGCGCTATCCCGGCCTCTTCGTGCCCTTCGGGTACATCGACTTTTTCCAGGGGCCCGATCAGGTGGACCGCCTCAAAGAACGGGGCTTCGTCGGGCTGAAGGCGATCCGGCCTCCGAAGGATTACAACGATCCGGCCTATTTCCCCATCTACGCCCGTGCGGAGGAACTGGAAATGCCCGTCCTCTTCCACGTGGGGATCATTTCGCACCGGCGGCAGGACCAGCTGACCATCCCCGTGCCTCCCGGCCCCGCGCACATGAAGCCCTCCATGCTGGACACTCTGGGCGACCTGTTCCCGAAACTGAAGCTGGTGCAGGGCCATCTGGGGGTACCGTGGGTCAACGAGCTTTTCGAGTCCGTCTTCTATTACCGCAACATCAGCTGCACGGTGACGGGGCTGGTGGACTACGACTGGCTGATCCACAATCTGGACCGCCGGACCAGTTACGGAGAGAGTTTTTCCGACCGGCTGATGTTCGCCTGCGACGGCTTTTACGGCCGGCCCGAGTTCTGGAAGCGCATCCTCAGTCTGGCGGAGTTCACGCGGATGTTCTTCCAGGAGGTGGGCAAGACCTACAGCTGGCACGACGCCGAGGAGCGCTTCATGCTCGAAAACGCCCGGCGGCTCTTCCCCGAGTTCGCGGCATTGGGAGAGAAATAAGTTTTCTCTCTACTTCTCGAAGTGAGGCCGGGTCCCGAGCAGATGGAGGTCCAGAAAGGCCTTGGCTCGGGCCAGCGGCTCCCGGAAGGCGTTCTTGAACCGGAACCGGGCGGGAACCTCTTCCGCCGCGAAGCCGACGGCGTCGAGACCGTTGGCACGGGCCAGGTAGACCGCCCGTGCGCAGTGGAATTGCTGTGAGATAACGGTGAAGGTCCGGACGCCGAAGACGTTCCGGGCCCGGACCACGGAATCAAGCGTCCTGAATCCGGCGAAATCCATGAGGATCGCCGCTTCGGGAATGCCTTCGGCCATGAGGGCGTCTTTCATATCCTGCGGCTCGTTGTACTCCCTGCGGCGGTTGTCTCCGGAAACGATGATCTTTTTGACCTTCCCCGCCTTGTAGAGCTGAACGGCGGCTCGGATCCGGCGGAGAAAATACTCGTTGAGGTATCCCCCGCGGACGATCCGCGCCGTTCCCAGCAGCAGCCCGTATTCACGGGCCGGCACCTCCCCGACCTGGGTATGGACGTACGCGGCGGCCTTTTCCACCTGATGATCGGCCCAGAGAAGCAGTGCGGCAGCCGCCGGCGCGAGGAGCGCTCCGCAAATGAGCACGATCCTGACCGCCCTCGACCGGGCGAAAGCCCTGACCTTGGTCCCGAACCCCGATTTTTTCGAAACTTTCTTTTCTCCGTCGGCCACGATATCTCCTTTCCGAGAACTTCAAACCAAAAACACCGCTGTAATATACCACCGTCCGCGGCGAATTGCAAGGAGAGAAGGAACTTCGGATTTTCCATTTCCATGAAAAGTTTTTTTCTGCGCGCAACTTGCAAATCTTTTCATCCGGATGTATATTATCCAACAGTTTCAGTCGATCATAAAAAAGCGAAGCTGAGGCGAATTTCCGCCGGAGCTTCGCAACAAGGAGGAAAAAATGTTTCGTTGGTTCAAGGTCCTTTTGCAGCTTTCCCGAGAGGATGACACTCTGGAAAAGCTTGAAGCCCGGTGCATCGAGGTGGAAAAGAAGCTGGACGAGTTCGAAAGGGTCTCAAGTGAAGTCGAAGCGCAACTGAGCAAACTCGGGGAACTGAACCGCTCGACGAAAGTCATGTCCGAGGTGCTTGAACAGAGAATCGCCGAAGACAAGACCGCCCTGCAGAATATTTCGTCGGAACTCGAAAAATGTGAAGAGAGTGTTCTGGGGAAGCTGGATGGGATCCACAAGTCTGCGGAGGAATACGTCATGAAGATCCACTCAGAGATCCAACCCTACGAAAACAACGTTTCCGCATTGGGAAAGAAGATGGAGGAATTGAAAGAAGCCGTCTCGGAATTTCAGAGGTGAACCGGAGCCGCGCATCATGAATAAAATTCTGAAAAAGATCTCTGAAATAACGAGTTCCGTACAGGGGCTCGACTTCGCAAAAAATAAAACGCCTCAGCTTCCAAAACCGGATGTGATCCGCCTGGTCGAAGACTATCTTAATTTTCTGAAAGCACTTATATACTGCAAGGAAATCGCCTGCCGGGAGTACGACAGCGTTACGGAGGAAGTCCGCAAAATCGGCAGCCTTGACAACGAGGTGCAACTGCTTCTGACCCGGCTCAGGGAGGTAGAGATCCCGGGCTATTTGAACTTGGGCAAAAACCAGCCGAATCAGAAAAAATCTGCGGCGCAACTGCAATCGACAATCAACCTTTTCGCCCGATCCCTGAAAGATGCCGTCCGTAACATTCAGGAAAAAACCCTGTTGCTGAAGGATGATCTTACAAAATTTAAAGTCGTTCTTTTCGGCAAGACAAAAGTAGGGAAAAGCACGGTTCGTGAAGCATTGACCCGAGGCAGCGGAGAAAGCATCGGCAAGGGAGGTCAAAGCACGACACAGGAAATCCACGACTACACCTGGTACAACCTTAAAGTATACGACACGCCTGGAAGTCTTTCCGTGCGAGACAAGAACAAGGACGGCACAGGCATCGGCGAAGAAGAGCGCATGGCGCACGATCTTCTCCTGAGAGCCGATATCGCACTCTTCATGTTCACCTCTGACAACATCGAACAGGCCGAACTGAAATATCTGAACGAAATTTGTGCAAAAGGGAAAGATATCCTCGTCCTTCTCAACGTAAAAGCGGATATTTCCGATTACCGGATGTTCAAGTTGCGCCGAAAGGAGCGGGAAGTCTCTCCGGAAGCGCAAGCCGGCAATTTCGCACGCATTTCCAGTGCGGTCGGAAACCGGAAAGTGGAGATCCTTCCCATTCACGCACAAGCTGCGTTCTACAGCCGGGGGCACAATCCTGAGCTGGATCGTTTCTTCCGGGAAAACGAGGTTTCGCGGATCGACCTCTACGAACTTTCCAGATTCGGAGAGATCCGGAACCGTCTCGTAAAAAATATTTTGGAGCGCGGAGCAGCCATCCGGGTCAGGACCATTCGAGAGTATTTCATTTCCCAAGTCGAATATTTTGCGCAAAAAAACAGCCGGCCTATCGACAGTTGCTTGAAGCAGACGGAACAGGTGCTGAAGTTGATCCGGAAAACGGAGCAGAAGGTGGAACGATGCATCGCTTCATTCAAGGATTCTCTCGGAATCATGATCGCAACTGAAGCGAGAGAGCTCATCGACACTTACGACATTGCGGAAACCTGCATTGAGAACAAGTACGGCAAGGATACGATCCAAGGTCTCTGGAACAGCGAGCTGCAGGAAAAACTGCCCTCCGTCCCCGAAAAAGTCCTCCAGAATTTCATGGCGGAAATAAGAGAGATTTTGGAAGAAATGTCCCGTCAGGTTGAATTCATCATAGAAACCAATGCCGATTTTTCCGGGCTGGAAGCCTATTCCTTGCCTTGGGCGGACATCATGAAGTTCGGCGGCATCACCTCTGGTCTGTTGGCAACCGCGGCTGCTTTCGGTTGGATCCCGGGCGGCGGCTGGGCCGTGGCGGGTTTGGCCCTTCTTGGGGCAGCCTTGGGTTTCATTGCCGGTCTTTTCAAGAGCAAAGCAACAAAAATCAGAGAGCTTGAGGAAAAATTTGATGAATGTCTTGACGAAGCCATAAGCTCGCTTGCCGGACAGGTGCTCAAAGTCTGCGAAGAACAGGTTTTTCCATCAATCCTCGGTAAAATTGATGAGGCGGTCAACGCCCAGCAGGCGCTCATCCACATCTGCCGAGCATTTGCCGACCTGAATCAGTCGCTTTTTCGGACGGCTTCCGAAAATCGTGAAAAACTTGCCGAGCGGGAGGCTCGCCTGTTGTCCGACAGTTCCCGGTCGAACGGTCCCCGCGAGACCGTGAAACCCGCATGAACAACATTTTCAGCGTGAAAGGATATCGATCATGACGGAATTTGAATTTCTGCATAAAAACGCCGAGTTTCAGAAAAACTGCGAAAAGGTTTTTCAGCTTAAAGATGAACCCATGCTTCAGGACGACTTGAAGCGGCTCCAAAGCACACTGAAGGAAAAAGAAGAAGAGACTACCCTCAAAATTGCGGTTTGCGGTCAGTATTCCTCCGGGAAATCGACCCTCGTCCAAGTCCTGACAAAAGACGAAAACATCGCAATCGGCCAGGACATTACCACCGATGCCATCAAAATCTATCCGTGGAACGGCGTCCTCATCGCAGATACGCCAGGCATCTATGCAGGACGGCCCGAACACGATGGTCTTTCTCTCGACTTTATCCGGAAGGCCGATCTGCTGATCTACATGATTACGATCCAGGGCTTCACGCGCGAAATCGGAGCGAATTTCAAAAGTCTCATCCAAGGCAAGTATTTCAGCAAGACCATGCTCCTGATGAACAAGAGGAATCAGGAACCGGCAGAAAACGAGGCGAACTGGCGTCGGGATACCAAAGACTTCATTGGCAGCGAAGAGGAGCTGGCAAAACTGCATTTCACCATCGTCGATATCGAAGATTTTGCGACGGGAGTCAGGGAAAATATCCCCGAACTGATTGCGGAAAGCCATTTTGAGGAGTTTCTTCAGAACCTGAATCTTTTCATAAAAGAAAAAGCGCTCACGGGCAAGATCCTCTCGCGGATCAACATCGTCGAATCCTTCCTCGACGCCTATATAACGGCCTTTTCCAAAAATCAAGCCGCCGATGAGTTTTCGCGCCGTCAGCTGAAAATCGTTTCCCATGCGCTTTCCCGGTACGACAGAGCCGCCTCCGAGGCAAGTCTCCGAATCCGCCAGCAAATCAAAGCGCTCAAACACCGACTCATGGGGCTGCTGGCAGATGAAACGCTGAATCAATTCCAGCTCGAACTGGAAAACGCGGAACTGAAGCTGGAAGAAATCATGAACGATGCCCAATTCATAAACGATCTCAACCAGATCGTGTCCGAATTGGAAGAAGCACTTGCCGATGTCGATCAGGGCGTGACCGACTACGAAAATCAGCTGAAGGCCGCCGCCGCGAACTTCAACGAGATCTCGGTGAACAATCCCATCGACCTCACAGCCTTCAAATCCGGGGCCATCGGTCTCAGCAAACTGGTGAGCTCCGTTACCAAGGACGGCGTTTTGAAAATCGTCCATTTCTTCGGCGGAAAATTCAAACCGTGGGGAGCAACCAAGCTGACAAACTTCGTCAAAGGTCTCGGACCGTGGCTGTCCGCGCTGGGGTCCGTCATCGACATCATCATGTTCGCCCAAGACAAAAAGCACCAGGCGGAAATGGACCATGCCCGAAGATCGCTTGCCGAATCATTCGATGAGATCGAGTCCGGTGTGCCGGCACAATTCGAAGCAATGAAACAGCAGGAAAATTCCATGTACGCACAACTGACCCGAATACAATCCACCTTGCGTGAAAGAATAGAAAAACAACTCGAGGAGGCCGCAAGGAAAAAGGAGCTGGTGCAAATTCTTACCTCGATCAACGCCGATTTCACAACTTTGAAGAGTGAACTTTCCTGATAAATGAAAGGTGTCCGTCTGCCATGGCGATAATGATACCTGTCGAATGCGACCTGACCCGGCGGCCCATGTCGGAGCGGATCGTTTTCGAGGCGATAAGGAAAAATCTTTCCGACGAATGGTACGTCTTTCATTCGTTCGACTACATAACGCGCGATTTGAACGGAAAACGCTGGGACGGCGAGATCGATTTCCTGCTTTATCATCCGCAGAAGGGGATGCTGGTCCTCGAAGTCAAGGGCGGCGCCATTTCCTACCGGAACGGCCGGTGGTATCAGGAGGACCGCCCCATCGATCCCGTGGAGCAGGCCAAGCGCAACAAATATGCGGTCTTGAAGCTGCTCCGGGAGTCTCTGAACCGGGAGATCCCGATGCGATTCGCCCACGGCGTCTGTTTCCCCTCCTGCGGCGTCCGGGGGATCTGGCCCGCGGAAGCCCAGGGGATCGTGCTGACCGGACCCGGCCTGCCGTACATCGAAAATTTCGCCTCGAACGTTTTGCTGGAAGCGCAGCTCCCGGCCGTTCTGCACGGGACCGTTTCGCCGGAAGATGTCCTGCATGTGCTGTCTCCCGTCTTCGAGTACGGAAAGAAGCTCTCGGAACGGATCGGCATCGAAGAGAAGCAGTTCTTCCTGCTGACCGAACAGCAGTGCGCTCTTCTGGACGCTCTGGAAAGCTTCCCGCGCCTCCAGATCCGCGGATGCGCCGGATCGGGCAAGACCGTCATGGCCGTCAAAAAGGCGGAACGGCTGGCGGCGCAGGGGGCGAAAGTGCTGCTGCTGTGCTTCAACCAGTTGCTCGCCGAGCACCTCCGGTGCGAGGTGGAGGACTTTCCGTCGATCAAGGCGGCGGCCTTTTTCGAATTCTGCATCGAACTGCTGAAGATCCCCGAAGAGCAGATCGGAATGTACCGGAGCGATCCGCGACTTTACTCCGAGGTCCTGCCGAGACTGCTGAAAGAGTATCTCTACAGGACCTGTTTCTGTTACGATGCCGTCGTGGTGGACGAGGGGCAGGATTTCACCCCCAAGGCGTGGGAGGTCATCTCCATGCTGGTCCCCGCGGACGGGCCCTTCTACATCTTCTACGACCCCGACCAGAATATCTTCACCGGGGAGTTGACCCTGCCGGATTTCGGGATCCCGCCGGTGCAGCTGACGAAGAACTGCCGCAACACCAGGAAGATCTTCGAAGCGCTGAAACCCTATCAGTCCATGCCTTCCGAGATCCTGGACTCGGCCCCCGAAGGGGCGGACATCCATGTCCTGCGCGGGGACAGCCGTCAGCTTCTCGAGCAGGAACTGGAACGGCTGGTCATGACGGAACAGGTCCCGCTTCAGGACATCGTCATTCTGGGCGGCCATGCCCTCGAACATACCTCCATCGGCGACGATCCCGACGTGGGGAGATTCCATATCGTGAACCGGCCCGCAACGGTCGGCGCGATGGAGATCGCCTATTTCACCTACATGAAGTTCAAGGGCTGTGAAGCGAAAGTCGTGATCCTGCTGGATGTCGACGACAACGATGAACGCTGGACCGGAAACGGGATCAATACGGCCATGAGCCGCGCCGTTCACCAGCTGGTGATCCTCCGCAAGTGAGGAACTTCCCCCTCCGGTCCGGCGGGCTTTCCGGCCTTACTTTTCCTCGAAGCGGACCGTCCGCAGGGGCGGCAGCAGGGGCCGGAACAAAGAACATTTGGTCCGCCAGCGAAAATCGACCGTGCCGTCGGCGAACTCGATCTCCCAGGTGTCGCGGAACGTTCCGTCGAGGAAGAGCACATCGATTTCGAGCAGGTTTTCGCTCTTCCACGAGGCGCAGGCCGCCAGCGGATGGGGCCGGAAGTCCTGAATTCGGGCGGTGCTCCGGGCGAAGGAGCCGAAGCCCGCGCGGATCTCTTCCGTGCCGCGGGGCGTTTTCAGCGAAAGGAGGCACTCTTCGGGGGAAATTTCGAGGGATCCTCCTTCGATGCCCACGGAGTTGGGGCCGAAGGCGAAGGTGCAGCTGCGCTTTTCCGCCTTTCCCCCGGCGGGGGCGGCGGGGGCGGCGGGGACGGCGAGCGAGCCTGTGAGTTCTTCCAGTTCCGCCAGAGCCCCGGGGTTCTCCGGCAGGGGAGACGCCTGAACGCCGGGCAGGAGTTTTTCCCAGAGGATATCCAGGATCTTCCCCATTTCGGTCACGGTGGCGTTGACGGCGACGGCCATCTCCTCTTCCGGGAGCATGAGGGCGTACTGGCCGCAGGCTCCGTCGCCCCGGAAGCCGTGGCGGGAGCGCCAGAACTGGTAGCCGTAGCCGCACCGCCAGTCGGGCTGTTCGCGCATGGAGTTGTCCGCGTGGGGCAGGGCCGCCTCTTCCAGGTAGTCCGCCGGGAGCAGCTGTTTCCCCTGCCACCGCCCCTTGTCCAGGATGAGCTGGGCGAATTTGGCCACGTCCATGAGCTTCAAATGCAGTCCGAAGCCGCCGAAGTTGGTCCCGGCGGGGCAGCTTTCCCACAATCCCGGCGTGATCTCCAGCGGTTCGAAGAGCCGGGGCATGAGGTATTCCCGGACGTTGAGGCCGGTCACGCGCCGGATGACGGCGCTGAGCATGTAGGTGGCCGCCGAGTTGTAGACGAAACGGCTCCCCGGCGCGAAAGCGAGCTGCGAACTCAGGAATCCCCGGACCCAGTCGCCCGCCGTGTCGGACCAGGCGAAGATGACCGCGCACTGGGCGTGGCCGCTGCGCATGGTCAGCAGATCCCGCAAGGTTACGTCGAACATCTTGTTGTCCGTGACGCAGGAGCGGTATTCGGGGAAGAAGCCGACGAGTTTGTCGTCGAGGTCGAGGAGCTTTTCGCTCCGGGCCAACCCCACGGCGCATGAGGTGAAACTTTTGCTCAACGACCAGAGGGCCTGCGGCGTCTCCTTCTCCCAGGGGGCCCATTCGGCCTCGCAGATCACGTTCCCCCGGCGGAGGATGACGATGCCTTTCATGTATTCAAGATGATCGAGAGTTTTCAGGACTTCGGTCAAAACCGCCGAAGAGATCCCCTGCGATTCGGGCGTACGCCGCGGAAATTCGCTGCTCATGGTATTTTTCTCCGAAATTGTGCTCGAAATCGAGCTTGTTTTTCTTTCCGGGAGATAATTTAACCCCGTTTGTTCCATTTTTCAACTCCCGAAGAAAAAAACTTCATCGGGTTGCAATACGGCGAAACGGTGCTATATTAGGGGACGAAGACGGGAACTTGAGGGAAGGAACCAATGAAAGAACAGTTTGCGGTGCGGGGATTCAACCCCTGCGAAAGTCTGCTGCGGCACACGCCGGAACAGCTGCGGCGTTTCATCCGCCGGATGAAGCGTTTGAAATTCAACTCCATCATCATCCACTACGACTACGGCTGGAAACGGTACAAAGACCTGATCCTCGACGAGTGCCGCCGGGCGGGGGTGGAGATCACCCTGATGACCTTCGGGCCCCGGACCTTTTACCGTTACACCGACTGGAAACCGGAGTTCTTCGCACGGAAGGAGGACGGCGGCCTCTTCACCGAAAAGCTGGAGTGCGAGACCTACCCCTGCCGCTTCGCGCCGGGAGCGCTGGAGGCCTTCGAAGAGGGGGCCCGGGCGTGGCTGGCGGAACTGCCCCCGGCGATCCGCCGCATCCACATGCGGGCCGCCGACGGCCGGGATTTCTGTCAGTGCCCCAAATGCCGGAAGTTCGTTCCCGAAGAGAGGTGGAATCCCTTCGTCGCGCGCTTCGTGAAGGCCGTTCGGGAGACGCGTCCCGACCTGGCCTTCGAAACCGACGTCTACATCAGGCGCTACGATCTGCCGGAAGATCCCGCCCCCTTCGCCGCCATGGCGCGGCTCATGTTCGACACCTTCCCCCGGACGCCGACTTTCCCTCTGGGGAGCGCCCTCGACGACACCGTGCCGGGCGTCATGCGTCAGTATTACGGCACGGGGAACGAACCCGAGGAGCTGACCTGCAATACCGCCATGCTGCGGAAGCTCGAGGAGTGGAACCGGGCCTTCCCCGGCAAGGTGTATATCCATGAGAACGTGATGAAGCAGGGCTACGCGGGGAATTTTCAATACGGGACGCGCTCCTACCTCGAAGACCTGAAAACCTTTCGCAAACTGGGGATACAGGGCGTCTGCTTCGAAGCCTATGAGCCCGGCTACGGCGCTTTCGCCGAACTTTTCGATCTGCTGGCGCGAGCGTTGCGGGGCGAAGAGGTGGAATACGCCCCCTGCGAACTGGACGAGATCGTCCGCGAAAAGAAGATGACGTGGTTCTGCCAGGACCCGGACTTGCCTCTGGCTCCTTACATCACCGACCCGGTCCTGCTGAAGAGCCAGCAGTTCTACCAGAAACGGGTGATCGGACTTTCGCCGCAGTATTTCCGGGACTATGTGAGCTTCGCGCTGGAAAACGAGGACCGTCTCGATTCTCTCTTCATCGGTTACGTGCAGGCCAGGACCCATCTGCGGGAGGGGAAGATCGCTTTCCGCAACCTTTCGCCCGAGGCGGAAAAGATGCTCCAGGCCCGCAAGCTGTGGGACTTCATGGAGGACATCCCCGACAGCGAAGACCCCCGCGCCGTCTGCCGGAACATCCTCGAAGAACTGCTGCGGAAAGCGGGCCCGGCGGTCTGAACATTTCCGACAGCTTCCGGACAGGGGAACGATAAGGGAAAAAACGATGTCGAAAATACTTTTTTTCGGGGATTCCATCACCGCTTTGCGCAAAAACGTCACGGCCGCGTCGGAGCTCTTCGCGGCCCGGTATCCCCGGCACGTGATCGTCAACAAAGGGGTGGGCGGCAACGACACGGGGCTCGCCCGTGAACGGTTTCAAAAGGATGTGCTGGACGAACGGCCCGACGTGCTGATCTTCTCCTTCGGCTGCAACGACGCGGCCATCGACGTCTGGAAAGGGAAGACGACGCCCCGGCTCACCATCGAGGAGTATCTGGCGAATCTCCAGTTTTTCATCGACTCGATGCGGGCTATCGATGCGGCAATGATCTTTTTCACGCCGCCGCCCATGATCCTGCTGGATAACCTGAAACCTTATTATGGCGGGGAGCCCTATCTCACCCGCGGGTTCAATTTCATGCTCGACCGTTTCATCGCCGCCGCGAAGGAGCTGATGGCGAAGGAAAAGATCCCCGTCGCCGACGTCAACGCGGCTTTCCGGGAGATCACGGGGAACGACGAAGGGAAACTCGCCGCGTTCATCCCGACGGACTGCACCCCAACTCCGAGGGACAGGAGATCATCTGCCGCCTCCTGTGTCAGGCCTTCGAGACGCTGACCGGGAAAAGGTGAACGGCTTTTACGGCAGCACAAGGCCCAGCTTCTTGCAGACGATTTCCCATCTTTGCCGCATGTCGGGCGTACCGATCACGGGCCGCCAGCCCAAGGCCCAATAGGTCTTGATCGCGGGCAGTCTGAAATCGTCCGTGCGCAAGTACGCTCTGGTGACGCCCTCCCGTTTGTACCGCGCCTGAACGGCTTGGCAGACCACGGCCCCGAGGTGGCGGCCGCGGAAGGCGAGGCCCGCCCCCACCCAGCCCAGTTCGGCGCCTTGCTCCTCCTCGCCGGGACAGACCCGGTTGGCCATGGCCGTGGCGGCCAGGAGCCCGGAACTTTTCTCTTCGAGGAAAAAGATCCCCTCGTCCAAAGCTCCGGCCAGGGTCGCCCGCACGAGGGCCATGTCCCACTGTTCGAAGCCCGCCTCGTGCATGAGGCGGATGTACTGTTCCTCGTCTCCGGGGCGGAAGGTCCGGAGGACGAACCCTTCCGGAGCGGCGGGCGGCGTACTCGCTTCGATCGCGTCGGCGTCGAGGAACATCCGCAGCTGCGGGCGGGGCGGCAGGTCGGCGGAAAGCAGCCAGTTGGTCAGTTCTTTCCGCAACGCCCTGGGGTCGGCCATCTTTTCGGGACAGGCCGCTTCGCAGAAGGAGCGCAGGGCCTGCCCGGCCGGGGAATCGGGATACTTGTCCGCGAGATCCCGGGCCGCCCTGAGGGCGTCGGCGATCACGTTCAGGTTGCGGAGCAGCAGCCTGACCTGATCCTGGACGGCCAGCCGGGACTCAGGATCCGTGATGTGGGGATACAGTTCGATCCCCGCCAGCGCGGAAAGCAGCAACGGAACGCCGTTGTTGCACCAGGGCCGGTCGAGGTCGTTCATGATGAGGGTGAATTTTTCCGTTTCAGCCCGATTCTGCGTGTCGGGGAAGATCTTGCGGGGATCGAAGTGCCGCTGTGCGAAGTCGTCGGCGCGGTATCGGTCCCGGACCTCCTTTTTGCGGAAGTCGGGAACGTCTATCGGTACTCCTCCCGCCTTTTCGCTCTTGACCGCTATGATCCCGGTGAGGGTGACGTCGCAGGCCGCCCAGATGTTCCAGAAGAGGGGGGCTCCGTTGTAGAAAGTGTCGGCGAAGTGGTAGAGCATCCAGAAGTCGCCGCCGTTGTGTCCCGCCTTTTCGGCAAGGCGGGTCAGCTCGGTCTCGGGCGGCGTCAGCTTGACTTTCAGGCCGCTCCCGGACTGGCCCAACGTGACGGCGGGGGATTTTTCCGTCAGATCGACGAAGGCCCGCGTCCCCCAGATCCGGCGGCGGTGGGAGTCCGAGGTAGAAGCCCCCATCATGTTGCGGACGACGCCCCCGTTGTCCATCGTCACGAAGGAGGGCTTCATGCAATTCATCTCACTGCCGGGCAGATAGCCGGGGAGGGGCTTGCAGCCCCCCGCGGCGGCGACGCGCACGGGGCGGGTCCCCGTTATCTCCATGGCCGCCCCGAGGGAGTGGGTGCAGTAGTAGTGGAAATTCAGCCACGAGCGCCACGAGTGGGCGGTGTTCCCCGGCAAAATGGGGTCGCCGTACAAGGTGGTGGAGCTCAACCCCCGGCAGTCGTGGACGTAATCGAATTCGGCGTAGGAAAGCTCCCCGAAGACCCCTTCCCGCCAGAGCTGTTTGACGAACTGGTCGGCGAAATTTTCCGCCAGACAGTAGATCTTGCCGCTTTCTTCCACGGCGTCGGCGAGGGCCGCCCCCTGGGCGGGCGTGAAAAAGGCCGAAACTTCGCTGATGACGTGTTTTCCGGCCTTGAGGGCTTTGATGGAATCCTGCGCGTGGTTGGTGAAAAAGGTGGCCACCAGCACCACGTCCAGATCCTGCTTCAGGAATTCGTCTTCGTCGGCGGTGACGAAGGCTCCGGGGCAGAGTTTGCGGAACTCCTCGCGCAGGACGGGGTTCAGGTCGCAGCCGGAAACGATCTCGAAATTCAGCTCCCCGCACTGGCGGATGAACGCCCGTCCCCGTCCCAGCCCCCAGATGCCCAGACGGATCTTCTTCCTGTTTTCGAATACACTGCTCATTTCCGGCCTCCCTGCCTTCGCGTTTGCCTGATCGTTGAAATGCTTCTGCTATAACATAAGCCCGTTTGGGCGAATTTGCAACCTGCGCGCCGGGCGAATTTCGTGCCGCGGAAGGGAAAAACTGCTGGAAATCGCCGGGAAACAAGTGTATATTATGTACCGAAATACCGTGGAAGGACCGGAAAACTTACTCGAAAGGTGATCTCATGCCGTATCCGATCGAAGAAAAACTGGTGATCGCGGTCGCCTCCAGCGCCCTCTTCGCGCTGGACGAGGCCGACGCGGTCTTCCGGAACGAAGGCATCCGCGCCTACCGCGCCTATCAGCGGGCGCATGAAGAGGATGTCCTTTCCCCGGGAATCGCGTTCCCCTTCGTCCGCCGTTTTCTGGAGCTCAACACCGTTTTTCCCGAACGCCAGCCGGTCGAGGTCGTGCTGCTGTCGCGGAACGACTCCGATACGGGGATGCGGGTCTTCAACAGCATCGAACACTACGGGCTCGGGATCATCCGGGCGGCCTTCACCAGGGGGAATTCGCCCTTCCGCTACATCCCGGCCTACAACGTTTCCCTCTTCCTTTCGGCCAACGAGTCCGACGTGACCGAGGCCCTCGAAAAGAGCTATCCCGCGGGCTGCGTCCTGCCCAGCGCCGCCGACGACGACGCCGCGGACGCCGAACTGCGCGTCGCCTTCGACTTCGACGGCGTCATCGCCGACGGCAGCGCGGAAAAAATCTATCAGACCGAGGGGATCAAGGCGTTCTACGACTCCGAGACCGCCAACGCGGAAACCGCCATCACTCCCGGCCCCCTGGGCGATCTTTTCCGCAAGCTCGGGAACCTGCGCGCCCTCGAAGATGAACGCGAAGAGCACACTCCCGGCTACCGGAGATTTCTCAAGACCGCCATCGTCACCGCCCGCAGCGCCCCGGCGCACCGCCGGGTCATCAACACGTTGCGGAGCTGGAACATCACCGTCGACGAGACCCACTTCCTCGGCGGCATGGACAAGGGGCGGATCCTCGAAACGCTGAGACCGCACATATTCTTCGACGACCAGCAGCATCCCCATCTCGACGCCGCGCAGAGGTTCACGCCCTCGGTGCACATCCCCTTCGGTTCCGCGGCGAAACGGGAAAAACGTTAGCCGGAGCGCATCTCCGGAGATCAGCAAGGAGTTTTCGCTTATCATGTTCCGTCCGACCCGCGCGTTGTTCTACGACTTCCACACCAGCCCCAACTATCCCGAGGTGGGGAAATATTTCGACGCCGAAAAATTCACCGATTTCCTGCTGGAGTGCGGCGTGGATTTCCTCACCTTCCACGCCCGGTGCAACATGGGCATGGCCTACTACGACACGCGCATCGGGATCCGCCATCCGGGGCTGAAGTTCGACCTTTTCGGGACTTTGGCCGAAGCCTGCGCCCGGAAGGGCATCGCCCTCAACGCCTATTTCAACGGCGGCCTCAGCCACGCCGAGGCGGTGCAGCATCCCGACTGGGAGACCGTGCCGCCCCGGCCCTTCACGGGGGGCGTCTCGCCCATGGCCCGGAAGATGTGCTGCAACTCCCCCTACGCCGGACACCTGGCCGCCATGATCGAAGAGGTGGTGAAGAATTATCCCGTGTCCGGGGTCTTCGTCGACTGCCTCAATCCCAACCCCTGCTGCTGCGAACGCTGCACCGCCGGGATGAAGGCGGCGGGACTCGACCCCTCGGACGAAAAGGCGATGCTCGAATTCAGCCGGCAGGCGATCCAGCGGCTGACGGAAGACATTTCCGCCACGGTCAGGAAATACATTCCGGAGCCCCTCATCTACTACAACTGCGTGGGCTTCGAGGACCAGGCGGAAACGGGGACCTATCTGGAGTGCGAGTGCATCCCCAGCCGGGGCGACTGGGGCTATGAATACCTGCCCGTGTCGGCCCGGTACATGCGGACGCTGGGCAAAGAAACCTGCCTGAACATGACGGCACGGTTCTACACCTGGGGGGACTTCGGCGGGCTGCGGACTGCCGTGGCGCTGAAGCACGAGCTCCTTGTCGGGCTGGCCAACGGCCTGCGGCCCAACATCGGCGACCACTTTCCGCCAGACGGGGCCCTTTCGCCTGTGGTGAAGGCGCGGGTCAAGGAGGTCTATGCTTCCATCCGGCCCTTCGAGCCCCTCTTCGAGAATGCGACATCCTTCGCCGAGGCGGCGGTGGTCTTCCCCGGAACTCTGCCGCAGATCCGTCACGCCGAAGAGGTCCGGGGCGCGCTCCGGCTCCTTTCCGAGCTGGACATCCAGTTCGACATCGTCACCGCGGCTTCCGACTGGAGCAAATACGCCCTGTTGATCTTCCCCGACACGGTCCGGCCGGACCGGGAGATCCTCGACCGCATCGAAAAGCATCTGGCCGCGGGGGGAAAGATCATTTCAACGGGCCACGCCGGGCTGACGGAGGGAAACGTATTTCCCGCCGGATGGCCCGTGACGTATCTCGGCGAAGCCCCCTGGGATCCCGTCTTTTTCTCCTTCCCGGGGCCTCTGCCCGACATGCCTTTCGCGCTCCACGCGCCGGGCGTCCTCTTCCGGGAAAAACCGGGAACGAAGGTTTTCGGAGAGCTCCGCAAGGCTTATCACAACAAGGAGTGGTTCAACGGCTACCCCGAATTCTATCTGCCCCCGGAACGGGAGAACATGGGCCCGTTTCTGGCCGTCAACGGACAGACCGCCCATTTCAGCCATGAGATCTTCAAGAGTTACCACGCCTACGCCATGAGCGAACTGCGCACCGTTTTGCAATTCGCCATCGAACGGGTCTATTCCGAGCAGAAGGTGCGGATCAAGTCCCGGCCCACATTTTTGCGCAGCTGCGTCGGCGTGAAGAAGAACGCGGAAGTTCTGCACCTTTTCGCCGTCGTGCCGGAACAGAAGGGAACTCAGACCCGGATCATCGAGGACGAGATCACGGTGAAAAATCTCGAAATCGACTGGCGCTGCGACAGGCGGAAGGTGAAAAGCGTCTCCACGCCGGAGGGCCCGCTGGTCTTCGAAACCGCCGGGGACCGGATCCGCTTCACGGTCGGTGAGATGAGCGGTTACCTGCCCGTGACGATCGAATACCGCTGAAGGACCCGGGCGCGAGAAAAAATGGCTCTCGGCAGCAAATACCAGATCGACATGTGTCACGGACCGCTTTTCGGCAAGGTCCTGCTTTTTTCCGTCCCGCTGATGGTTTCCAACATCATGCAGGTGCTCTTCAACGCCGTCGATCTGGTCATCATCGGCCGTTTCGCCTCGTCCAATTCTCTCGCGGCGGTGGGGGCCTGCGGCTCCCTCACTGCCCTTTTCCTGAACTTCTTCTTCGGACTGTCGGCGGGGGCCAACGTGGTGGTCGCCCGCTGTATCGGCGCCCGGCAGAAGAAAGCCACCTCACACGCCGTCCATACCGCCATGGCCGTGGCCTTCTGGGGCGGCATCGTCCTCGCCGCCGCGGGCGTCTTCATCGCCCGGACCGCCCTTGAGATCATGGAAACGCCCCCGGAGGTCCTGCCCAAGGCCGTGCTCTACATGCGGCTTTTCGCCCTCAGTGTGCCGCTGATCCTGCTCTACAACTACGGCAGCGCCGTCATGCGGGCCACGGGGGACACCCGGCGGCCTCTGGTCTTCATGCTCATCGCGGGGGTCATCAAGGTCCTCCTCACCTTCGTGCTGGTCCGCTTCGGCGGCATGGATGTGGCGGGACTGGTCCTCGCCTCCATCATCGCCAACTCCGTCGCCGTCTTCCTGATTTTCCGGGCCCTTTCCGGCGCACGGGACGCCAGCCGCCTGCTGGTGAGGAAGATCGGCTTCACCAGGGGGAGTTTGCGGGACATCCTCAAAATAGGTTTCCCCGCGGGGATACAGGGGTCTCTTTTCGGCCTTTCCAACGTGGTCATCCAGTCGGCCATCAACTCCTTCGGGCCCGCGGCCATGGCCGGGAGCGCGGCGGCCGGCAGTCTGGAAGGGATCGTCTACGTGGGGTTCAACGCCTACTACTATTCGACCATCAGCTTCGTGGGGCAGAACTACGGCGCGGGCAAGTACAAGCGGCTCCTGCGGAGTTTTTTCTACACATTGACCCTGGCCGTGGCCACCGCCGCCGTGCTGGGCTGGAGCATCTATCTCGTCGGCGAACCTCTCTTGCGCTGCTACAACCCGGAACGCGAAGTGATCGGCTGGGGGCTCCTGCGGATGCGGTATCTGATCCTGCCCTATCTCCTCTGCGCGGCCATGGAGGTCCTTTCCGGGGGGCTCCGGGGGCTGGGCCACTCCTTCAAGCCCATGATCGTGACGCTTCTGGGCGTCTGCGTCTTCCGCGTGGCCTGGGTCTGGTGGATCCTGCCCCTCGACCGGACCATGAATACATTGCTCCTTTCGTACACCGTTTCGTGGATCCTCGTGCTGACCGTCAACGGCGGCATTTTCTATTTCGTCGTGCACCGGCTCTTCCGGCAAAAGGCCCACGCCGCTCCGGGGAGCTCCCCCCGGCATCTCACGCTCCGGCCCTGACGGCCGAAGGCGAAAATTCCCGCAAGTTCCTTACGGGAGCGGATTGTAAAAACGCCTCCGAAGCGTTATATTAGACAGAATGCTTTATATTGAGGTTAGAAATGGCTCCCGGGAGCAAATACCAGATCGACATGTGTCACGGACCGCTTTTCGGCAAGGTCCTTCTTTTTTCCATCCCGCTGATGATCTCCAACGTCATGCAGGTGCTCTTCAACGCCATCGATCTGGCGGTGATCGGGCGGTTCGCCTCGTCGGACTCCATGGCGGCGGTGGGGACCTGCGGTCCTCTCATCACCTTGTTCCTGAGCTTCTTTTTCGGTCTGTCGGCGGGGACCAACGTGGTGGTCGCCCGCTGCATCGGCGCCCGGAACAAAAAACAGACTTCGCAGGCGGTCCATACCGCCGTCGCTCTGGCCGCCGCGGGCGGGCTTCTGCTGGCCGTGGCGGGCGTCTGGGCCTCGCGTTCGATCCTCACCCTCATGGCGACTCCGGCGCACGTCCTCCCCAAGGCCGTGCTGTACATCCAGCTCTACTGCGCGGGAGCGCCCCTCATTCTGGTCTACAACTACGGGGCCGCCGTGCTGCGGGCCACTGGGGACACCCGGCGGCCCATGATCTTTCTGCTGATCTCGGGTGTGGTCAAGGTGATCGTCAATCTTGTCCTCGTCAGTTGCTTCGACATGGACGTGGCGGGAGTTTCCGTCGCCACCATCGTCGCCAACATCATCGCCGCCGCGCTGGTCATCGGCGCCCTCACGGCGTCTCGGGATTCCAGCCGGCTCTTCCTCAACAAGGTGCGTTTCCACGCCCGAAGTCTGCAGGAGATCCTCAAGATCGGCATCCCGGCGGGGATCCAGAGTTCCCTTTTCGGACTCTCCAACGTGGTCATCCAGTCGGCCGTCAACTCCTTCGGCTCCGATGCCATGGCGGGCAACGCCGCCGGGATCAGTCTGGAAGGGATGGTCTATGTGGCGGGCAACGCCTTCTACTTCGCCACCATCAGCTTCGTGGGCCAGAACTGCGGGGCGGGGAAATACAAGCGTCTGCTCAGGAGCTTCATCTACTGCCTGATCTGCGCCGCCGCCACCGCCACGATCCTCGGGTGGAGCATCTGCCTTGCGGGCCGCCCCCTCCTGAGTCTCTACAACCCCGACCCGAAGGTGATCGGGTACGGCATGCTGCGGCTTAAGTATCTGCTCATTCCCTACAGGCTCTGCTCGTCCATGGACATCTTCAGCGGCGGGCTCCGGGGGCTGGGCCACTCCTTCAAGCCCATGTTCGTGACCTTGATGGGGGCCTGCGCCTTCCGGGTGGCGTGGGTCTGGTGGATCCTGCCCCTCGACCGGAGCATGGAAACGCTCTTCATTTCCTACCCGGTCTCCTGGGTCCTCGTCACGGGGGTGAACGGGCTCATCTTCTACGTCGTGCTCCGCAAGCTCTTCCTTCAGGCGGCCCGCCATGCCCCCGGAGGATCCCTGTCGCACCCTGCCGTCGGGCGGAGCGTTTCGTGACCGAGGGAAAAATGGCTTCCGGCAGCAAATACCAGATCGACATGTGTCACGGACCGCTTTTCAGCGAGATCCTGCTTTTCGCCGTTCCCCTGATGGTCACCTATATCATGCAGGTGCTCTTCAGCGCCATCGACCTGGCGGTGATCGGGCGGTTCGGTTCGGCCGATTCCATGGCGGCGGTGGGGTCGTGCAGTCCCCTCATAACCTTCTTTCTGAGCCTCTTTTTCGGGCTGTCGGCGGGGGCCAACGTGGTGGTGGCCAACGCCATCGGCGCCAGGGAGGGGAAGAAGATCTCCCGCGCCGTCCATACGACCATGGCCTCCGCGCTCTGGAGCGGCGGGATCCTCGCCGTCATCGGGATCCTTTTCGCCCGCACGGCCCTCGTCTGGATGGAGACCCCGCCGGAGGTGCTTCCGAAGGGGACGCTCTATCTGCAGCTCTACTTCGCGGGGGTCCCCCTGGTCTTCTTCTACAACTTCGGCGCGGCCATCCTGCGGGCCGGGGGGGACACCCGGCGGCCCATGTATTTTCTGCTCGTCGCCGGAGCCGCCAAGGTCCTCATCAACCTGCTGCTCGTCAGCGTGTTCGAACTGGATGTGGCGGGCGTGGCCGCGGCCACCGTCATCGCCAACGGCATTTCCTCGGTTCTGGTCATGAACGCGCTCCGCGCCGCGAAGGGTTCCGGCCGCCTCGTCCTGAAAAAACTGCGCATCCACCCCGAAACGCTGCGGGATATCCTCAAAATCGGGATCCCGGCGGGGCTCCAGGGGTCCTGTTTCGGCCTTTCCAACGTGGTCATCCAGTCCGCCGTCAACTCCTTCGGCCCCGCCGCCATGGCGGGCAACGCCGCCGGGATCAGTCTGGAAGGGATCGTCTACGTGGGGGGCAACGCCTTCTATTTCGCCGCCATCAGCTTCGTGGGGCAGAATTACGGCGCGAAAAAGTACAAGAGGCTGCTCCGGAGTTTCTTCTGCTGTCTGGCGTTTTCCTG
The DNA here is from genome assembly GCA_017443585.1 of Lentisphaeria bacterium. Classification (GTDB taxonomy): domain Bacteria; phylum Verrucomicrobiota; class Lentisphaeria; order Victivallales; family Victivallaceae; genus UBA1784. The sequence continues at coordinate 23,240 of JAFSYV010000052.1, read as the reverse complement.
CGGCATCACCACGGTCCTCGGGTGGGGCATCTGCCTGGCCGGCCGCCCGCTCCTGAGCATCTACAATCCCGACCGCGAGGTGATCGAGTGCGGCATGGTGCGGCTGAAATACATGCTCATCCCCTACATGCTCAACTGCACGATGGACATCTTCAGCGCCGGGCTCCGGGGGCTGGGCCACTCCTTCAAGCCCATGCTCGCGACTTTGACGGGCGTCTGCCTCTTCCGGGTGGCCTGGGTCTGGTGGGTCCTGCCGCTCCGCCGCACCATGGAAATGCTCTTCATCTCGTACCCGATCTCATGGATCCTCGTTTCGGTGGTGAACGGACTCATGTTCTACTTCGTCCTGCGGGGGCTCTTCCGGCAGGCGGCCCATTCCGTCCCCGAAGCTCCGGGCCGGCACTCCGCGCTCCGGTCCTGAGCCGGGAAGGCGGGACGGATTTTTACGGTATTTTTTTCTCTTTCGATATTGAAATTGCCGGTTTCGCGGCCTATATTATGCAAACTCATCATCAACAACTTGATTTCGGAGAAAGACTCGAATGAAAACCAATGAAGCCCGATTCGTGTCCCGTCCTTCTTTCGCGAAGGACCGCTTCACCCTCATCGAACTGCTGGTGGTCATCGCCATCATCGCCATTCTGGCCGGGATGCTGCTCCCCGCGCTGAATCAGGCCCGGGAGCGGGGCAAGGACGTTTCCTGCCGGAACAACCTGAAGACCATCGGCATGTATACGGCCCAGTATGTGGACAGTTACAAGGACCACTATCCCGTGGGCGCGAAAAACGATGCCGGAACCGACAGCTGGTTCACCAGCATGAAGGAATTTCTGGGGCCCTCCTTCCTCACGAAGAAGGGGGTCTTCCGGGATCCCGTCCTTTCCAATTCCGATGACATTCCGGCCAACTACGCCCCTGTCTTCCGCTGTCCTGCGGACATGTTCCGCACTCAGAATGCCAAGCCCATCAAGCGGGCCCTGAGCTACACGCTTCACGGCAACGTGGGCTGCGACTCGCCCAAGAAGATCCGGAAGACCTCCAACATCCTCCGGCCCTCCGCCCGGCTCTACCGGACCGACTGCATCTACACGGTCAAACCCGGAAGTTACGTTAACCTTACCAACTACAACTGGATCTGGGGGCTGAACGCCGGCGGCACCAGTACGCAGGGTGAGGTCTCCTACCGTCACAACAACAACGCCAACACCCTCTTTTTGGACTGGCACGTGAGTTCCATGTCCTACGGCCAGTCGGTGGCCGGGTGGAGAGAGATGCTGGAATACTGAAGAAGCCCAGGGGAGGCGGGGATATGAAAAAACTGCTGTCGTTGCCGGCGTTTCTGCTGGTCTTCGCGCTGGCGGGGGCCGAGTACTTCGTCTCTCCCGCAGGCTCGGACAAGGCGGACGGGCGGAGCGAAAAGAGCGCTTTCAAGACCATCTCGAAGGGCATGGAAGCGCTGAAGGCCGGGGACACGCTGACCATCCTCCCCGGCAAATACCACGAAGCGGTCAAGAAGGTCCTGGACGGGGACCCGGCCAAAAGGACGGTCATCCGGGCGAAGTTTCCGGGGACCGTGCTGCTCCACGGCGACCTTCCGTTGAAGAATTTCCGCGTTTACGACAAGGAAAAGGGGATCTACGTCGCCCGGTGCGAGTCGGCTCCCGAAGCGGTTTTCGAAGCCGATACCTTCGCTCTCTACGAGGAGCAGGACCGGGATTTCATCTCCTCGCCCCTGCCTGAGCCGGGGCGGTTCTTCTACGATGCCAAGGAGAAATTGATCTACCTGCGCACATCGGATGCCGCGCCGCCCGCCCGGCACGTCCTCGGCTGTTCCGTGTTTCCCACGGACGGCTTCGCCATCCGCCCCGGCAAGAGCGGCAAGGTCCGCAACGTGGAGATCGACGGTCTCATCGTCCGGGGCTTCATGACCCAGAAGGTGGGCTTCTTCTTCGCCAGCTGGGGCATCCTCATCGACGCCGCCGAAAACTGCCTGATCCGGCGCTGCACCGCGCTGCTCAACTGCGGCGGCATCAGCATGAACAACGCCTTCCGGAGCCGCATCGAAGGGTGCGCGGGCCTGGGCAACGGCACCCGGCGGCAGGTTTCCGGCGGCAACATCATCGTCTGGTCGGGCCGGGAATCGGTCATCGACGACTGCCTTTCCTACCACTCCCGCACCTACGGGATCCGCTTCTACGGCTCCAATCAGCAGGTGGCCATCACCCGCTGCATCAGCATCGAGGACCAGCGGGGCGCCATCTGGATCAAACCCTGCGACCCCCTGAGCAAGTTTTCCCACATCTTCTCGCCCGCGCTGGTGGCCTGCGGCCACTCGGAGTACTCCCTCTTCCGGGTCAATGACTACGACCCCAAGGGGAAGAACGGCAAGAGCTCCCTCGCTTTCGGCCGGGATATCCTCAACTCCTATCCCGAATCCTTCGCCGACGTCACCGCTTTCGATTTCCGGCTGACCAAAGGTTCCAAGTTCAAACAGGGCTTTGCCGGGCAGAATTTCCGGTATATGGCCTGGAACGGCAGCGACGGGAATGACGGCCTCAGCGTGAAAACGCCCCGGAAGACCCTGGCCGGGCTCCCCGACGGGACCACGGTCTACCTGCTCCCCGGAAAATATCCCGGAGACATCGCCGTTTCCCAAAATGGCCTCACGCTTGCCGGGTACGGGCAGAACGCGCCCGCAGTCATCGGCGGCAAGGTCACGGTGACAGGCGACCGGGTGCGTCTGCGGAAACTCGGCTTCACCACTGCGGCCGAGGCGGTCCGGTGCTCCGGGAAGGACCTCATGATCGAAAACTGCGGTTTCGCCCGTGCGCAGACGGCGGTGAAGACGGCAACTCCCGTGACCGTCACCCACTGCGCCTTCGCCCCCGAGGTGAAGAATGTCGTTTCCGGAGCGGGAAGCGTGGTCAAGATGAGCATCCTCGGTACCGTTCCCGAGTCCGCCGTGCTCTTCGGCAACGCCTATCCGGGGACACCCCCCGCGCAGGACCCGGCGGGATGTCAACTGACTGCGAAGTTCACCGGGGCGGCGCACGGGGATTTCACGTCGAAGAACGAGAAGGATTTCGAGGGCCGCGCCGCCGACGGCACCCTGATCGGCCCGGCTTTCTACCTTTTCGAGCCCCGGAACAACTCCTACTTCAACATGAAGATCCTCCCCGCCGGAGCCGGGGCGGTTTCCCTGCAGTTCGAATCCGACGCCGTGGTGAAGAACTCCAACGTTCTGGTCCGGGGGCCCGAAGGCAAGTGGCGCACCTTCCGGGACTGCACGGCCTCCGTGACGCAGGCCTTCGTCTCGCTGGATAAACTCCAGCCCGGCGGCAAATACGAGTGCTACATCGTCTCCGACCGCCAGAACCGCTACCGGCCGGGCAACCACTACCTGCCTAAGAAGATCGACTACAAGAAGCCGGGGAAAAACCGTTCTCCCGTCATTTCCTTCACCGCTCCCGCGGCCGACCGGGCTCCCCGCGTCTGGCACGTGGCCCCCAACGGGGACGACCGGAATCCCGGAACGAAGGAAAAGCCTTTGAAGCGCATCGTTTCCGCCGCGCTGAAGACCGAACCCGGCGACACGGTGATGGTCCACGAGGGCGTCTATCGTGAGACCGTCCTCGTTCCCGTGAGCGGTGCGCCGGGCAAGCCCGTGACCTACTGCGCCGCCCCCGGCGAAACGGTTTATCTGGACGGCGCCGGCCGTCAGTTCTGCCGGGCCTTCGGCGCCTTCGGGAAGAGCCATCTGCGCTTCGACGGGTTCCGCATCAGGATGTTCGGGACCGCGCTGGTCAATGCCAGCGGCGTTTTCATCTTCTTCGGCAGCAATGACATAGTGGTCAGCAGAAACTTCTACGACGGCCGCAGTCCGGGCTATTCGCCCTCGATCCTGCACACTCGCTTCTCGAAGAACATCACCATGAAGAACTGCGTGGACATCGGCAGCATGACCGGCATCGCCATCATCGACACTTCCGGCGTGGTCATCGAAAACTGCGTCATGAAAATGTCCAGCATCTGGCCGCTTTTCTGCATGGGGAACAAGGAACACCGGGTCCGTTTCGCCTACAACATCGTCACCGACAATACCAGGGCCAAGACCCACGAGCCCCTGATCAAGGTGACCTCTCCGGAGATCCTCGACGAATCGAACAACATCTTCTTTGCCCGGCTGCCCCGTGAACAGCGCGTCATCTTCGGGCTGCACTCGGGGAAGAAGTGGACGATCGACGAGTACTACCGCCTCACCGGCAAGGACGGGGGCTCCTACTTCGCCGATCCCGGATTCGCGGCCATGCCGAAGCTCCTCACCTGGAAGAACTGGGAGGAACGGGCCGCCGACATGAAGAAAGGCGTCTCCTTCGGCCGGGTGGTCAACAACTACGAAGACGCCCGCGACCCCCAGGATCGCCTCCGGTACCGGGTGTGGGACTTCCGGGATTTCTTCGCCACTCCGGAAAGAAGGGCTCCCGACGGCCGGATCATCGGTCTGGAACCCGAGCAGTTCAAGGACTTTTCCGAACCGACCAACGGCGGGAAGGAATGGCGGGTCTTCAAGTGACTCGAGCTTCCGGGGGCAGTCCCGGCGGGGCCGCTCGTTTTTGAAAGGACACTTCTTATGGAATTCATTTCCAAAAATCACGAACTTGCGTGGAACAACACCCTCGCCCTGCTGAAACCCTCCCCGGCCCAGCTGGAACACGGGCTGGAACTCCACCGGGATCTTTTCTGCATGGACGGTTTCGGCTTTCTGCCCACCGCCTGCTACAACGAAACCATGCGGCGCAAGCGCCAGGAGTGGTACGACCGGGGCGTGGGGGCGCGGGTCTTGGAAAAACGGGCCGAATACGGCGCTTACGACATGCTGTGCGACGATCCCGAGTGCTCCCGGCGTTTCCGCGCCGTCATGCGGGCTTCGGGGCTCAAGTGCATGGTCCAGACGGTGGCCGAGGGCAAGAGCCGCGAGGAGGATATCCGGCGCATGGGGTGCAACTTCCAGATCCTGCGCCACTTCCGGGACACCATCGCCCAGGCGGGTTCGCCGGAGGAGATCAGAGAGATCAACGATTCGGGCCGCATCGCCGTGGTCTGGAGCATCAACGGCCCTCCCATCGTCGGCGAACTGCAGAATCCGGCGCAGGAGCTTTCCTGGGTCCGGGACTGGTATCATCTGGGGGTGCGGCTGATGCACCTTTCCTACAACCGCCGGAACTTCATCGCCGACGGCTGCGCCGAACCCGCCAACGGCGGCCTGAGCGATCTGGGGCGGGAGCTCATCCGCGAGATGAACAAGGTGGGGATCATCGTCGACGTGCCCCACACGGGACTGCGCAGCAGCACCGAGGCGGCCCGGTGCTCCGAAAAGCCCATCATGGCCTCCCACACGGCGGCCCGGGCCCTCTTCGACTTCATCCGCTGCAAGGACGACGCCACCTTGAAGGCCATCGCCGAAAAGGACGGCCTCGTGGGCGTCTACGCCTGTCCCGGCATGCTGGGCGGCAGCGACGACCTCAACATGATGCTGGACCATATCGTCTACATCGCCAAGCTCATCGGCGCGGACCACGTGGGGATCGGGACCGATCTGGAGTACCACCACAACTGGACCGAGGAGGAGTGCCGCGTGGCCTACTACAAGAACGCGGAGTTCAACAGCTACAGCTGGTGGGGCGACTGGACCCGCGGTCCTCACGCGGCGAAAAATCCCATGGAGTCCTCGACGGGGTCTCTTGCATGGATCGTCTGGCCTCTGTGGACGGTGGGGCTGGTCATGCGGGGATTTTCCGACGAAGACATCGCGAAGATCCTGGGGCAGAACTTCCTGCGCGTTCTCGCCGCCAACCGGCCGGAACCCTTCGACTGAGTCCTTCCGCCGAGGCGAAAACGATGATGAAACTTTTTCTCGACCCGTTTTTTCAGGAGCTCTGGCGCGGCAAGGATCCCTTCGCCGAGGTCGCCGCGCTGAGCGGCCAGCTCTTCCGCGACGTCAAGAACCGCCGGACGAGCCGGGTGGAGATCGGAGGACGGGGGTTCTTCCTGAAGCACCATCTCGGCGTCGGATGGGGTGAGATCGTCAAGAATCTTCTGCAGGGCAAACTCCCGGTGCTGAGCGCGGTCAACGAATTCCGCGCTCTGCGGAAACTGCACGAGCTCGGGATCCCGACCATGACCCCCTGCGCCTGCGGCGAACGCAACCGGAACCCCGCCCGCCGGGAATCCTTCCTCATAACGGAAGAGCTGACCGATACGGTTTCACTCGAGGATCTGTGCGCGCAGACTCCGGGGCCGCTTCCCTTCCGGGAACGGCTGGGGCTCATCGCCGCTCTGGCGGAAAGCGCCCGGAAGCTCCACGACAACGGCATCAATCACCGCGACTTCTATCTGTGCCACTTTCAGCTCGACCTCGCCACGCGGGGCACGGCGCACCCGGTCCTCTACATGATGGACCTGCACCGGGCGCAGATGCGCAAACGCATCCCGGCGCGCTACCGGGTGAAAGATGTGGCGGGGCTCTTCTTTTCGAGCATGGACGCTTGTCTCACCCGCCGGGACTATTTCCGTTTCATGCGGCTCTACCGGGGGAAACGCTTGCGCGAGACGCTGAAGGAGGAGCGCCGCTTCTGGCACCAAGTCGACGTGACCGCGCGCAAGCTTTACCTGAAAGAGCACGGCCGTCCCGCCCCGGAGTTCTGAGCCGGGGGTTTCTCCTCCCTTTTCAGTACTCCGCGAAGTCGCCGAAGGTCAGGAGCAGGGGGGAGTCCTTCACCGGGATATTGTCGAAGGTGATGACGCCGTTGCGTCCGGTTTTCATGATGCTTTCGGGTATTTCGTAGACCGCTCCGTCGAGAAGGTCGATGAGCCGGGGCGTACCGGGAACACCGGCGCACTGGATCGTGACGGTGGATTCCAGCGTCGAAGTCAGCAGATTTTCCGGTTTCCAGTAGACCAGCGCGCTCGCCCCGTCGGGCTTGACGAAAGTCCGGGAGATCATTTCCTGCCACGAGGCGTCCCAGCCGCCGATCCGGGGCGAGGTCTGGCCGGTGAGCCGGATCGGCAGCTCCTTCATTTCGTACTCCTCCCGGAATATGGAGGCCAGGACCTGCAGGGCCCGGTACGAAGGTTTCGGGGTGTAGTCCCCCGTGGCGACGCCGTTTTCGTCGAAGGTCGCGCCCAGAACGCCGAAATAGCCGTAATCGAGGTAACTTGCCTTCTCGCCCACCCGGCCGTTCAGGGCCTCGATCATGTCCACGCAGGAAAAATAGGAGTCAATGAGGACCCCCTCGAAGAGGTGGGACAGCAATATCCGCAGAAGGAATTTGGCTTGCTTGAGAGGCGTCCAGGCCATCCCCTTGAGAGCTCCGGCGCCGTCGCTCCGGGACTGGGTCCCCGTTTCGCCCTGAATGAACTTTATCGCCGGATTGACTTGGCGGCAGAGGGCCCGTATCAGGCGGGGCCGGTGGACCGAAGCCCGTTCGTCGGCGGTGTAGCCGTGGTAACTGTAGGCGTCTATGGCCTTGATCGCGCCCGTGGAAATGACGTCCGTGAGCCACTCGGGGTCGTGCCTGCAGGAAACGCCGCCGATGACCTTGGCTCCGGGATCGCCCTCGCGGACCGCCTGCGCCGTGGCGACGACGAATTCGCCGTATTCCCGGCCGTCGACGCCGTGCTTCCAGCACCATTGGCCGTCGGGCTCGTTCCACACCTCGAACCACTCGACCTTGCCCGCGTAGCGCCGGACGAGGGCGACGACGTAGTCGTGCCAGGCCTTTTTCTGCTCGTCGGTCTTGACGGGGGGACAGCCGACGGCGCCGAAGACCTTGGCCGCTTCGGCGTCGTAGAGCCCGTTGCCGTAGCAGAGGTCGATCCAGGGCTGCAGGCCCCGGCGGCGGAGATTGTCGACGATGAGATCCAGCCAGGCGAAATCGTAGACCCCTTTTTCCTTTTCGGTCCGGGCCCAGCCGGATTGGATCCGGACCCACTTGACCCCCAGTTCGGCCACCTTGTCGTAGGCCTTTTCCGGATCGAAGACGGCGCGGTCCAGTTTCTCGAATCCGATGCCCAGAACGGACTTTTCGACCTGGGAAGCGTGGACGGGGGCGACATTGCCGATTTTTTTCAGACGTTCCATAAAGACAAACCTCGGTTCATTCGGGGAAGTTCAGCCAGTGGCCCATCTTCTTCTGCTTGGTTTCCAGATAGGCCCGGTCGTTTTCCTGCGGCGGGATGATGATGGGGACCCGGTCCTCGATGGCGAGGCCGTAGCCGTCGATGCCGATCAGTTTTTGCGGGTTGTTGGTCAGCAGCCGGACCCCTTTGATGCCCAGATCGAGGAGGATCTGCGCGCCGGTGCCGTACTCCCGCAGATCGGCGGGGAAGCCCAGCTTCAAATTGGCCTCCACCGTGTCGCAGCCTTCCTCCTGCAGTTTGTAGGCGTGGAGCTTGTTTTCGAGGCCGATGCCCCGCCCCTCCTGCCGCAGGTAGACGACGACTCCCGTCCCCTCTTCGGCGATCATGCGCATGGCGGTGTGGAGCTGGTCGCCGCAGTCGCACCGGGCGGAGCCGAAGACGTCTCCCGTGAGACACTCGCTGTGGACCCGCGTCAATACGCCGCTTTTGCCCGCCACGTCGCCCATGACCAGCGCCAGATGGGTGGAGTTGTCCACCAGCGAGCGGTAGAGGTGCATGATGAAATTGCCGTAACAGGTGGGCAGCTTCACCGTCTCCTCCCGCCGGACCAGGTGCTCGCTCCGGCGGCGGTAGGCGATGAGGGAGGCGATGGTGAGGATCTTCAAGCCGAACTTTTTGCGGAACTCCATCAGGTCGGGGAGCCGGGCCATGGTGCCGTCGGCCTTGGTGATCTCGCAGATGACGCCCGCGGGGGTGAGCCCGGCCAGCCGGGCCAGATCCACGGCGGCCTCGGTGTGGCCGCAGCGCTGCAGCACCCCGCCGGGCCGGGCGGCGATGGGGAAGATGTGGCCGGGGATCCCGAAATCGCTCCGTTTGGCAGCGGGGTCGATGAGGGTCTTCACCGTATTGGCCCGGTCGGCGGCGGAAATGCCCGTGGTCCCCGAAAGGGCGTCCACACTCTCGGTGAAGGCGGTCTTGAAGTGATCGGTCGAGGGGGGACGCAGGATCCCGAGATTCCGCGCCCGCTCCTCGGTGATGGGGGCGCAGACCAAGCCGCGGGCGTTGGTTATCATGAAGTTGATGATTTCGGGAGTGACCTTTTCCGCCGCGCAGACCAGATCCCCCTCGTTTTCCCGGTTCTCGTCGTCGGTGACGATGACCATTTTTCCCTGCCGGAGCTCCTCCAGCACTTCCTCTACGGGATCGAACTCGAATTCCATGAAAAAACCTCCGTAAACTTCAGGTTCCGTTCAGGGAGGCTTCGGGAAAAGTCCGTCTTTTTCGCCGCACACGCGCACGGCCGTCGAAATTTTCTTCTTCCATCCAGACTGTACTGTCGGTCGTGGAGTTTCACCACATCTGCGCCGCAAGGGGGTTGACTCCTCCCCGCCGCGCTCGCGGACTGTGACCGCCGGTCAGGATTCCGCGGCAGTTCCCGAAGGAGGCCGCATCACCTTGCCCTGAAGAAAAACCTCTATTGTATCGTTCTTCGCGCACAATATACCACTCATCCGGCCAAAATGCAAGCTTCGATTTCCGGAAAAGGCCTCTTTTTTCTCCCGGTCCGGGGGGCCGATCCCGTAAAAGCCGCGTTTCCCCCGCGGGGAGCTGTTGATTTTCTCCGTTCCGGGGGGTATATTAAGCTCCGCAGAGTATTTTCGTGGAAACAGTCGATCGACGGAGAGGTGCGGAATGGAAAAAAACACGGCGGAAATTTACGATCTCAGGGTGGACAGCCTGCCTTCGGGCAAAATGTTCTGCGCGTCGCAGCGTCCCGTGTTCAGCTGGAAATTCCGGTCGGGGCGCAGGGGGTTCCGCCAGCGGGCCTGGCGGATCCGGGCCTTTTCCGGAGGGGAGCTCCTCTGGGACTCCGGGAAGTGCCCCGGCAGCGACAGCGTCTGCATCCCCTGGGGCGGCGGGGCACTGGACTCCCGGAGGGCCGTCGCCTGGCGCGTTTCCGCGTGGGACGAAGAGGGGAATGAACTCGATTCTCCCGAAGCTTTCTTCGAGACGTCGCTTTTTCACAACGCCGACTGGTCCGCCCGGTGGATGAAGTTCGACGGCAACAATCCCGCCGCCCCGGCGCCCTTGCCCTTCTTCCGCCGGGAGTTCCGGGCGGGGAGGGGGGTGGTCCGGGCCCGGCTCTACGCCGCCTGCCGGGGCATCTGCGAGGTCCGTCTCAACGGCCGGCAGGTCGGGAACGACAGGATGGCTCCCGGCTGGACCGATTTCCGCAAAAGGCTGCAAGTCCTCGCGTGGGACGTGACGGAATTGCTCCGTGAAGGGAAAAATGCCGTGGGCGTCATCGCCGCCGACGGCTGGTACTGCTCCTACCTCTCGGGCCGCCGGAGGAACCTTTACGGGGAGACGCCGGAAGTGCTTCTTCAGCTCGAGCTTCATTATACCGACGGGCGGGAGAGAAAGATCCTTTCCGGTCCGGGATGGAAGACGGCCACGGGGCCGTACCTTTACAGCGACATCTACGACGGGGAGTTTTTCGATGCCCGGCTGGAGATGCCCGGCTGGGACGAGCCCGGCTTCGACGACGGCAGGTGGCGGCCCGTCACCGTGGGCGAAAAACCGGTCGATTCGCCCCCGCTGGTCCCTAAGATGGCGGAGCCCGTCCGGGTCATGCACGAGATCCCGGCGCGGAAGCTGCTCCACCCGAAGCCCGACGTCTGGATATGGGATTTCGGGCAGAACATGGCGGGCGTGGTCCGGGTCCGGAACATCCGGAGCCGCGCCGGGGTGCTCTTCACCTTCCGTTACGGGGAAATGCTCGACGACGACGGGACGCTTTACAATTTGAATTACCGCAGTGCCCGGAACACGGACTATTTCGTCCCGGCGGCGAACCTGGACACCCCCGCAGCTTACGAAACGCGCTTCACCTTTCACGGCTTCCGCTACGTGCAGATCGACGGTTTCCAGTTTTCCGGCCGCAATGCCCCCGAAGAGCTCGAAGTCACGGCGCTGGCCCTCCACTCCGACCTGGAATCCACGTCGGATTTCCGCTGCGGGCTTCCGGAGGTGGACCGGCTTTATAAAAATATCCTCTGGAGCCAGCGGAGCAATTTCCTCGAGATCCCCACCGACTGCCCACAGCGGGACGAGCGGCTGGGCTGGACGGGGGACGCGCAGGTCTTCTGCGGCACCGCCGTCATCAACATGAACGCCGCCCCCTTCTTCCGGAAGTTTTTGGCCGACATGCGGGATTCCCAGCGTCCCGACGGCGCGGTCCCCTCGGTGGTCCCCGATATCCTGGGCAGCTGCGGAGCCGCCGCCTGGGCCGATGCCGCAGTCATCTGCCCGTGGACCTTGTACACCGCTTCCGGCGACAAACGGTTTCTGGAGGACAACTTCGACATGATGAGGCGCTGGGTCGATTACGAGCGCGACACTTCGACCGGTCTTCTCCGCCCCGCGACCTCCTTCGGGGACTGGCTCTCGCTGTCGAAAGTTCCCACTCCTTCGGAACTCATCGGCACCGCTTACTTCGCCCGTACGGCGGAACTCACCGCTAAGGCGGCGGAACTCATCGGGAAGAAGAAGGAGGCCCGGAAGTACGGGGAGCTCGCCGCCGAAGTCCGCGCCGCCTTCTGCCGGAAATTCACCGGGCCGGAGGGGCTGGTGGTCCCGGAGACCCAGACGGCGCTTGCGCTGGCGCTCCATTTTCAGCTCCTTCCGGAGTCTTTGCGGGAGCGGAACGCCCGGCGTCTGGCGGAGCTCATCCGCGCCAACGGCGACCGGCTCGACACCGGCTTCGTGGGGACCTCCTGTCTGAATCTGGCCCTCAGCGAAAACGGTCAGGCGCGGACCGCCTGCGACCTCTATCTGCAGCGGGCTTTCCCCTCGTGGCTCTTTTCCGTCGATCAGGGGGCGACCACCGTCTGGGAGCGGTGGAACTCCTACACCAAAGCCGACGGCTTCGGCGACGTGAACATGAACAGTTTCAACCACTACGCCTACGGAGCCGTCCACGAGTGGGCGGTGAAGCACCTCTGCGGGCTCCGGTACGCCGCACCGGGGGGCGCGGAGCTGCTCTTCGCGCCGGAACCCGACCCCCGGCTCGGATTTGCCGAAGCGTCCCTGGAAACCCCCCGCGGCCGGGCGGAGTGCGCATGGCGCTTCGAGGGGAGCAAAAAACTTTTCTGGCACGTCGCCGCGCCTCCCAACACCGTGATGCACCTGCAGATCCCTGCGGGATGGCGCTGCGCCGACTTCACGGAAACGCTCCCCTGCGGCGCCTGGGATTTCGAACTCGAACCGCTGGAAAAGTAACACCCCGTTTCCCCCATCGGCTTCTGCCGGGGTGAGGCGGCTCAAACGCCGCCGAAGGTAACTTTTGGGGGATCAGATCCCGAGGTCTATCATGGCGTCGGCCACTTTGCGGAATCCGGCGATGTTGGCGCCCATGACGTAGTTGTCGGGGTCGTTGAACTCCCTGGCGGCGGCGCGGGCGGCGTTGTGGATATTGATCATGATCTCGTGGAGCCGGTGGTCCACCACTTCGCCGGTCCAGCCGATGCGCATGGCGTTCTGGCTCATTTCGAGGCCGCTGGTGGCCACGCCGCCGGCGTTGGAGGCCTTGCCGGGGGCGAAGAGCACCTTCTGGGACTGGAGGTAGGCGGTGGCTTCGAGGGTGGTGGGCATGTTGGCGCCTTCGCAGACAGCCTTGCAGCCGTTGGCGACGAGGGCCTTGGCGTCGGCCAGATCCAGTTCGTTCTGGGTGGCGCAGGGCAGGGCGATGTCGCACTTGGCGAGCTGCCAGGGGCGGCGGTTCTCGTAGTAGTTGGCGGTGGGATACTTGCTCACGTACTCCCGGATCCGGCCCCGGCGGACGTTCTTGATCTCCATGACCCAGGCGAGTTTTTCCTCGTCGATGCCGTCGGGATCGATGATGGTGCCGTTGGAGTCGGAAAGGGAGATGACCTTGCCGCCCAGGTAGATGGTCTTCTGCGCGGCGTACTGGGCCACGTTGCCGGAGCCGGAGATCAGCACGGACTGCTTGCGGAAATCCATACCCCGGGTCCTGAGCATTTCGGAAGCGAAGTAGACGCAGCCGTATCCGGTGGCTTCGGGACGGATCAGGCTGCCGCCCCAGTTGACGCCCTTGCCGGTGAGGACGCTGTCGTAGGCGTTGGCCAGTTTCTTGTATTGTCCGAAGAGGAACCCGATCTCCCGGCCGCCCACGCCGATGTCGCCGGCGGGCACGTCGGTGGAGGGGCCGATGTGGCGGTAAAGTTCACGCATGAAGTTCTGGCAGAAGGTCATGATCTCCCGTTCCGACTTGCCCTTGGGGTCGAAGTCGGCGCCGCCCTTGCCGCCGCCCATGGGGAGCGTGGTAAGGCTGTTCTTGAAGATCTGTTCGAAGCCCAGGAACTTGAGGATGCTCAAGTTCACCGAAGGATGGAACCGCAGCCCGCCCTTATAGGGGCCGATGGCGCTGTTGAACTGCACCCGGTAGCCGATGTTCACCTGGATCTCGCCTTTGTCGTCCAGCCAGGGGATCTGGAAGATGATGACCCGTTCCGGGACCACCATCCGTTCGAGGATCCGGTTCTTCTCGTACTTGGGCTGCCGGTCCAGCAGCATGGAAAGGGAGCCGAGAACTTCGGTAACGCTCTGGATGAACTCGGGCTCATGGGGGTTGTCCTTCTTGAGTTTTTCCAGAACACGGGCGGCATAGACGTTCATTTCGATGATCCTTATTTTTGCCTTTTCGAAGGCGTTTCGAACACACATCCTCATAATATAACACCAAAACGTATCATTTTCAAGTGAATTCATGTAACATGATACATATTTTTCCGGGAAAAAGCTCGGGGAAACTCCTTGTAAAAGCGGGGAGCCGGGTGTATATTTAGGAGAGGAGGAGGGAGCCGTGCGGGGAGTCCGTTCGCGGCGGTCTCTCCTTGTTCGAAAACAGGGGCGGTCGCGGCGGTTCGGTCCCGCATCTCCGGAAGCCGTCCCGTAAGGTTGTCCCCGAAAACATGGAAAAAACGACGTTCATCGCCCGGATCGGCAGGATCAGGGAGTTTTTGCTGAAGCCGCAGGTGTTCCTGGTGCTGGTCCTGATCGCCTCGGCGGTGATGCGTTTCATCGCCTGGGATTGGACCCCGCTGCTGGAGCGGGATTCCGTCGGCTATGTCAACGCCGCCGCAGTCTGGGCCGCCACGGGGAAATACACCGTTCCCCAGTTTCCGCCTCTGCCCTGTTATCTGATCAAACTCCTGATCCAGCTGGGGCTGGCGCCGGAAACGGCGGCCCGGCTCTACGCGTTCGTGCCCGGCTGTCTGGTCCCCGTGGTGGCCTACGCATTGGCGATGGAGTCCACGGGCAACCGGAGGATCGCCCGGTACGCGGCCATTTTCTTCATCTTCCACCCCACGCTGCTCTTTTTTTCGGTCATGCCCATCCGGGACAGCCTTTATATCCTGCTGGCGGGGCTTTGCCTGTGGATCGGGCTCCGGGCCGTGCGGTATCAGGAGAACCGGCTCTGGATCCTTTACGCCTGCTGCTGCGCCCTGGCCTGGTGCTGCCGCCACGAGGGGATGGAATTCCTGCCCCTGACGGCCCTGATCCTGTTCATCGAACTGATCCGGAAGAGATACACCTGGCGCAAGGCGGCGCTCCATTTTCTGCTCGTGCTCCTCATCACGCCGACGCTCTGGTTCACCATCGGTTTTCTCACCGGGGGCATGGAGCCCTTCGTGCTCCAGTCCGCACTGGTCATGAATCATTTCCGGGATTTCATCGAATAATGGGCGCTTTCTTCCACAAGTTTTTCCAGACCTTCTTCCAGCAGATCCCCAACGGGGTCTGCCTGGTCTTCGCCATCGGAGCGCTGGTGTCCACGGTGTTCATGCTCGCGAAGCGCCACCATCGGGGAAAGCTCTTCGTCATCCTCTGGGCGGCCTTTCTCTTCATGGGGCTGTGGCGCTGTGCCAAGGGGATCATTTCGATCCGCTATGCCTCGATCATGATCTTTCCGATGGTCATCGCCACCGCCTTCGGCTGCCGCCGGGGGGAAGCCTGGTGGCGGCTGCTGTGCCGGTATTTCCGGTGTCTGCCCAGCTGGTTCGGGAGGGTCATCGCGCTGGGGTGTCTCATCGGGTGTACGGGGGGAGCGCTGGTCATCGCCCACTACAAGCTCAACATCCAATCCCGCGCGTTCACGACGATATGCAGGACCGTTTCCGACTACCGGAAGCTGTATCCGGACCTCCGGGTCCTGGTCAAACACAATGACACGGAGCGGTTTACCTATCACACGCAAGTTCCCTGCATCCCGCTGGAGGACAATCAGCGGGAGTTCTTCGCCCAGGGGCTGAACGGCATCACCGATCCCGACGGGCATTTTCTGCTGGTCGTGACGGAACGGCACCTGAAGGGGCTCAAACCCCGGAAGGATGAACTCCGGCCGGGGGCGAAACTCTCGCGGGTCCGGGCGAAACGCTACCGTCAGTCGAAGCGCAAGAATCTCGACATCTATTTCTACGAAAATCCGCTGAGTTTTTCCCGGATCGCGGCCGTTTCTCCGGCTCCTCCGGCGTCGCCGGACGATCTGCTGGGGCCCGGCGCTTTCGGCCCGAGCCGGTCCGCTGCGGCCTTCAGATCCCGGCCGGTGCCGGGCGGCGGCGGATTCCGCTTCACCTTCGTGGTCAGCGCGGAGGCTGTTTCGGGCAAGGCGGCCGCGGTGGAGGTCCGGACCGTCCGGCGGCAGGGGAACGGGGAAGTCCCGACTCTGCAGCTGCGCTGTCCGGTGAAGGAGAAGGGGATTTACCGCGGCGTCGTCACGTTCCGCACTCCCCCGGGGCCCTTTGCCATTTGCCTCGACGGGCTGGGGATGACGGTCAGACTGGAGCAGTTCCGGCTGACCCGCGCGGAATGACCGGGAAACGGCTGAAGCCGGGAGTTTTCGCCCGAGATATGAGGCTTCGCCGGGAACAGAAAGCAGAACAGGGAATTCTTTATGGATAGAGACTCGACGGCTTCCGCTTTGCCGGAAGCGAAAGGGGATGCGGCCCCCCCTTCGCCGCCGCTCCGGAGAACGGGGGAATTCAGCTGTTCGAACCATCTGCTGAATATCCTCGCCGAACGCATGATCCGGGAGCAGGAAAGGATCTTTTCCGGCCCGACGCCTCCCGACCGGGCAACGCTGCTGCTGCTCTCTGAGGCGGCCGGTTTCGCTCTGGACCTGCGACCGCTCTTTCTGCGGGAACTCGCCGGTGGCGGCCTGGCCGAAAGTTACGCAGGCGTCGTCGTCCTGGACCAGCTCTACTGCAAATACGGCGAGACCGAAGCGGTCCGGCAGTATCTTCCCGCGGCGGCGGCCCATCTGGAGACCGCCGAAAAGGAGATCGCCGACCGTTTCGCGGAGGACCCCGCGCCGGAAGAACTCGTCGCCCGAGCCTTTTCGGCCGGTATGGATCGGCTCTGCGCCGACCTGGCCCGCGCATTGGGCGAAGAACGCATCGCCTGCGAGCGGAGCGCCCGCTATGCCGGGAAAAAAGCGGCCTTTCTCAAGGAGTTCTATACCGGAGACGGCCGTTTCGCCGAGTCTTCCCAGACCGCCGCCGTGCTGGCGCTGCGCTTCGGCCTCACCCCGGAAAACTGGGACCTGTGGGTGCTGGTGGTGGAGTCGCTCCTCAAGGACATCGAAAAGAAGCGCGCCATGCACTTTTCGACCGGACTTGTCGGCACGGCGTATCTGCTCCCCGTGCTGACCGAGGTGGAAGCGCTGGACACCGCCTGGCAGCTGATTCTGCAAAGTTCCCGGCCCTCGTGGCTTTATCCGGTGATCCGGCAGACGGAGAGTCCCTGCGTCACCTGGAGCGCGGCCACTTGCTGGCTCTTCGAAACGGTGTGCGGGATCCGGCCCGACTTCGGGGCCCGGCGGTTCGAGATCGCTCCCCGTTTCGGAAGGTTCCTGCAGTATGCCCGGGCCCGGTACGATTCCGTTTTCGGCCCCGTGACGTCGGAGTGGCGCCGGGAAGGCGAGGACTTCGTTCTCGAGTTCACCGTCCCCGAGGGGACCGGGGCGTTGGTTCGGGGAAAGGTTTACGGGCCGGGAAGATCCACCTTGAAAATCAGACATTACTGACCGATGAAAAAATTTTTCAAACAGATACGCTGGTGCGCGGAGTTCATCGCCATCTACATCCCCTATTGCTTCGTCCGGGTCATGCCCTGGCCCGTCATGCGGGGCATGGCCTGGCTGGTGGGCGGGGCGATGCATCTGCTCCCCCCCGTCCGGCGCCTGATCCGCGCCAACATCCGCGCCGCCTTGCCGGAACTGCCGGAAAAGGAGGTGAGGCGCATTTCCCGTGCGTGCTGCGATTTTCTGCTGTGGAATTTGACCGAATACATCTGGATGAACGGCAACAGGAAGCGCATCGACCGCTGCTGCGTCCCCGAGGAAGGGGCCGTGGAGGGATTGAAGTTCTACCGGGAGACGGGCACCCGGATCATCTACGTGACGCCCCACTTCGGCAGCTGGGAGGCTTCGGGGCTCATGTCCCCCTTCTACGGCGGGGTGAAGATCGCCGCCATCGCCCGGCCCGTGCGGAATCCCTATCTGGACCGTCTGCTCAACAGCGGCAACCGGGAAAACACCCCCGGACTCAAGATCATCTTCGCCAAGGGCGCCATCCGGGCGGCCGTCGCGGCCCTCAAGGCGGGCTGGGGGATCGGCACCCTCATCGACCAGAACACCCGGCCCCGCGACGGGGGCATCTTCGTGAACTTCTTCGGGCTCCCGGTGCCCACCAGCACCGCCCCCGCCATGCTCCACGAATACTGCGCCCGGAAGGGGATCCCCAGCGAGATCCTCTTCGGCTTCGCCTGCCGGAACGCCGAGGGGAAGATCGTCGGGGGCTACCGCCATCTGAGCAAGCCCTACGACCAATATGCGAACCAGGCGGAGGTGATCCAGGAGCTCATGGACATTTCCGAATCGTTCATCCGGAAGCATCCCGAACAGTACCTCTGGATGTACCACCGGTTCCAGTACATCCCGGAGGATACCCCGGAGGAGGTGCGCAAACGCTTCCCCGGCTACGCCGTCGTGCCCAAGGCGAGTTTCTACAGCCGGGCCGCACGGGGGAAAACAGGAGAAGACCAAAACGCGTAGCACGATCCTGCACATCGACATGGACGCCTTTTTCGCTTCCATCGAACAGCGGGATCGCCCCGATCTGCGGGGACTCCCCGTCATCGTGGGGGGCTCCCCGGAGCACCGGGGCGTGGTGGCCACCTGTTCCTACGAGGCCCGGCGTTTCGGGGTCCACTCCGCCATGGCCACCCGGACCGCGCTGCGGCTGTGTCCGGGGGCGGTGCTGATCCGGCCCAATCACCGCAAATACGTCGGCGTTTCCCGTCAGGTCAGGGCCATTCTCGACGAGGTTTCCGATCTGGTGGAGCCCGTTTCCATCGACGAAGCCTATCTGGACCTGCGCTCCAACAAGCTGAACTTCGATTCGGGCCGGGCGGCGGCGGAGTACATCCGCGCCAAAGTGAAGTCGGAAACGGGGCTCACCTGCTCCGCGGGGGTGGCGCCGAACAAGTTCCTGGCCAAGACCGCTTCGGACTTCGAGAAGCCCGACGGGCTCACGGTCATCGAACAAGCCGAGGCGGAAGCCTTTCTCGACGCCTTGCCCATCAAGAAGTTCCACGGCATCGGGCAGGTCACCGCCGCGCGGCTGGAAAGCATGAACATCCGTACCGGAGCCGACCTGCGGCAGCTGGATCTGGAAACGCTGCGGCTCCTTTTCGGCAAGACGGGGGATTTTTACTACAAGATCGTCCGGGGCATCGACGACCGGCGCGTGGAGACCGAAAGCGACCCCAAGTCCATCAGCCGGGAAATCACCCTCGACGAGGATTGTTCCGACCTCCGGGAACTGCGGATCATGGTCCGCACTCTGGCGCGGAAAGTGGCCCGGCGGGCCCGCACGAAGGGCTTTGCCGGGTGCAGCGTGACGCTGAAGATCAAGTACGCCGACTTCCAGACCGTCACAAGGAGCGTTTCACGGGAGGACCTGCCCTTCACCAAGGGGCCGGAGATCGGCGATTACGCCGTGGAACTGCTCCGCAAGACCGCCGCGGGGGTGCGGCCCGTCCGGCTGGTGGGGGTTGGACTGGGGGCTCTGCGCCCGCTTTCCGCCCCCGTCGAGGAACAGCCCCGGCTGCCCTTCAAAGATTCTTGAGCCGCTCCTTGAGCAGCCGTTTGATGTAGTCTTCGCCGTAGAGGGAGCGCATGAGCTCGATGTTGAACTCGTAAAAGAGCTCCGGGTCGGGCCGGGTGATCATGGGCCCCATGGCCACTTCCACGATGTTCCGCCGTTTGACGGTGCTCTTCTGGTAGATTTCCAGATAGCGCATGAGGGTCCGGGGCGAGAGCTCCGTGAACTTGTGCTGGCCGAACTCCTCGGTGTAGTCTGCGGCGATGAGGGAGACCAGATTGCCGGGGATGGTCCGCAGACCGAAATCCCGGAGAAAATCCTCCACCATCTCCTGACAGCGGACCTCGTCGAAGACCGGGAAACTCACCCGCCGTCCGCGGGAAAGGATGCTGGGGGGGAATTCGTAGTTGGCCGACAGCGCCACGTTCACGTTGGGGGGCAGGGTGAAAGCGCCCCCCACGTGGGTGCGGAACTTGTACCAGTTGATACTCCGGGGGTCGATGTCGTCGAAGAAGACCACGAACTTCAAGTCCCGCCGGGCGGTCAGGGGGGCCATGAGGGCGTGCCAGTCCTCTTCGAGGGCCTCGGGCTCGGGCAGGATCAGCACCACCTCGGGTTCCGCCAGCGCGTAGGAGATGGTCATGCTGGTCTTGCCGTAGCCGGGCAGACTGTTGATGAGCAAGGGGATGTTGGAAATGCCTTCGGCGTACTTGCGGAAATGGTCCTGAAAGATGGCCCGGACGCCGGGGAAACCGAAGAATTTTTCCACCGGTTTGGCGGAGTCCGCCTTGGCGGGGATGAACCGGTCCCGGATGAAGCGGAAGACCCGCCCCCGGAGAAAGCGGTCGGCTCCCGCGATGGCCGCGGCCAGCGTTTCGGGGCCGTCCACCAGATCCAGGTCGGCGAAAATGCTTTCCGCTCCGGGCAGCAGACCGAAACCGGGCAGGTCCAGCCGGATCTGCCGGAGCAGCAGGAGCAACGCGCAGGTCTCGTCGATGAGAAAGGCCACCGTGGGGGTGAACTCCCGCGCCCTCAGCTCTTCGGGCCGGACCCCGGCGGCGGTGAAGCTGTCGAAAAGGGCGCAGAGAAGCTCCTCCGAAGCTCCCGCTCCGTAACGGCGGAATATCACGTTGCAGTAGTCGGCGGCCACGGCTCCGCCGGGGACCCCGGAACGGCCCTCGAGCTCGATGAGCCCGTGGAGCAGTTCCAGGAACCCGCTGCCGGAGACGGTCACGCCCCCCGAGTTGTCGGGCGAAGTGAAAAGGAGCCGGAAGGCCGCCTGTCCCCGCCGGAAGATCTGCTGTTTTTCCATCATGGTCAGATATTCATGAGCCGCTTGAAGTTGCCGGCGAAAATGGCGGTGTTTTCCTCGTCGCTCAGCCGTTCGAAGAGGACGCCCGCCACGTACATGCCGGGATTCCGGATGGGGAAGTCGGTGCCGAAGAGGAGTTTTTCCTTGCCCGCCCAGTTGATGCCCCGCCGGAGCATGCCCCAGGTGTTGGGGCCGGAACCGGAAATGTCCAGCGCCGCGTTGGGATACTTCGCCACCAGACGCATCCGCTCCTCGTACTCCTGCGGCGACGCCGTGGGATGGGCGATGACCAGCTTCAAGTTGGGGAATTTCTTGAGGATCTTCCGGGGTTCGTCGATGGAGTTGAGGTGCAGATTCACCACCATGCCCAGCTGGTCGGCCAGATCCCAGACGGGATCCATTTCGGGAGCGGCATAGTTCCTGTACCCCATCATGTAGGCCACCAGCTCGCCGATGAAGCGGACGTTTTCCTTGTGGTACATGTAGTCGATCTCCGCCAGGGACTCCTTGACGAAGTGAGGATGGACGCAGATCCCCGGGATCAGAAAACCGCCGAAGCGGTCCCGGCCTTCCAGAGCCTTGACGTTGAAGCCGTGGATGGTTTCCCAGGTGATGTCGGCTCCTTCGATACGCCGTATGACGGAGCCCGCCGCATGGGAAATGCCCGCCTCTTTCAGCACCGTCACGAAGTCGTCGTCGGGAGTGGCGCCGCCCCGTTTCGTGGTGTCCAGACAGCCGTAGCATGAAAAAGGATGGACGTGGGCATCGATGATCTCATACCCCGGATTCTTGAAGTCGAACATTTTTATCTCCTTTGTTCAGGTTGAAAATCGAATGATCACATGCTCATAAGGCGTCTGAAGTTGCCGGCGAAGATGGCCGCGTTTTCCTCGTCGCTCAGTCTTTCGAAGAGGACGCCCGCCACGTACATGCCGGGGTTCCGGATGGGGAAGTCGGTGCCGAAGAGGAGCTTTTCCTTCCCCGCCCACTTGATGCCCTTCCGGAGCATTCCCCAGGCGTTGGGGCCGGAGCCGGAAATATCCAGCGCCGCATTGGGATATTTCGCCGCCAGACGCATACGGGCCTCGTACTCCTGGGGCGACGCGGTGGGATGGGCGATGACCAGCTTCAGGCCGGGGAATTTCTTGAGGATCCGCCGGGGCTCGTCGATGGAGTTGAGGTGCAGATCCACCACCATGCCCAGCTGGTCGGCCAGATCCCAGATGGGATCCATTTCAGGTGCGGCGTAGTCGTATCCGCCCATCATGTAGGAGACCAGCTCCCCGATGAGGCGGACGTTTTCATGATGGTACATGTAGTCGATCTCCGCCAGCGACTCTTTGAGAAAGCGGGGGTGGACGCAGATGCCGGGGATCAGAAAACCGCCGGTGCCGTCCCGGCCCGACAGGGCCTTGAGGTTGAAGCCGTGCAACGTTTCCCAGGTAAGTTCCTTTTCCGTAAGACGCCAGCCGACGGAGCCCGCGGCACGGGAGATCCCCGCCGCCCTGAGCACCGCAACGAAAGCGTTGTTGTCCACGGCTTCATCGTTTTCCGCGGTAATGTCCAGGAAGGCGTGATGAACGCAGGGGTGGACGTGGGCGTCGATGATCTCGTATCCCGGATTCTTGAAGTCGAACATTTTTTCATCTCCCTCGAAAATTCAGTCGGCGGGGTCGTCGTGAAGACGGCACAGTTCCGCCAGTTTATGCAGATCCGGCTTCCCGCTGCCCAGCATGGGCAGAGCGTCCACTTTGATGAAGTTGTCCGCATGGGGGATCCACAGATTGGGGACCTTCCGTTCCCGGAGCTGCTTCACCAACGCCCCCGGGTTGACCAGCTTGCCGTCGCAGTAAAAGACCAGCAGTTTCTCGCCCCGGCGGGCGTCGGCGGCCCCTCCCACGGCGATGACCCGCCGGTCGGCCCGGAGGACGTCGTTGATCTCCTGCTCCACCAGTTCGTGGGGGACCATTTCACCGGCGATCTTGCTGAAGCGGGAGATCCGTCCCGTCAGCGTGATGAAGCCGTTGCGGTCCATGTGGCCGATGTCTCCCGTTATGTACCAGTTGTCCCGGATCACCTGAGCGGTCTTTTCGGGATCGTTCAGATAGCCTTTCATGACGATGGCGCCCTTGACGATGAGGAGCCCGTCCTCGTTTTCAGGCCGGAGCTCGAAGGTCTCCGGGTCCACGATCTTCACGCAGACCCCCGTCAGCGGAGGGCCGATGCTGCCCCGTTTGGCGACCTTGACGCCCAGATCCGCCAGCGAAGCGGGCACGTTGATGGAAACGATGGGCGAAAGTTCCGTGCAGCCGAACCCCTCGGCGATGACCAGCCCGGTCATTTCGTAATATTTGTCGGCGATGTCGCTCCGGAGTTTTTCCGCTCCGGCAACGGTCAGGCGGACGCTGCGGAAATCTTCCGCATGGCATCCGCGCATGTAGATCTGGAGAAATCCCGGCGTGGTCATGAGCACGGTGATCCGCTGTTCGCGCAGGACCTTTCCGGCGGCTTTGGCGTCGAGGGCGTTGGGGATCATCACCACCCGGGCCCCCGTGAGGACGGGAAGCCAGAGGCAGGTGTTCATGCCGAAAGAGTGGAACAGG
>JAFSYV010000051.1 GCA_017443585.1 Lentisphaeria bacterium | reverse complement strand
TCCACGTGGAGAGAATCGATCTTTTCGGCGACGGCGTTGATGGCGTCATCGATGTCCGCGCCGTAGGAGAGCATGGGGACGCCGTGGTCCTCGAGCTCCTCGAGGGTCTTTTCCAGCCGGTCCAGAAGGGGCTTCACCCCGGAACTCTGGCTGCCCACCGTCTGGACGATGGGAGAGCCGAAGTAGGTCTCCAGCTTGGGGATGTCGTACTTCATGCCCTTGCGCCGGGCGTCGTCGCTCATGTTGAAGGCGAGCAGCATGGGGATATGGAGCTCCGCCAGCTGGGTGGTGAGGTAGAGACTCCGCCGGGGGATGGTGGAGTCCACCACGTTGATGATGAGGTCGATGCCCGGAGCGGTGAGTTCGTCGAAGACCACCCGCTCCTCGGGCGAGCTGGAGGAAAGGGAGTAGACGCCGGGCAGGTCGATGAGTTCGATCTCAAGCCCGTTGAGGGTGAAGGAGCCGGATTTGCTTTCCACCGTCACGCCGGGATAGTTTCCCACGTGCTGCCGGGCTCCGGTGAGGGCATTGAAAACGGAAGTCTTGCCGCAGTTGGGGTTGCCCGCCAGAGCCACACGGAATCGCTGTTTCATCGCATTTCTCCCTCGGAAATGATGAAATGCGCGGCATCGTCGCGGTGGAGCGCCATGCTGGTGCCCATGATCCGGATCCTGAGCAGACCGCCCATGGGCGCGTGAGCTTCCATCAGCAGTTCCGCCCCCGCCACCAGTCCCACATCGGCAAATTTTTTCTGTCCGCGGGCCTTGGGCATGACCTTCACGATGGTAGCCGAACGGCCCACGGGCAGTTCCGCCAAAGTCATTTCCCGGCCGTTTTCTTCAGCACCGCGTTTCGTCTCTTTCGGCATGAGAGAAGTCCTTTCTTTTTATTTTATTAGTCTCTCCTAACATATCATGTGCCTAATATAACCCTCCACAAGCGATTTTGCAAGGAAAAATCGACCGATTTTATAAAAAAAACTCTTTTTGGCCGGGGAAATCCCCCTTTCCTCCGAAAATTAGGAGCTTCCAACTTTGCATTTCCCTTCCGCTGCCGGGGCGCACTTCCCGCGCCCGAAGAAAAATTTTTCCGGAAAAAGCCTCCCGCGGGACTTGACTCCGGGGAAAGTGGGTCTACATTATGGAAACAACACGGGAAACGACAGGACTATGCCGGAAACATTCACTCAGTACTTTCTCAGGCAGGGGAAGGATGAATTCGACCTGCTTCTCTTCGACATCGACGGGACCCTTTCCTCCGGGGGGCGTCCCCTCCCCGGAGCGCGGGAGCTGCTGGAACACCTTTCCGAACTCGCCTTCCCCCACCTGCTCCTCACCAACGACAGCTGCAACTCCCACCGCGAAAAGGCCGCGCTGCTCCATGAGTGCGGGTTGCCCGTGGGCGAAGAACACATCTTTTCCTGCGGCGACGTGCTGAAACTCTGGGCCGCCCGGACAAATTACCAAGGTGAGCTCCTCTTCCAGTGCGGAAAACTGGGGGATCCCAGTTACGCGGAGCTGGCCGGGCTCCGGACGACCGAGGATCCGGCGGAACTCCCCCGCTGTGCCGGAATCATTTTCGGCGAGGGGGATTACGACTGGCAGCGGCAGCTGGAGGCGGTCTTCAACAGTTACCTGCGCCGTCCCGAACTGCCCATGATCGTGGTCAACCCCGACAGCTACTGGCCCTGCTCCGACAGCGACGCCATGGGCATCGGCAGCGGAGCGCAGGCCAGATTCATCTGCACACTCCTCGCCGAGGCGGGGATCACGGTGACGCCCTGCTACATCGGCAAGCCCTATCCCCTCATCTACCAAGGCGTCGAAGCGGAACTCGAAAGCCGTCTGGGCCGCCCCGTCCTCCCGCACCGCATCGCCATGATCGGCGACTCCCTCTACTCGGACATCCAGGGGGCCAACGCCAACGGGTTGCGCTCCTGCCTGGTGCTCACGGGGATCACCACGCCCCGCCTCGCGGCCGAAGCCCCGCCCGAAAGAAAGCCCGATCTGATCTTTTCCGCCGTCTGATTTTCCCCGTAGGGGAAATTTTGGCAAAAATTCTGTCCGGGATGCCGAAAAAAACTTGATTTTTTCGCCTTTGTGTGGTATATTGCCTGATGTTGTTCTTATCGTTCACTTTTCAACGGAGAAACCCATGGCGAGGAAACTTTCCGCAAGCCTTGAAGATTACCTCGAAGCGATCGCCGAACTGTCGCATCACGAAGGCCACGCCCATTCGAAGGAGATCGCCGAGCGGCTGGGCGTCAAGATGCCCTCCGTGACCGAAGCGCTCCGCCAGCTGGTGGATATGGGCTATATCATTTACAACGTCCATTACCCGGTCGAGCTCACCCCGGCGGGCGAAGAGGTGGCGTGGGAGATCGTCACCCGGCACCGGGTCTTGAAACGCTTTTTCACCGAGATCCTCGGACTTTCGCCTGAAAAGGCCGCAGACACCGCCTGCCATCTGGAGCATGTGGTGGATTCCGACACCATCGAGCGGTTCGTCATCTTTTCCGACGCCATCACGAAACGCTCCGACGCGAGGAGCCTGCAAGTCTACCTGACCGAAGCCATGGGCAACCTCAAGCGGGAAGATTTCCGGGAGTGCTGCGTCCTGAGCGATCTGGCTCCCGACGAAAGCGCGGTCATCGAGCGCTTCAGCCGCAATTTCACCCCCTCGGGCGAAATTTCCCTGAAAGAGGGCGACTCCGTCGTCCTGACGGGGATCTCGCTCGACCGCTCCACCCTCAAAATCACCGCGGAAGGCAAGGCGCAGGAACTTCCCGTCTCCGCCGCCGAAAACATCTGGGTCAAGCGCCTCGAAAAAGAAGGTTAAAGGAGTCGGGGCGGAGGAGAAGCCCTTTTGAGGAAAGGTCTTTCCCTCCGCCCCGAACCCCACCTCCCTTTCCCAAACCTTTCCGGGTTTCTTTTTTACCACATCCTGTGCTTGTCGTCATTCTTCGCCTCGAAGTCGGCAAAAAGAAATGTTTTTGTATTTTCGGGTTTGCAATTTCCTTTGACATGGTGTATATTAGGAACGGTTCGCGGCGCTGTCTCAGACGGTACCGCCGACTGCGATGATTGAAAAACCGTTATATTTCAGCAAATAGTCTTGAAAACCGACCAAGTAAAAAAGTCTTTTGCTACCAACACAGGTGAAATGTATCCGGTGGGATTGTGTCTTCACATCTTGCCGGACGTTCTTTTGCATGTTGGCAGCGGGCTCTTGGTCGGGCCTTCAAGACTAGTGTTTGGGGACGTTCGGTTTTTTTGTCCCCGAATATGCTGGATTTCACAGCGACAGTTGTGGAACCGGCAGTTCCTGCCATAGCCCTACGGCCCCGCCATTCCCTCCTTCGCGCCGCGAGATCCAGCCTCTGGATTATCGCGGCTTTTGTTTTGTATTATTAATCCCAACACGATTCAGGAGGCAAGATGAAGATCAAAAAGTTTTTTCTGCACACAGGACTTATTTTATGCATATTTTTCACTACATGCACGGGATGCAGCACTGTGAACGAGACGTCGGATGATTCCAACCAGGCCGCCGAAAAGGTGAGTTCAGGCCCCAACGCCTTGGAGAGGCAAGGTCTGGCATTTTCAAGAATTCTTTGTTCTCCGCTCAATATGATTGGTTTTACCGCAGCCGAATGTAAGAATATCGGCGGAGCAAGCGTGATATTGTTCCCGTTCATATGTTGCTGGACGATCCCGGCCGGTGCGATCGCCATGACGGGAGATGTCATTACGGGAACATTCGAAATGTTGTTTTGGCATCAGTTCACGAGTGTCAAATATCCATGGGACTCTTTCGATTACGAAGTCGCCAAACCCTACTGCGATTTTACGAAAATACTGCTGCTCGCAGCGCTTGAAGGCGCTGCGGAGGGGGCAGCTCAGGGAGCCGCTGATGCGGCAACCGGAGGCGGAACGGGCAGTTCGTCGTCGTATGCGTCGAGCGGTTCAGGCAACGGCAGAATATCAGGCCCCTCCAGGATCGCCGCCGGTCGTACGGCTTCGTACTCGCTCTATGTCGACGGCAAGAGGGTATTCTCCGGTGTAAACTGGCGCGCGGCAGGAACCAGTATCAGCGTCTATTCCGGCGGAAGCGTCAGAGCCGGCAATCCGCCGGTCAGAGCGGGGAGGGAATACAGGACCGCAATAGAAGCCCAATATAACGGTCGTTCCTTCCGTAAGACAATAACTATCTGCAAATGACCAAGTCCCGAACAGGAGGCCAGGTGATTTCCCGGGGCTCAGGAGATATTTCGGAGGGGGAGGTGAGGTATGGCATAATAAAATTACGAAAAAGTTTATTGATGCAAAACAGAACAGACAAAAAAGAAAGGTTAGGAAGTATGTTCAAAATCATCTGTATGCTCCTGTTGGCGGGGGGTCTCGCAGTAAACGTCTGCGGGATGGATATCTACAACTCTAAAGAAGCCGCTCTCAAATCCGGAAATTATTCGGAAGCCCGGCGGTTGCTCCTTCGTTTGATACAATCCGATGGAGCATCTGTGAATACCGCCTCCTCTTATATCCAGCTGGCCCTTGTCGATAGGTGTCTCTACAAGGATAATGAGGCAAAGACGGCTATATCCAATGCCATCTATATCATGAAAAACGGCGACATGTTGGGCAACGGCTGTGAGGCCAGAGCGGAAATCTTGCTGAGAAAAATCAACAAACTTCCACGTCGGTTATCCTATCGTGAAATCTATGACATCTCTGCTTTCACCATGGAAATCCCCTATGCTCAATGGCATAGGGAAATGGATCGCATCATTGCACGGTATGATGCCTTGGCGGGAAGATTCAGTTCTCAGACAAGAAGTCTCCTCAGAGAAAGGGAATTTCAAGCCAGCGTAGCTAAATTCTACGCGAAACAGGAATATGAAAAAAGCACGAAGAGCACCTTCAATCCGAATTATCCTCCTCCACGAGGCAGTGAAGCGCGTGAGAAATGGAATGCCTGCAAGCGTATCTACGATATCTGGGGAAATTGAAACAATAAATTTTGAAAGGAGAACAAAAAAAATGAAATTTTCACTTATTCTTATCGCCGTGTTGTCGCTGACTGCGGCATTCTGCGCAGAAGTGGTGTTGAAGAAAATCGAAAAATGCGCCACCTGCAACGGTACGGGGGAAGTCGTCTGCCCCACATGCAAAGGTTCCCGTCAGGAACCTTGCAACGCTTGTCATGGTACAGGACGGCTTTCCTATGGAACTTATGGAATATCCTGTATGTGCGGAAACGGGAAAATGAACTGCTACACCTGTCGCTACCTCGGAGCGGGGGCTTCACTTGGAAAAGTGACCTGTCCGGACTGTAAGGGGAAAAAATTCAAATAACGGATTCCGTTCGGTTTAACGCGCTGAAAAGATTCGGAGCCTGTGGGGCTCGGGAAAAGTAAACCGCTTTTGTTTTCTTTTCCCGAGCCCTCATCTTGTATGTTATCCACCGAGTCTTTCGGGACTCCGGCTCCGCCGAAGCCGTGCAATGACGTTATTTATTTTGGAGCGTGTGTGGCTCCGACCCGAGGTGGCAGAGAGAAGCGTCTTGGGGGTTACAGCGGGGGAAGCACGGCTTGTTTGCGGTCCCTCCACTATCGCAAGATACGTTTGAGGAAGATGATTTACCCATGCAGGGAACAGAGCCAAATCTTTTAAGGGGGGCGCTTTTTGTTTTTGCCTTGCGTCAAAAACAAAAAGCGAACACAAAAAGGTTTGGAAAAGGGAGGTGGGGTTCGGGGCGGAGGGGAAAGACCTTT
>JAFSYV010000050.1 GCA_017443585.1 Lentisphaeria bacterium | reverse complement strand
TTCCTCCAGACGTAACTCCTTTTCGGCCGTGGGGTGAGCGGGGGAGTTTTCTTCGGATCGGGTGTCGAAGGAAACGTAGGTCAAAAATCTTTCCAGAACGCTTTTCATGGATCCTTTCCTCATTTGCGGCCCCTAATATAGCACGGCTCCGGCCTTTTTGCAAATTTCGGCAAAAGGCGTACTTTCCCCGTTGCGGGCGTTTGACTTTTTTCTTCCGGCGGGGTATATTGTAGCACAAGGTCTGTTTCATTCCGAAGACAAGGAGAAAAAAATGCACCGTCCCGAACTTCAGCTCAACACGGCGAAGACCGTCGGCCCCCTGAAAGCCCTCAACGGCGGCAATCTGGCCCCGCCCCTGAACAACACCAGCTCCATGGACATCAGCGTCCCCTTCAAGGCGCTGAACATGCCCTATACCCGGCTCCACGACGCGCCGCTGGAAAACCGGGGCTGGCGGATCGTGGACTTCAACATGATCTTCCCCTTCATGCACCTCGACGCCGAAGACCCCCGGAACTACTACTTCGACCAGACCGACGAATACATCGCCCACTGCATCGGGCTGGGGACCCAGATCGTCTACCGGCTGGGGCCCAGCATCGAGCACCACGTGCCCCGGTACAACACCCGCCCCGTTCCCCGGGAACAATGGGACAAGTGGGCCGACGTGGCGAGCAACATCATCCGCCACTACAACGAAGGCTGGGGCAACGGCTTCCACTTCGGCATCAAGTACTGGGAGATCTGGAACGAGCCCGAAGGGCTGTGGGCGGGGCCCATCGACGACTTCAACGAGTTCTACTGCCACCTGGCGACGATCCTCAAGAAGCGTTTCCCCGAGATCAAGATCGGCGGCCCGGCCCACATCCGCTGCGACAAGGACGGGTACTCCGGCAAATTTCTCAAGTGCTGCGCCGAGCATAAGGCGCCGCTGGATTTCTATTCGTGGCACTGCTACACCGACAACGTGGAGTACATGCGCGAACAGGTCTTCTACACCCGCGAAATGGTGGATTCCTACGGCTACACCGACGCGGAGCTCCACCTCAACGAGTGGCATTACGTCCCCGGCACCTGGAGTCTGGGCATCGCTCCGGAGCGCAAGGAGTTCCACTTCGAGTACAAGATGAAGGACCTGGACGCGGCGGCCTTTCTCACCGCCGTCCTCACCGTCTGGCAGGACACCCCGCTGGATATGGGGTGCTACTACACCGCCACCTGCACCCGGTTCGGGCTTTTCTCGCCCTTCGGCGTCCCCTCCAAGAGCTACTACGCCATGAAGGCTTTCGGTCAGATGCTGGCCTATCCCGAGCGGCTGGAGATCCTTTCCAACGACCGGGACCTCTACGCCCTCGCCGCGAAGAACGCTTCGGGCGAAATGATGGTCCTCGTCAGCGCCTTCCACGTGAGCGGGAACGTGGTGACGCTGAAGTCCGACCGCAAGGTCGCCTGCGTGAACGCCTGGTCCGTGGATCAGGGCCGGGATCTGGGCAAGGCCGATGTTTCGTACGAGGAGGGGGGGATCAAATTCACCCTCGGCAGCAAACCTTCGGTGATGCTGCTGGAGCTCCGGCTGGTCTGAGGGACCGGCCCCATACCGGAAACCCGAAAAACAGGAGGGAGGCTCTTTCGATGTACTGCCGCGAAACTTTCGAAAAACTGCTGGAATCGGAAAATCCCGTCAAGCCCTTTTCCTTTTCGTACGACGGAAAGCCTTGCGATCTGAGCGGCGTCCCCTGCCGGATCGAAGAGGGAAACTGCGGAAAAGCGATAATGGTGTATGAGGCCGTGCCCGGAGTGCTCCGGGTGACGCTCGAGATGATCCGTTATCCGGACTTCCCCGTCATCGAATACACGCCCTACTTCGAAAACATCGGGGCCGAAGACACCTGCGTCATTTCCGACATCTCCGTGCTGGATTACGAGGCGGAAGACGTGATCGTTTTCGGGGACCAGAGATTGACGCGGACCTGTTTCTTCGGCAACAGCCGCCTGACCGTCCGTTATCATCTGGGGGCCAAGGCCGCGGGAACCGATTTTCTGCCCCAGAAGCGGGACCTCTTCTCCCGCCCCGGCTGCAATAAGTTGGAGCTGGAATCCTGTGAGGGCAGGAGTTCCGCCGAATTCCTCCCCTTCTTCGGCGTGGACAACGATCCCATGAACGGGATGGATGTCGCCATCGGCTGGACGGGCGATTGGAAGTTTTCCGTGGAAAAGGAGGTCGCGAACCCCCTCTGGGGCGGCGGCAAGAAGAGCCGGATCCGCTGCGGCATGAAGCACGCCGCCTTCCGGCTCCATCCGGGCGAAAGGGTGATGCAGCCCGGAGTCCTGCTCCACTTCCGCGAGGGGAAGAGCATCCGCGACGGGCAGAACGAGTTCCGGCGCTTCATGATCGCCCACCACGCCCCCCGGAACAGCCGGGGCGAACTGCTCAAGCCGCCCGTCTGCTTCGCCGTGTGGGGCGGGCTGGAAACGGAAAAACAGCTTCAGCG
>JAFSYV010000049.1 GCA_017443585.1 Lentisphaeria bacterium | reverse complement strand
CGCGTCGAGCGTCGCCGCGTCGATCTTGAGCCGTTCGCAGATAGCGCCGAAATCCGCATTGTTCCGGTCGAGGTCGTTCACCGAGTTCCAGAAGAATTGCAGCTCGGCGTCGGTCGCGTAGGCCTGCCGGAGCTCCGCCAGCAGTTCCGGGAAGTGTTCCCGCAGGGCCGTGACCAGCTGGTATTTCGTGCACGTTGACGGCGGCGGCTCCGGCGCCGGATGCGCCTTGCGCCACGCTTCCGCCTCCGCCTCGGTCAGGGTGTAGCCGTAACGGGTCATGAGTTCCGGCGAGCTCGAAAAGTTGCAGATGATCGCCCCTTCCGGCGTGCGGAAGTTCCGGGGGGCAGGAATGAGCGTTTCGTTTTCGATCTTGTATTGCATTTTACCTCACTTGTTGATGACTGTCCAGCCTTCGGGGATGCGGCTCGTGCCGTACTCCTCCGGCAATGCGGCGGGTTTGATGAAGGTCCCGGAGGCCGCCACGCCGGAGACCCAATTCAACGTTGCGTTTGCACTGTCGGCCCAGTCGGTGAAGTCCACCTCGATGCGGTCGAGCTGCTGACAGTCCCGGAACATATCCCGGCAACAGCTGTTGACAAGAGAGGCCGCGAAGATTCGCGGAGCCGTGGCGAAGCCGCAGCCCTGGAACATGGAGTAAAAACAGGCGGTAGAGACTTTACCGGAAGATATTTTCGGCGCGGAGACCAGCCCGGAACATCCGTTGAAAAGACGCCGGAAGGCCTGATAAGCGATCTGCGAGGCATAATTGATCATGGACATGCAGTCGCCTTTCCCCTGGAGTTGTCCGGTGAGGTAAAACTGTACATAGCTCGATCCGGAATTGCTCAGTCCCGTGTTGCTGTTCCAGAACTGGACGCTTTTTCCGGCGTCGACATTCAGCACCGTCCCCGGGATGTAAGAAAGCCATTCCCCCTTGAGACCTGAGCGATAATGCAGTCTGTCGACCGACGGGGAGCCGGTCGCCCGGAGTTCGACCGTCGCGGCGGTGACCGCCGTCAAGGTGAGCGGCATGGGTCCGGAAACCGGGGCGATGCCGAGGGGGTTCAAACGGTAAGGAATGGGCATGTTACACCGCCTTCGTGTAGGCGAGGTTCCCGAGCATGGCGGAGCCGTCCCAGCGGAAGACAAGCGCGTACAGGGTGTTCCCGGTCGAAAAATCGGGGACGTCGTTCCCGGAAGCGAAAGCGCCGTCAGACTCCCAGAGCACTCCTGCGGGAAGCGTGAAGGAAACCGCCGTCGCGGGCTGGATGAGGTGAACTTCGCCCGTGACCTGCCGAGAGGCAGTAAGGAGAGAGGTGTCGAAGGTGAAGACCTCCCCCGTCGCGAGAGTGTGACGAAAGACCTTCCCTTCCGCGAGGGCGATGGTCGTCCCGGTAAGGGGGACGATCTCGGGGCCGGCGGCGTCAAGGGCTCCAATATCGGCGGCGGTGGTGGTGTCCGGGAGCGCGCCGATGTCGGCGGCGGTGATCCCGGCGATCTGGGTGTCGATCTGGGACTTGGTGTAGTATTCGGCCACGGGGACGGGGGTGCCCTCGATCGCCCGGTTGCGGATCGTGAGGGGGATGAGGTAGACGCGGGAAGTGCTGTCCGTGAGGGTGGCCCGGCACTGGAGAAGCTCCTTCCCCTGGATGGCCCGCGCCAGCTCGACGGTGTTCATATCAGGCAGAGTGACGATCAATTTTT
>JAFSYV010000048.1 GCA_017443585.1 Lentisphaeria bacterium | reverse complement strand
CTTGTCGATCCGTTCCTGATTGATCTTCTTGAAGTCCTTGTGCCGCACAAGCGGCCACTCGTCGACGGCGCTGTCGAAGCCCATCTGCCGCAGATCGGGCAGGTGCCAGTGGACGAACCATTTGGGCGAGAGGGAAAAATCTCCGTTGAGGAGCTTCGGCGAAGCGGCGTCGAAGACCAGCTTCCTCGCTTCGGCGATGAGCTGTTTTTCAGGCGTCTGCCCCTCCTGCCCCGAGAGGCGGAAGAAGGTGGTGGCGTCGCCGCCGTTGAGACGCCCCGCGCACCAGTCGGCGTAGGCGGCCCGCTGGGCCAGCTTCAGCAGTTCGGGATCGTTGTCGATCCGGCTCTTGAAGACCAGCAGGGGATAGATCAACGATCCCCGGTGCCGGGAATGGAAGCCCAGCTGGATGGGCCACCCCCTTTCCGGCGGGACGCCCGGCCAGGACTCACGCAGATCCAGTGCGAAGAACTCCATGTTGAGCGAAGCTCTCATTTCCCGGCGGAAGGAGTCCAGCAACGTTTTGTCCCCGGTGAGGAAGTACATTTCCATGAAGGCGCAGGCGCCGTACCACACCTGATAGGGATCCAGACGGCTCCCCCAGGGGAAGATGGTGTCGTCGTTGCGCTTCGGGGTGAGGTTGGTCTTTTCCGCGTGCCTGACCTGGGCGTAGAAGCGCTCCTTCAGCGCCGGGCGCCCAAGAACGCCGTAAAGGTCCGCAAGGCCGAGAAGATAGCGGGCAAGGGCCCGTGCCTCGGAGATGTCCT
The DNA here is from genome assembly GCA_017443585.1 of Lentisphaeria bacterium. GTDB lineage: Bacteria > Verrucomicrobiota > Lentisphaeria > Victivallales > Victivallaceae > UBA1784. Next base: position 6,896 of record JAFSYV010000048.1, on the reverse strand, counting down.
TGTAGGCCACGGGCACGGCCAGATCGGCCTCGGCCAGCTCTTCGAGGACCGCCCGGCTCCGGGGATCCCCCGTGAGCAGGTAGTGGCAGACGATCCCCTGGGGCCAGGAGTGGCTGTAGGAGCTCCCGCCCGCCACGTGGTTGCTCATGTGGTAGAGGCAGACGCCCCGGAAGGTGTCGATGTCCCGGTAGTGGACCGCCCGGTCGAAGGCGAAGGCGAGCTTGGCCGGGTCGTCGTAAACCACGGCCCGGAGTATTTCCGCGTAGTCCTCGAAGGATTCGAGATTGCTCCAGCCCCCGTCGCCCGGCAGGTCGCCGTAATTGAACAGGCCGTTCTGGCCCGACTTCATCTGCCCGGCTTTGGTGTAGCGGAACTGGAAGGAGTCGTCGATGCGGGCCGCCGCGTAGGGATAATTTTTCCGGTCCACGGTCCCGAGAGGGAGCAGGAAGAAGCGGGTCTTCCCGAAACGGGCGGGCTCCGCCAGCGCCGTGGGCGCCTCGCCGCCGAAGCGGTCGGCGGCCCGGAGATCGGGCGACCAGATGAAGCGGCGGGTCAGCACCAGATTGTGACTCAGACAGAGCTGTTTCAGCCCCTTCGGCCACAGCGCCGCCCTAAAAGCGCCGTCCGGCGTCGTTTCGACCGCGGCGGGGTGACGCTCCGCCGCCTGAGGCATGATGAGGACGCCGCCTGCGGAAGAAACGCACAACGCGCCCGGCGTCAGGGGCTTGGCACCGGGCGAAGTGACGACGCTCTTTTTTTCCGCCCTCCCCGGCCTCCCGGTCCGGACCATGACTTCGGCGCTGCCGAGAATGAAGGGAACGTTGGCGTAAGGATTGTGGAGCGACACTTCGATCTCCACGTCGGGAACGCCCCGGAAGAATCCCGTGCGGCACTGGACCGGGATCTCCGGTTTGCCGGGGGATTTGAGGCTGGTCCAGCCGGAAAAGACCTTCCGCAGAGGTCCGTCGATCTCGACGGTTTCCGGGGTGCAGACGCCCGTATAGACGTTCCCCTGCCCGTCGGTCGCGGAAAGGTAAAGGGTCTGTTTCGGGGCCCAGCGCCCCTTTTCCGGGGCCTTCCCCGGCTCGGCGGTGAAGGCGTTGCGCCCGGCTTTCAAGTCCGCCGCCGTATCCACGGCGAGGGCCCGGACGGAGTTGTCGAGAGGCCAGCGGGCGATGACCCGCGCCTGAGCGAGGTAAACTTTGCCCGCGGCGTCACGGACCTGAACGCCCGCCCAGGCGCCGGGGCACTTGAACTGCCCCGCCCCGAAGGGCAGCGCCACGGTGAAAGGCACGTGCGGAGCAGCCTTGGTCTGCCCCACGGTGAAGGGGATCTTCTCGTTGATGGGAACGACCTCTCCGGGAGTTTCCGGCGCGGGTGTCCGCTTCACGACCTTGTTCGGGAGGGGAGCAAACTTCTTTTCGCAGCGCACGTTGTCCACCCGGAGAACGACGCCTTTCGGGGGCGTGATCTTCAGCTTGACGGGGGCCATGTTGCGCATGCGCATCCGGTTGTCCCAGACTGAAACGAAGGAGAAGTCCGCCCACTTCGCGCCGGGCTTGAAGACCTTCTTGCCCAGAAGGAGCGGGTTCAGATAGGAGTAGCTGTAAAACTCCGCCGTGACCGGAGTTCCCGCCTTGCCGCTAATCATGGAGAAGGTGATGCGCAGATCCCGGGCGGGCCCTTCGAACTGAAGTTCAAGAGGCTTGCCGGAGCCGTCGCTTTCGAGGAACTGATTGTTCCCCTCTTTCTTCAGGCTCCAGCCGGGGGTTTCCGCAAGATAGCTTTCGCCGCTCATCCGGTTCCACGCGGGACGCCAGTTCCCTTCGAAAGAGCCGTTGGGGAAGAAGTTTTCGCCGCAAAGCGAGGCTGCGCCGGCGAGACAAAGGGCGGTCATCAGCCCCATCCACCTGAACATTAGCGACAGAAACTGGATCACGAGGCCCCACAACGCCAGTGCGAACAGTCCGCAGCTGAAACAAAGCTTTTTCATTGGAAATCCACATCCACAGGCGTGTAAGTTCCCCACGGACAGGGGCTCCAGAAAAGGGACTTCCAACCGCTGGCGTTGTAGCCGCGGAACCCTTCGAGACCGTAAGGAATGTTCTTCAGCAATGCCGCCCGCATGTCGCAGAAGACGACGGTGTTGGCGCTGCTGTGCCGGTAGGGCGGCACCAGACCGCCCGAGCCCGTGGGCAGGATGGATTTGAGCCCGTCCAGACTGAGGGCGGTCCGGGAAGGTTTCCGCCAGTTCCGCTGATAACGGAAATGGTCCAGGGAAGCGCCGCTGAAGATCCGGCCGTTGACGGCGACGGTGGTTTCCGCTTTCTTATCCCCGGAAGGACAGGTGACTTTGGAGTTTCCCGAACCTACATACGCCCCCGTGGCGGAGGAACCGGGATCGTCGCCGATATAGGGCGCGATGAGCCGCTGATTGACGGCCCGGGCCCACCACTTTCTCACGCCCATGGTCATGACGCTCACCTGGCCTGCGTTGTCGTCCATGTAGAACTGGGTCGCCTTGCCGATGGTCATGAAGTTGTTGAGGCAGGCGGTGCCCTTGCCCCGTTCACGGGCCTGCTGCAAGGCGGGCAGCAGCATGGCCGCGAGGATGGCGATGATGGCGATCACCACCAGCAGTTCGATCAGCGTGAAATCACACCGTTTCATCGAATGACTTTCCCTCATCGTTGTCTCTCCTTTTCCCTTTGGGTGACGGCCTTCCGACCGGATGAGCCCATACTCTTTCTACTTCCGGAGACTTTCGATCAAATCGGAAATCTTCCGCCGCCAGACGAGGAGTTTGCTCCCGTCGGTTTCCCACTTGGTCTTTTTCCACTGGACCTTGTCCGCGTAGGCTTCGTAGGCGGGGACGATGGCGTCGCAGGCCTCGGTCAGCACCTTCCGCGCCGCGGCGGCTTTGACGGGATCCTTGCACTCTTTGATGAGCTTGTCGGCCAGGAGGAAATACTCGTAGTCCTCGTAGGCGTCGCGGCACATGACCAGACGCAGGGAACTCAGAGGCTCGCCGTTCTTCACTTCAGCGGGGTAGATGATCTGCCCCAGACCGTTGATGACCCGGCCGTTGGCGTAGGTGAAAGTGGGGCTCTTCCGCACCAGAACCGGATTTCCCCAGCCGTGGCAGATGTTGAAATAGAGGATGCCCTTGATGTTGAATTTGTACATCATGAAGCCCAGCATGCGGCTGTCCATCAGGGGCCGGTCGATGACGAAGTGCCAGTTGGGATACCATTCGAAGCTCTCGCCCCGGGCGATGGCCGCCTTGATATCCGCGGGGATGATCATGCCGAGACACCAGATGTCGGGCGCGCCGATGAGGGGCTTGAGAGGCCACTTGGTGACCAGCGTTTTGACGCCGGGGGCGTGGCGGTGGACCAGCGCCGCAAACTCCTGACAGAGGGCGTAGTCGGCGGCGGTGTGGGGTTCATCCACCATGCTGATCCGGGTATATTTCAACCAGCCCTTAGACTTCAGATGGGCGGTCATGTATTCCAGATAACGGGCAAACTTTTCCTTGAACTCGGGCGTCAGTTTGCCGGGAGTACGGCAGACGGGGATCCCGCACCAGGTCTGGCGCATGTTGTAGTCACGGGGCAGTTTGTAGAAGCCCCATCCGGGGAAATAGAGGGTGTTGGCCCCGTACTTGTTTATGGCCATTTCGGCTTCTCTGTCGAACTCCCGGGTGTCGACCGTCATCTTGCCCGAACCGTCGAAGGAGATCACCGGGTCCTTGGCGAGGTCGCACAGGGTGACGTGATGCTCGAAAGCGACTTTGTGGAACTGCTCCCTGCTGTTTGCCGACAGGGCGTAGTTCATGATGGCCGTGTTGCAGCTGCTGAATTTTTCGGGGAGTGTGAAGTTCCGGACCCGCACCTTGAGGGGGATCGTCGCCTTATAGCCGCCGTCGGCGGTGATGACCGCCTGCGCGGTGTAGACGCCGGCCGGAGTCGAAGCGGAGCTTTTCACCGTGACCCAGAAGGAGTAGCTCCGGTCGGTCCCCGCGCTCTTGATGACCCTTGCCGGGGGCAGAGGATCGGGATATTCACCGGGACCGTGATTGATGATCCTCTCGAACATGGTGGCAGCTTCGCCGTAGACCCCGCCCGGCTTGGTGACGGCAAGACCGCTGGTCCTGGCGAGACTTACGTAGTCCACCATGTCGAGTTTGGTCCGGAGACGGTTTTTGCCCATGGTGAAGTCGCTTACGGCGACCTTGACGTTTTTCAGGGCCTTGTCGGGAGAAAGGACCAGCTGGAACGATTCATATTCGTTCTTCGCCAGCTCCGCCGCGGGAGCCGTCGCCTTGCCCGCGGGGATCACCCGGTCGTATTTGAAACACTTGTCCACGGCGCTCCGGGTCCAGACGGTGAGTTTGCCGTCCGAAGCGAGGACGGGACTTTTCACCTTGAAGCCGATCTTCGGCAGCTTGACGGCCATGATGCCGGTGGTCTTCACCAGATGACGCTGAACGGGCGAGGAGTCCCTGCCGATGTCCGCCGGGTCGTCGAAAAGATAGGCCGCCTGAACGCCGGGCAGTATCTCGCCCGCGCTGACACGGGCCATTTCCGCCTCGCTCAAGGGGCGGTTGTAGATGAAGAGTTCGTCGATGGCTCCGTCCAAATTGTTCACCGGGCCCTTGCCGACGCAGAAGGGCAGAGCCGGACGGACGATCTCATAAAGCTGATAAGACCTGCGGTTGGGATACTCCTTGCCCACGTCCCACACGGCGCACTTTTTGCCGTTGGTGTAGCCGACTGCGATCCGGGCCTTCGTATCGTAAGTAACTCCGATGTTGACCCACTTCCCGACGGGAGCCTTGAAGCAGTTCGGAGCCCAGAGCAGCGCGGCGTTCTGCCCCCCGATGCGGGTGTTGAAGTAGAAACTGCCCCCTTCGGCCTTCTGGCGCTTGCTGATGACGGTGTCGCCCATTCCGGAAATGATCCCCGCCTGCTGGCTCCAGGTGTTCGCCTTGACCCAGAAGGAGATGGTCACCCCCGCCTTGAAGTCGAATTTCTTGTTCTTCGCATCGCGCAGGTACTCGGTTTCGCCCTTGATCCGGGCCGCATTTCCCCGGACGCCGGGAACGCTTTCCACCGCACCGGCCGCGACCGCGCTCAGGATCAGAGCGCCCGACAGAATTTTTCCGCAAATGTTCATTTTCGTTCATTTTCCTTTCATATCAAGGTGTGTTCATCACCAGTTGTTGTGCCATTTGCCCGTGATGCCCGTGCCGAAGGGCCAGGGCTGCCAGAAACTCGAATAGGCGGCGCGGGTGTCCCGGAACCCGGTAGGCATCTTGCGCCGGTCCACCTGGCCGACGTGACCGTCCATGAAAAGCACGGAAGTCCGTCCCTGCAGATTGATCTGGGCTTCGTCGCCGAAATCTTCGTTTTCGTTGAAGGTGGGATTGTCATGCGGGAACATGGGCGTGGCCTTCCCCGTCGTCGAAACCAGTTCGAAACGCTGCCACCCCTGACTGCCCTCGAGCAGATGCGCCGAGCGGGAAGGGATCTTCACCAGGGAACGTCTGGCGTAGGTCGTGACCTCGAACCGGGTCATGCACTGATAGGAGTACAGATCCCTCTGGAGCGTCAGCGGCCGCATGGGACAGGCCAGTTTGTGCCGGTACATTTTCTTTTCCGAGGCCACCCACTGGGCTCCGCCTACCGGGGCAAAGGGATCGGCTGCGGGCAGATAACCGTTGATCAGCCCCTTGCACCACACGATCCCACCGGAAACCGGCTTCGACCGCCAGGGCATGGGGAAGTCGGCGTTGTCGTCGCCGTAAAAGGAGGCCGCCTTGCCTATCTGCCCCAGATTGTTGACGCAGGTGGTCTGCTTTGCCCGGTTCCGGGCCTGCTGCAGGGCGGGCAGCAGCATGCTCGCCAAAATGGCGATGATGGCGATGACCACCAGCAGCTCGATGAGGGTGAAAGATCTTTTGTTCATCTTCGTTTCTCCTTTATTGTTCGCGGGATCCTGTTCCCCGTTATTTTCCTTTGTCCTTTTCCTTGAGCGCTTCGAGCATCTTCACCGCGGCCTCGGCCCGGCGGTGCATGTCGATGAAACGGGCCATGCCCTCCCCCTTCTGGAAGGCCCCCGCGGCGGGGGCTTTGCCCGTGAAGTAGCCCGGCTTGAAACCCGGCATGGCCGGGAACGACTTCCCGTTCACGGTGAAGGGACGGGAAACATCCACCCCGGATTCGAGGGCGGGGGAGTTCGCCGCAAGCGTCACGTCCGGAAGCCCCGGAATGTCCTTCTTGTTCCAGATGGCCCCCGTATCCTTGGCGGGGACGACCTTGTTCACCTTGGGCACGGCGGGGTCGCGCCGCTCGGCATCGGGCACATCGGGGCCGAAGGTGTAAAGCAGATTGGGCCCCGTCAGATCATGACTGGTGGTGTTCAGACGGTAGCAGTCCTTGTAGATGTTGTTGAACACGAAGAAGGGCATGGACATGCGGAAACGTCTCCTCAGGTAATCCACGTCGAAAGAGGGCGCCCGGTCGGCTCCGCCCCAGAAGGTGTTGTGGTAGATGTAAAATTTCCCCGCATCCACGGGCGCGGGCGGATTTTCCTTGTAGATGTACTCGTATCTGCCGCGCTTGTTGAGCTTCTTGTCGAAGTTGACCTCGTCGTCGGTCTTGTAGTGCGAAGAGCAGTGGACATAGACCTGGGATCCGCCGTGGGGAGCCTGCACGAAAACGTTGTTGTAATGGTACTCCAGCCGCTTGGCCCGCTTGTGGCGCAGATGATGGATCCGGAGGGGGATGCCGCAGTTCATCACCAGATTGTGATGGAAGATCCCCACGGGCTTGTCGGAGGTCAAAATCCCGATGCTGGACATTTCGCGGACCACGTTGCCCGCGACCTCCACG
>JAFSYV010000047.1 GCA_017443585.1 Lentisphaeria bacterium | reverse complement strand
GTCACTGCCGCAGATGTCGTTGTAGCGGATCACCGTGGAGCGGGGCTTGTCGGGGGCGATGCCCTGGGGGCCGTCCGGGTGGCCGTAGTACCAGCTGTTCGAGGTGAGCAGAGGATCGTGGATGTAGCACCTTTCGATGACCTGCCCGAACCCCCGGTTGAGGTAGACGGCATTCTTGTTGTACAGATGGCGGCCCAGCTTGTTGCGGAATCTCCCCGTGGTGCCGTCGTACTTCCAGTTCTGCGGATCGCCCCAGCAGCTTATGTCGCAGTTGAGAAGCCGCACGTATTTGCACTGATTGAGGTAGACGGCGTTCTGCTCGCCGCCCCGGACGGTCACGCCGTCGATGATGACGTACTCCGCTTTGTCGACGAGGAGCGCGTACTTCTTCCCCGTGCCGTCGATGACAGCGCCGGGGGCGGCGGTGTAGCGGATCCAGCCGTCAGGTTTGCCCTTGTCCTTGATGACGAAGCCGTTTTTGACCATTTCGGGCTTCAGGACGACGGTCCTGGCCACGGGGACCTTTTCGGCCCAGGTCCGGAAGGTCCCGACCTTGGAATCCTTCATGCGGCCCGATTTGAGATCGGCCTTGACCTCGTACTCCGTATCGGGCTTGAGATCGACGATGGAGGTGCGGAATTTGAAGGTGTAGTTGTTGTCCTTCACGGGCTCGAAGGCGGGCAGCCACTTGGAAGTTCCCTTTTCCCGGTAGGTGATCGTGCAGTCCCTGAAGTCGTACTCCGCAGTGCAGCGGACCCCGCAGCTGTGGAACAGCGGGGAAAATTCCAACTCCAGCGCCTCCGCGGCGAGAAACGCGCCACACGACGCCGCGAACAGAAAAATCTTTTTCAACATACTCATACGGAAACCCTTTCTCAATTCCGAGCAATGACCGTCGAATAATATAGCCCCCCCCGCGGTGGATTGCAAGCGGGAAATCCCCCGCGCGGCCGTTTTTCCCCAAGTTTTTTCGCGAAAAGCTCCCGGCAAAGCAAAAATTCCCGATCGCCGTTTGCAAATGATACCGCGGACGGGTATATTAAAACAGCAGCGAATGAATGTCATCCGTAAGAAAGGAGGGCGCCGCCCATGCTCGACGATCTTGTTTTCGCCTTTTTCATGCTGCTCCTGCCGGCCATTTTGTGGATCCACCCCAAGACCCGCCGCAACAAAGGGAACTGGATCATCGCTCTGAAAACGGTCCCGCCGGGGATCCTCGTCTGCTGCTGGAGCAGTTGGCTGCTGTCGGTGGTCCGAAACGCCCTCGGAGAATGGCTGGAACGGGACGTCGCCATCCCCCTCTGGGTCGTGCTCGGACTCCCGCTGATCGCAGCCCTGCTCTTCATCATGGCGGCCGGATCTCTCATCAAGCGGAAATCCGCCCCGCCGGAAGAAAAATACCGGCCGGGACCCTCCGTCGCGCTGTTCGCCCTCCTTCTGCCCCCTTCCCTCGTCCTCTACTCTGTCATCGCCTTCGTTTCCACCTTCGCGGGAATCGAAAATTACCGGAGCGAATGGCGGAACCGTTGGCTCCCCGCCGAAGGAGATACAAAGATCGTCTTTCAGGAACAGTCCATCCACCCGTTTCTTGCGGAATACGACTACCGGATCCGGTTTTCGCGCGGCGGCAAAGTCACTTATAAACTTCTCTTCACCAACACCGGAGGCAACACGCACTTTAATCTGTACCGTCTGAAGGACGGGCGGCTGCTCTTCCGCGACAAGGACTGGGACTACCTCGTCGATCCCGTAGCGCGGGAAGTCTTCGTGCTCAAACGATTCGAAAGCAAACTGTACGCCGTGAAAGTCCCCGGCGAAAAAGTCGACTGGTGGGCCGGCCCCACGCGGGCAAAGGGCAAGGTCGTCATGGAGATCGGCGGCCATACCCTCCCCGCCGGGGAAGTGACGGGGCTCCTCGACGGCAAGACCTATTACGGCTGCATCAGGACACGATTCCTTCCTGCCGCGCAGGAACCCGAGCGGGCCATAAGTTTTCGCCGGAACGAGAGCCGACCGTAAGAAAAACGGGAATACTGTGAATACTGTGAAGACTGCGAAAGACAGAAAGGGCACGAAGCCGTGAAGGTCGACTGGTCGAAATACCCGCCCCTTCCCGAGCCGCCGGTGCTCCCGGCGTGGCGCGATACGCCGGAACGGGAGGCGTATTGGGACGAACGCTCCGGATATTCCTTCCGGGAGGTGCCTTTCGGGGGGCCCGTGTGGACGGCTGTTTTTCTGACCGGGGCGGTCCTGATGTACATTTTCGCGCCGGCCCTGAGAGAAAATTATTTGTATATCATGCTCTTCGCACTGGTGTTTTCTCTTCCCATGACGGCGGTTTACGCAGTCGGTGCACGCATGATGAAAATTTGGAAATTGGACAGGAAATACGGCGGATATCCGGGGATAGAAAAACACCCCGATCTTTCTCCGCAGATCGAAGCGCTCCTCGCCGCCCGCCCGGATTATTCGGAAGAGCCGTTTTGCCGCGTATGGCCCACGGAAGACCATGCGCGAATTGCCCTGTTCCTGATGAAAAACATCGATTTTTACCGCCGTTCTCCCCGGAAAATGCTTTATCCCAATGATCCGCTGTTACTCTTCCTGTACGGCAGGGAATGGCGCTGGGGGAAAAGCAAGATATGTTTCCCACCGGACTCTTTTTATGAAGACGCAGAAGACGTTCTGCGTTTTCCTGCGGAAGAATGGAGCAAGCTGGATCTGGACACCGTCACCTTCGGCGAAGTCGTTGAGCGCTGTCTGGCGGCGGGAGCCCCGGCCGGAACAAACTGAGGCATCGCCGTGCCATGGTAACTCTTTACTGAACTAAGAATACTGAGAATACTGAGAATACTATTAGCACCACGATTTGGCGACGATTTCAGCATTCATAGTATTCATAGTATTCATAGTCGCCCTGCCCCACGATGAGCGAAAGTTCAGAGAAAAACCTGATTTCGATATTGACAATGCACGCGAGACGGTGTATATTCCCCCAAAGTGTGGTGAAAACAAAGTCTATGGGAGGCGCATATGTCCGACTGCCGCAAAAATTTGACCTCGCCCGGAGGTGACGTCAGGACTTTGCTGACTTTCCGCAAGGCGGTGATCATTTACGATCTGACCTTTCATTTCGCCCACACCTTCCTCGACCGGGGCGACCGCACGGTCGATCAGATGATCCAGGCCGCCCGCAGCGGCAAACAGAACATCGCCGAGGGCAGCGCCGCGGGCGTCACCTCCATGGAAACCGCCATCACGCTCACCAACGTCGCCAAGGCGAGCTTTCTGGAATTGCTGCTGGATTACGAAGATTTCCTCCGGGTGCGCGGTTTCCGGCAGTGGGAAAAAGATTCCGAAGAGGTGCGTTTCCTGCGGAAGAAATCGACCGATCCCGCCGTCCCCGACCAGTGGTTCGTCGAGCTGGCAAAAACCCGCCCGGCGGAAACCGTCGCCAACATGGCGATCGTCTTTCTGCATCAGGAAGACTATCTGCTGCAGACGCAGCTCGACGCGCTGGAGCGGAAGTTCCTCGCCAGCGGCGGCTTCCGTGAGCGGCTGCTTACCGCCAGACTGGAGAAAAGAAACGGCGGGGAAAGCGAGAAAAAATAGGCGCAGCAAAACTATGAATACTATGAATACTATGAATACTGAGATCTTCGCAATTTCCGGGGTTTCGTAGTATTCACAGTATTCTCAGTATTCATAGTCGCCAATCACCCCAGTTACGGAGGTATGAGACATGAAAAAAATCTTGGTTTGCGGGCATCGCGGATTCCCGGCAAAATTTCCGCAGAACACGCTGTGGTCCTTCGCGGGGGCCATCGCCGTCGGATGCGACCGGATCGAGTACGATCTGCACTGGACTGCCGACCGGAAACTGGTCGTCTGCCACAACGACACGGTGGATTCCACCTCAAACGGAACGGGGAAGATCGCCGACATGCCCTTCGCCGAGATCCGGAAACTGGATTTCGGACGCTGGAAGGACGAGCGTTTCGCCGGGACGCCGATCCCGGAATTTTGCGAGGTCCTGGAGCTGATGAACAAACTTGCTCCGCAGCTGTTCCATCTGGTGGAACTCAAGGTGGATTCGATCGACTATGCCGAAGACGTGCTCAGGGAACTCTCACGGTACAAAATGGCGGGAAAATTCACCTTGGTGAGTTTCCACTTGGAACTGCTCAGGGAAATCAAAAAACGCCATCCGGAAGTCTTCATCCACGGCAATCCGAGCACCCGTCTGCAGGAATTCGACTACGAGGAGTACCGGATCTTCGATTCGGTCGGGCTCCACCGGAACAACGTGACCGCGGCGGTGGTATCGGGATTCCATTCGGTCGGGACTCTGGTCGATGCGTGGACGGTGGATACCGCAGAGGAGTTCCGCAAACAGGTGGCCCACGGCGTCGACAGCGTCACCAGCAACGACCCCGGAACCCTCCTCGCCGAACGGGACAAGCCGTCGGTTTAGCGGACGTCCGAAGCCGCGGAGTTTTTTATCTCTCCCAGCCCTGGATCTTGTAATTCTTTTCGAAAAGTTTGCGTTCCGGGCCGCCCGAATCCGGCTTGAACCAGACTTCGAACCGGGCGCCGTAATACTGTCCCCACCGGCCCTCGTAGATGGTGAAGTTCATGGCGTTAAAGTATTGTTCCCGCGGATCGTCCGACCAGCCGGAAACGCAGTTCGAACTCAATTCCAGCCGTTGGACCGAAAGCGGTGTGCCCTTCGTGATCTCGAAGGCTTTCAAGTAAATCGTTCCCCTTTCGCCGGGATTGCACCAGACGGCGCCCTCATAGATACCCCCCTGCGTGCGATTGCGCAAGATCAGATCGGGTTTGCCCCGGCGGAAACTGTCGGCGGGAAGAAGTTTTTTCCAGTCCTTCAGGTTTTCCAGCAGAAGCGCAAATTCCTTTTCGGTCCGGGCCAGCGCCGCCGCGGTCATCTGGCGTCCGGGAAATTGGCTCTGATCACAGATATTCACCAGTGCCTTGCCGCAAAGGAAACGGGTGTCCCAGCTGTTGCCCCGGTGTTCCGTCTTATCCCGCGGAAAGAGCGAGGAACTGTTCCACGCCTTGCCATCCAGCCCGATCTCGAAACGGAACTGGAACTCCAGCGCCGGATCCCCGACTTTTTTCCCGTTTTGTCCGGTCGGCAGGAAATGGGCGTAAAACTGATTCAGATACGCTGCGATGGTCCCGTCGGGATAGCGGAAATACCGGACGGCATGCAGACCGTCGCGGATCCGCCGGTACAACCGCCATTCGGAATGGCAGGCGAGATATTGCAGGAAAATCGCTTTGGTTTCAGGCCGGGCAAGCAGTTTTTCCAGCGCCGGAAGACGGCAGTCGGCATCGTCTGCGAGTTTCGGACCTTTGCCGATGGCGGAAACCACCTCCTGCTGAAAGGATTTTTCCGGAGCGTCGCGCCAGTGGGACCGGTTAACAAAATGCACATTGTGCAGTTCTTTTTCCGGTTCGGCCAGTTGAACGTTTTCCGGAAGTTTCAGGTTGTCGGCGAACTTATCCCTCAGCGCCTCCTCCACACGCGCAAAGAATTTCCGCGCCTGTTCAGGCTTCAGCTTTGCCCCGTCGCGGGCGAGCAGGGTGAATTGCCTGGGGTTCTGCGGCATGAGCACACCGGGATATACGCCGATGACGTAAACTGTCGTCCGTTTGAGTTGGCGATGTTCCAGATGGAGTTTGAGCAGATTATCCTGCCGTTCCCAGCGGTAGTCGATTTTGACTTCGGGCAGCTCTTTCCCCGTGCGCTTTTTGAATTCCCGACGCATCTCGCCCCGGCGCCGGAGCGCTTCTTCGGAATGAACCTGTTCGGCCTTGCCGTCGGGCTTGAAACGGAAAGCCGTTCCGGAAGATTTTATCAAGCCGGAATTTTCCGGAATGGCAATATACCACAGGCCGTCGGTCAGCTCCTCCGCGCCGGAAAGGGTCACGGACAAACACAAGCTCATCAGCAGAAAGACGACCGTTTTTTTCATGATTTCAGCTCCTTTTGCGTTGGTTGTTTACGCCGTAACTCAACTTCATTCTCCGCTTCTATCCTTTTAATTCAGGCGGAAAAATACTTTTTTTTCGTTGCTCACGATGTAAGATAGCACGCCCGCCGCGAAAAATCAAGGCCGATTTTCAAAAAAAAATGAATTTGACATTGATTTTCAAGGAGTTTCACATGCAAAAAATTATGAATACTATGGATACTATGAATACTGCGTCAGCGGGATCTTTCACCACTGCACGATACGCGCGGGGTGCGACACTCAGCGTTTCGCCTGCAGACCGGATGGCGGCCCGGCGGTCATGCCAAGCGCCCGCGGCGCCTGCTTGGCGTTTTGCTTTTTTTAGTCTGTGAACCGTTCACTCCCGCAAACAAATGTCCGGTCAGCCCATGTGGCCGATCATCTCCACGAGGGCGCCGAGGGCGAAGCCGAGGAGCACGACCGTCGGCGTGAGCCAGAGGCGCAGGAGCGGTTTGCGCGTTTCCCCGCCGGACTTCTTCGCCCGGAAATAGAAACCCGCGTCGGCGGTGACGGCGAGGATGGTGAGAACGATCGCCGGGACGGCGATGGAACAGTGCAGGCTCAGGGGCCAGAGCATGGAAAAGCCGGCGAATTCCGCCCAGTCCAGCCAGTCGGGAGCGATGACGGCGGTGATGATCCAGCCCAAGGCTCCGATCACGAAACACACGCTCAGGAACAAGAGGGTCTCCATCATTTTTGTGCCTCCCGATCCTTGCGCTTGCGCCGCCGAAAATATGTCCACGCCCCGAAAAGGAGGGTCGCGACGGCCCATGCGCTCCACATCTTGTAAGGGTTCTCGGTGAAGCCCGGCAGTCCCGTCACCCGGCAGCCGGAGGGCGCCGAAACGGGCAGCGACCACTTCGCTCCGCCGCAGCCGGAAACGTGCAGTCGCTTGAGCGGCATGGAGGAGAGCTCTTCCCAATCGGCGACTTCCGGGATCCTCGTCAGCCGCAGATGCTCCAGAACCGGGCACTGCGTCCGGATGTGCTTCAGGGAAACGGCGGGGAATTTTTCCAGATCGAGTTTCTTCAGTTTCGGCATGAAGGGCAGCCGGCACGGCGCGGTGCCCGAAGCGTAACAGTTCAATGAGGTGAGATTCGGCAGTTCGACTTCGGAGAGGGGAGCGTAATCGACATCCCCGCCGGAAGGAAAGACGAAGAGCTTTTCCAGTTTCCCGGTATGGATCGAACGGAGCAGGGACAGGTGGACGCCGTCGAATGACAGCTCCCGGAGGCGCACCTGCGGGGAAAGCCTCACGTCGATGCCTCCATTGCCGCCGTAAAGGCTCAATTTTTCGAGCCCGGCGGCGCTCTGCAGGTCCAGAACTTCGCCCCGGACCGATCCCAGGGACAGATCTTTCAGCGAAGACCAGTCGCCGCGGGAAAGCTCGTCGGCGTGGAGCACGCCGCCTGCGAACGCCGAAAGCCTTTCTATCTTCGCCGTTTCGAGGGCGGCAAGGTTGAAAAAGATCCCGTCGTACAGCGAAAGGTATTTCGGGGTATGGCCGGCAAGGGGTTTGAGGTCGATGATCCCGTCGCCGTGCCCGATGACGGATATGGCGCGGAAATCGTGCTTCGGCAGCTCGGGGATGGGGTCGTTTTCATGCAGATGGATCGACAAGGTATGGGTGTATTTGCGCCCGCGGATCTCCCGTTCCAGTTTCCGGATCGCGTCCGGCTTGGAGCAGTCCAGCGACAACGGCAAGTTCGGCTCCGCGCCAAAGGCAACGGAAAGGGCGACCGTCAGCACGATGAAAAGAGAAATGACGTTTCGCGAGGATTTCATTGGTCCGGCCTCCCCCTTATAAGCGCGGGGCCTCACCGCGGGCGAGGAAGAGGGCGAAGATGAGGATGGTCCAGAGGATGTAGCTCCGGTCGGCCCGGCGGGAACGGTGCTCCTGCCAGAGGCGGCCGATCTCGGCGAAGTTCAGGAACTCGCCGTTCTTGAGAGGGCCGTCGAAGATCACTTCCTGCGCAGGGGTTGCCCACCGGTCCCGGAGCAGGTCCGCCACGGGCACCCCGAAGCCCCGCTTGGGGGCGCTCAGGATCTCCGGGGCCAGCAGGTCACGGAAGGCGTATTTGAGGAGACTTTTCCGCTCCCGGCCGTCGAGCTTCAGCTCCCAGGGCAGCGCAGCGGCGAACTCCGTCACCTCGCGGTCGAGGAAGGGGGAGCGGACTTCGAGGGAAAAGGCCATGGAGCTGATGTCCACTTTTGTCAGGATATCCCCCGGAAGATAGGTGAGGATGTCCGTTTCGGAAAGTTTCTCCACGGGCCCCGCGGCGGTCAGGGGCCCCGCGGCCGCCTGGAAGAGGGCCGCCCCCGGAGCCGTGATTTGACGCTGGAATTCGGGGGTAAAGAGCCGTTTTTTCAGCTCCGGCGGACAGCGGTCGAGGAGCGTGAAATAACGGGTCTCGGGCTCCCCGCAGCAGACGTCGAGGAAACGGCGGAGCCGCCCGGAAAAGGTCCTCTCGCCCCCCGCGGGGAGCAGGCCCGCCGCTTTCGCCCCCAGACGGCGGAGCGCCCGGGGGAGTTTGTCCATCTTCGCGGCGAAGGTCATGGCGAGATAGCGTTCGTAGCCGCCGAAAAGCTCGTCCGCGCCGTCGCCGGAAAGGGCGACCGTGATCTCCTCGCGGGCGAAGGCGCTCAGCAATGCCGTGGGCAAGATGGAACTGTCGGCGTAAGGTTCTCCGCAATGGCGCACCAGCTCCTCCACCAGCGAAAAATCGGAAGTTTTCACCTCGCGCTCGTGGAAGCACAAGTTTCCCCCCGTAACGGCGCGCAAATACGCCGCCCCCTTCCGGGCGAGAGCCCTTTCGTCGTAGGCGCTTTCCTCGAATCCCACGGTGTAGGCATTGCAGGGGGTGTTTTTCAGCAGTCCCGCCGTGACGCCCGCGATGATATTGGAGTCGATGCCGCCCGAGAGGAAGACCCCCATGGGCACGTCGGACATGAGCCGTTTTTCCACCGCCTTTTCGACCAGACGCCGGAGCTCCCCGGCCAATTCTTCCCGGCTCCCCGCGGCGCGGCGGGAAAAGTCGATCTTCCAGTAGGGCGTGATAGTGAGACGGCCCGTTTCGGGCTCGAAAAGGAGCGTGTGCGCAGGCGGGAGTTTGAAAACCTCCTTGAATACGCTCCGGTCGGCGGGGACGTACTGGAGCGAAAAGTAGAAGCTCAAGGCGTCGCAGTCCAATGTCTCGGGGAATTTTGGATGGCAGCGCAGAGCGCCCAATTCGCTGGCGAAGACGAGGGTATTTCCATATCGGAAGTAACAGAGCGGCTTCTTGCCCATGCGGTCCCGGCCCATGAAGCAGACCTTCCGGCGGCCGTCCCACAACGCGAAGGCGAACATCCCTTCCAAACGGGAAACGCAATTCGTCCCCTCCTCCTCGTAGAGGTGCAAAATCACCTCGGAATCGGAAGCGCTGGCGAAAACGTGCCCCTTTTCTTCCAGCTCCTTGCGCAGATCGAGGTAGTTGTAGATCTCGCCGTTGACCACCAGCACGACCTTGCGGTCTTCGGAGTAAAGGGGCTGATCCCCCGACTTCAAGTCGATGACCGCCAACCGCCGGTGGCCCAGCAGGACGCCCGGCCCGGAATAGAAGCCGTAACCGTCCGGCCCCCGGTGGGCCATGGCCCCGCAGAGGGCGTCGAGAAAGGTTTTTTCTTCCCTTTCATCGGGAGTGTTGATGATGCCCGCTATGCCGCACATGATGGATTTTGCGCTTTCGTGAGGTGCCGTCACCGGGAACGGACCGGGACGGGCCAGCATTGTTTCAAGACAGAAGTGTATTTTCCCCCCTTGAGGTGCCGCAGGGCGAAGACCGCTTCGCCGCGGATCTCGGGATGGACGCTGTTGTACCGGAGCTGATTGGCCAGCTCCGCAGGCCCCCACAGCCCCGGAGAGTGACCGATCCAAAGGGCGGTCCGGGGATAGCGCCGGGCGACGAGGACCCACCAGTCGGTGATGGCGGCGTAGGGCGCCTTGGGATGATCGAAGGGCCAGTAGACCTGGGGGATGACGAAGTCCAGATAGTTCTGATGCAGCCAGTAGAGCGTGTCGGCGAAGATGTCCTCCCGCGACTCCATGCCCCGGGTGAGCGACCCGCCGCGGAATGTCTTGGAGTTGGCCCAGATGCCGAAGGGGCTGACGCCGAAGCGGACGCGCCGGGAGCGGCAGAGGCGGGAACACTCCCGGAGCAGAAGATTGACGTTGCTCCTGCGCCAGTCCTCCAGAGAAAGCCGCCGGGGGTTGAAGCGCAGGAAACTTGCCCGGTCGGTCCCCGGCAGCAGGGGGTCGTAAGGGTAGAAATAGTCGTCGAAAACGATCCCCGACACGGGCGCGCGGCTGAGGATCTCCTGCACCGTGCTCAGAATGTGCCGGATCACCTCGGGCCGGCCGGGATCCAGCTGCAGCGCGAAGCGGCCGCTCCGGGTGGGACTGGCCAGCACCAGGTCGGGGCGGCGGCGGGCGAAGTTCATGGGGGACAATGTGGCGAGATAGGCGTTCTTGCTCAGCGAGGTGGCCCCCGTCACCCGGTAGGGATTGAGCCAGGCATAGAACTCGATGCCGCTGCGGCGGCACTCCCGCACCATGTGGACCAGCGGATCGAAGGTCCCCAGCGTCTGCCCCTCCCGGCCCGTGACCCAGCGGGAAAAGGGGTTGATCCGGGAAAGATAGGAGGCGTCGCAGTTGGCCCGGAGCTGGAAGATCAGCACGTTGCAGTTGTGGCGCTTGAGCTGGGCCAGTACGTCGGCGAAGGCCCGCTTGAACTTCGCGGCGTCGGTGCACCGGGGGAAGTCCAGATTGTAGACGACAGAACACCACACCGCCCGGGTCTGGACCCGGCGGAACCTCAGCGCGGGCAGATTGACGGGAGCGGCCGAAAGATTCCCCCCGTAGCGGACGGGGCGGCCCCGGCTGTCCCGAAGGATCTCCCCCCGAAGGGAGGCGGGAAGGCAGAGCAGCGCCCCGATGAGCACCGAAATCAGCGCCTTCGGGGCAAAGTTTGCGGCAGGAGAAGGAAGGTTCACCCGATCTCCTCCACGTCGGCGCCGAGACTTCTGAGCTTTTCGACCAGTTTTTCGTAGCCCCGCGAAATGATGTCCGCCCGGTGGATGATGCTCTCGCCCTTGGCGCAGAGGGCGGCGATGACCAGCGCCATGCCCGCCCGGATGTCCGGGCTCGAGAGCTCCGTCCCGCGGAGGAGCGTGGGCCCCGTGATGACCGCCCGGTGGGGGTCGCAGACGATGGCGTTGGCCTGCATGTCGATCAGGCGGTCGATGAAGTTCATGCGCCCTTCGAACATCTTTTCGAAGAAGGTCACCGTGCCCCGGCACTGGGTGGCCGCCACGATGGTGCAGCTCATCATGTCCGTGGGGAACTGGGGCCAGGGGCCGTCGGAGATCTGCAGGAAGGGGCCGCCGGAGTCGTATTTGATCTGGCGGCTCTGGTCGCCGCTCACGGTGATGCACTTGTCGTAAAGGCCCACATTGATACCTAATCGTTCGTAGACCCGTCGGAGCATCCAGAAGCTGCGGGGTTTTACGCCTTCGATGGTGAGGTCGGCCCCCGTGGCGGCGGCCAGCGCGACGAAGCTCCCGGCTTCGATGTGGTCGAAGATCACCTCGTGGTCCGCGCCGTGGAGTTTTTCCACCCCCTCGATGGTGAGGATGTTGCTGCCTATCCCGGAAATTTTCGCGCCCATGCCGTTGAGCATGAGGGCGAGGTCGCTCACGTGGGGTTCGCCGGCGGCGTTGTAGAGGGTGGTCACCCCTTCGGCGGTGGCGGCGGCGGTGATGATCTGTTCCGTGCCGGTGACGCTGGGTTCGTCGAGAAAGAGCTCCCGGCCCCGGAGCCGTTTCGCCCGGCGGGTGAAGCGGAAACAGACGTCCTCGGTGAATTTCGCCCCCAGATTCTGGAGGCCGTAGAAGTGGCCGTCCAGGCGGCGGCGGCCGATGGAGTCGCCGCCGGGGCGGCCCAGTTCGATGCGGCCGCACCGGGCCAGCATGGGACCGGCGAAGAGGATGCTGGTGCGGTTCCGGGCGCAGAGTTCTTTCGGCACCTCGGTGGTGAGGACCTTCGGACACTGGAAGGTCAATGTCCCGTCTTTCAGCTCCGCCTCGGCCCCCAGGTGGCGGGCGATGTCGAGCATGGTGCGCACGTCGGCTATGTCCGGCACGTTCCGGAGGACGCTCTTTTCGTCGGTGAGCATGAGGGCGGCGATCATGGGGAGAATGGCGTTCTTGTTGCCTCCGGGTTTGACGGTCCCGCCGAGGGGGCAGCGGCCCCGGATGAGAAGATCCTTCATGGAACAGCTCCTTATGTTGAAATGGTCAAAGCGCACACGAAATACCTGCGGCCCCGCACGGCCGCGCATAAAGATACACTTTCCCGCGCGTTAATTCAAGGGCCGGAAGAAAAATTTTTCCGTTTTCCCTGCCGGACTTCTCTTTTTCCGATTTTTTCATTGTTCTGTCTTGAATTTCGTCATTGTTCCATGTAAAGTATCATCAATGACCATGCCGGATGACGAAAAAATGCTGAAACGGGAATACGTCTACAACGAACTTGCGGGGCGGATCCGCTCCGGAGAGTGGCCGCCGGGGCACAAGATCCCGGCGGAGCCCGTGCTGTGCCGCAAGCTCGGCGTCGCGCGGGTGACGCTGCGGGCCGCGCTGGAAAAACTCACCTGCGAAGGGCTCGTCACCCGTTCCCGGCCCGGCGGCACCGTGGTGGCGGCTCCCGAGGCGGAAAAACTGAAGCTGCTGGTGGTTTCCGCCATGCACGGAGACGAGGATCTTTCCGCCCCTGCCCTCTACATCATGCCCGGCATCGAACGGCGGTGTCTGGAGCTGAATTTGAGCGTGGAATACCTGACGAGCGCCTTTCTTCCCGAACATTTGCCCGAAGACGGCAGCTGTCTGGGGGTCATCAATCTCATGGCGAATTTCAACGGCGACGAACCGCTCCTGCGGAAACTGCGCAACCTCACTCTCCCCGTGGTCTGCGCCCACGGCTTCCCCCGGGATCCCGCCGTGACCGGGCTCCCCACGATCCGGACCGACTTTCACGCCGCGTTCGAGGCAGGGTTGGCCCATCTGGTCCGGATGGGACACCGGAAAATTTGCTTCCTCTTCCGGGAGTGGGACATGGTGGAGCGCCGGATGTGCATCACCGAAAGAAGTTTCCCCGGACTGCTGAAGGAATCCGGCCTCGACCCGGCGCGGCAGGAGCTGATCCAGCTCGATTCCAACGACGAAGACTTTTCCGCGAGACTGAAAACGCTTCTCGACGCTCCGGAGCCGCCCACGGCCGTCTACGCCTACTCCGACTATTTCGCCCTGCGCTGCTGCGAACTGCTGAAGGCGTGGCGTCTGCGGATCCCCGAACAGATCGCGGTGATGGGATTTTCCGGCTACATCGCCGCCGCGCTCCAGTCCCCGCCCCTGTCGACGGTGGATTTCGGCTACGCCCGCACGGGGGCCATGGCGGTGGACATGCTCCGCCGCAGTTCCGAGTGGCGGAACCTGAAAAAACCGCCCGTGATCCTCGCCCCCTTCGACGTCATTCCCCGGAAGAGCACCGACTTCTGCCGGATGGATTTCTCAGGAAAACAACGGAACGGACAAAAATAAGAAGAGGAAATGAACCATGTGTGTGTGGAGCGCCTACTCGGGCACCAAACCCGCGGCTCCGGAATTGTGGGAGTCGCTGAAGAAAATCGAAGGCATCTGGGCCGGATACTACACGGGGATCGTCACCCAAAGCGAAGGGAAGCTCCATTGGGGCAAGGTCCTCGGCAATACCCGTGTCTGGCAGGAAAAGTACGATCTCGCCGCCTTTCCCGGCACTTGCGGGCTCATCCACAGCCGGACCAACAGCGGCGGGGACGAGCGCCGGAGCCATCCTTATCTGGGCAGTTCCGGCAAAGTCGCCATCATCTCCCAGGGGTGTCCCGGTTATTTTTCCGCACGTTCGGCCGTGGCGGTGAAATGGGGAAATGAGATGCTCGAGGCCGGAAAGACCTTTCCCAGCGCCCTGCCCGCGCCCCTGAAGCCGACCTCCCCCGTCCTCGCCGACGGAAGCTGCGTCGCAGGGGCGGAGATCGGAGCCAACGCCGTGGAATACTGGTACGAAAAGCTCGGGGATCCCCTGGCGGCCATCAAAAAAGTTTTCTCGGACATCAACAACGAAACGGCCTCCTGCTTCATCTTCGCCGACCGGCCGGGGATCATCGGTTTCGCCAACAGCAATCAGCGCATGGTCTATCAGCGGAGTTGCGACGGAGTTCATCTTTCCATCACGACCATAGGACTCCCGAACGGTTTCGGGATGGAGCTCCCCTGCAACTGTGTCGGCATCATCACCCCCGGCGAACTGAAGCTGGAAAAACTGGGCGACCGTTACGAAACGGACACCTTTCTCCCCAAGGGGATGATCGAGGCGGCGCTGACGTACATCAGGGACAACCCGGGGCGCAGTCTCGCCAACGTGGCCGACTTCGCGCTGAAGCCTCTCTTCCCCGCCGACACCCTCAACTTCCGGGTGGGCGCTTCCTACCGGGTGCTGGAGACGCTTCTCGCCGAAAATCTGGTGAAACTGGTCCCGGAGGAAAGGACCGGGGGCGCGGGCGCGCCGGGCACCGTGTTCAAAATCTATGCGGCAGAACCGTGATTTTTTGAAATCAACAAACAGCAAAAGGAGGTTTCTATGAAGAAGAGCTCAAGTCGGCCGCTTCGCACGGGGAAACCCCGCGGAACGGGACACTTTTTCACGCTGATCGAACTGCTGGTCGTCATCGCCGTCATCGCGATACTTGCTTCCATGCTCCTGCCCGCCTTGCAGCAGGCCCGGGACCGGGCCAAGGCCACGGGCTGTCTGAACAACCTCAAAAGCATCAACTCGGCGGTGCAGAACTACACCGACGACAATCAGGACCGCTTTTTCACCTACGACTACAAGATCGGAACGACCAACTACAAATGGTACAACCCCAACGGAGGCAAGGCTCCGCTCTACCGTTATCTGGGCGTGAAGGACACCAACGCCTACCTTTTCTGCATCAACAAGAACGGGACACGCCACCCGCTGGCCTGCCCCAAGCGCAATTACGGCGACTTCCCCGAAATCGACACCTCCTACGCCACCAGCTACGGCTACGCGAAAATCTTCTATTCGATCATCGCCACACCGGGCTACAAACGCACCCGGTTCCTGATGCCCTCGCGGACCGTCTTCATGGGCGAATCCGTGCAGCCCTACTGGGGGGTGGGCACCAGTACCACCGGAGTCGACGCGGAAACCACCAACGATCTTCACGCCGGTTCGATGGATGCCGCCTTCTGCGACGGGCACGTCAGTATGGTGCCCTACGACTGCATCCCCAACGGACAGTATGCAAAGCGGCCCAACGGAAAGATCCCCTCGCAGCATATCTTCTTCGTCCCCTTCCGGGGATTCAAAAGCTATCCTCTGCGCTATTTCGACTGAAAAAGAAAGGAGTTTCAAGTCATGACGATCCGTAAAATTTTCTCTTGCGTGCTGATCGCGGCCGCGTGTCTCCCCGCCTTCGCGGCGGAAAAAATCATTTCCAAATTCAAGGACGTGACGCTGGACGCCACGCCCCACACCGCCTTCTACGTCTTCACCAAAAACGCCCAGAAGTACCGGAACAAGGAGGTGGTGCTCAAATTGAAGGTGCGCCGGAGCGAGGGCTCCGCGCCCCTGGGGGCCACCTTCCGCTGTTCGACCAATCCGGGGAACCAGCTCCGGGCGACCCGGAGCTTCAAGATCGACTACGGCAAGACCGGTGAAACCGTGCCCGTGGAGCTCCGCTTCACCGTACCCGATCTGGACAACATCCACCACTTTAACGTCCAGTTCGGATTCCGGAAGATGGGCAAGGAAAAGACCGTGTGGCACCTGACGGACGTCCGCTACTGCGAGCCCGACCCGGCTGCCGCCAAGGCGGAAAAGAAGCCGAAACTCCCCGAAGGCTTCGCCGCCCAGATGGCCTCCGCCACGGCGAAACAGCCGCTGGTGCTGGTCAAGGGAGGAAAAATTCTCTTTTCCATCGTGATCCCGGACAAGGCGAACGCGATCGAAAAATACGCCGCCGCCGAACTGCAGACCCACTTCAAGGAGGCGGCGGGGAGCGCCCCCGCCATCGTGCCTGAATCCAAGTACAAATCCGGCCCCGCGCTGATGGTGGGCGGGACGCAGCTCGCCGCGAAATACGGCATCAGTCCCGACATGCTGGCTCCGGAAAACCTGCTCATCGCCCGCATCGGCGAAGCGGTCGTCCTTTCGGGCGGCGACCGGCCCGACATCCCCGCGGGAATGGTTTCAGGCCGCGCCTTCGTCCCCGTGGGGACCCTTTACGCCTGCTACGAGTTTCTGGAAAGAGAGCTGGGGATCCGCTGGTACTGGCCGGGGAAGCACGGCGCCCACATCCCCGCCTGCAAGGATCTGGCCATCACCCGGCTTTTCGTCACCTCGCGCCCCGTTTACGATACAAGGAAGACCTTTTACTCCATCATCAAGGGCGACCCCGACGTGCCTTCCGCCGAGTGCGAGAAATGGTACCGCCGCAACCGCTTCGGCGGCTCCGTGGGGGACCCGGTGGCCAACCACTCCTTCAACGACTGGATCCGCCGCTTCGCCAAGACCCACCCCGAATATCTGGCGCTCCAGCCCGACGGCTCCCGGAAGACCGACCCCAATCCCGGCGGCGGCCACGTGTGCATGAGCCATCCCGAAGTCTTCAAGCAGACCGTGGCGGACAAGCTGGCGGAGTTCAAAAGGAACAAATATTCCAACTTCGCCAAGGTGATGCCCGGCGACAGCAACGGCCTCTTCCATTGCCGCTGCGAAGCGTGCGTGAAGAAGATCCGGCCCGAAAAGGGAGACCGGGGACTCTTCTCGGACGCGGTCTGGGGCTACGTCAACCGCGTCGCCGCCGAAGTGGCGAAGTCGGCCCCCGGCAAGAGCATCGTCTGCTGCGCCTACGGGGGCTACCTGCGCAAGCCCTCTTTCCCCCTGCTGCCCAACGTGGCGGTGACCTTGTGCTACAGTCCGCCGCCCCGGGCGACGTTGAGCTACAAGAAGGCGTGGAAGGAGCTCTTGGACGAATGGAGCTCCACCGGGGCCCGGCTCTACGTGTGGGAATACTGGAACAACACCCGTTTCGGACGGGGCGTCTACGGCGCTCCCGCAGTCTATCCCCGCCAGCTCAAGGAGATCTACGCCATGGATGCGGGCCGGGTCAACGGCCGGGCCATCGAAATGTGCGACGTGGACAGCACGGGCAAGAGCCTCAACGGCTGGGCGGACTGGGTCTACGACATCCAGAACCTCTACACGGCGGGGCGGCTCATGTGGGATCCCTCGACCGACGTGGACGCCATGCTCGACAACTATTACAAGGACTTCTTCGGCCCGGCGGCGGCCCCGGTGAAGCAGTTCTACGACGAACTGGAAGAAGCCTGGGTCCAACGGGGCTGGGAGTCCGGCAACTGGAATTTCGACAAGGTGTGGCGACAGCTCTATCCGCCTGCCTTCGTGGATAAGATGCTGGGACTGCTCCGGCAGGCGGTGAAGCTCGCCGGGAATCAGGAGCCCTACGCCTACC
>JAFSYV010000046.1 GCA_017443585.1 Lentisphaeria bacterium | reverse complement strand
TGTTCTGCAGGTCGCAGTGGTGGGCCAGCATGTCCAGCATCACGCCGCCGGACTTGTCGTAGTCGGCGAACCAGTCGCCCCACTCCCGGCGGAACCCGCCGAAGAGACAGCAGACCGAGGAGCAGATGATCTTGCCGATCTTGCCCTCTTCGATGAGTTTTTTCATCAGCACCACCCCGGGGGAGTAGCGGCGGACGAAGCCGATGGCGAAAAGATTTTTGTAGTTCGAAATGAGGGGGGCGAGCTCCTTCAATTCCTCCGGGGTGCGGCACAGGGGCTTTTCGCAGAAGATGGGCTTCCCGGCTGCCATGGCGGCAAGAAGACCTTCCCGGTGGCAATAGGTGGGCGAGGTGATGACGATCAGCTCCACCTCGGGAGCCCCGACCAGTTCGGCGAGGGAGTTTTTTACGGAGACATCAGGATACTTTTCCTTGAACGCCGCGGACTTGGCCGGATTGATGTCGTAGACCGCGGTCACGGCCGCGCTCTTGAGTTTCGCCAGATTCCCCGCGTGGGCGTTCCCCATGCGGCCAGCGCCGATGATGCCGACTTTGAGCATATTCAGATTCCTTTCACGATGGATTTCAAAAGTTGTACGGCTTCCGCAATGTCTTTTTCCTGCTCCGGACCGGGGCGAAGTTCCCGCTCGATGATGAGGGGGCCGCGGAAGCCGCCTTCGATCAGACGTCCGAGGAGCTCCACGAAGCGGGTGCCGCCCTTGCCCAGCGGAGTCTCATGTCCCCGGACCTCGCCCCCGGCGGGGTAATTCGCGTCCTTGCAGTGGATGACCCGGATCCTGGAAGAGAGTTTTTCCGCCAGTTCGGCGGGGCTCCCGTTGTTGTAGATGAGCAAATTGGCGGGATCGAAATTGACCCCGGCGTTGGGCTCCCCCAGATCCTCCAGCAGCTGCCGCAAGGTTTCCGGCGTCTCGGTGCCGGTCTCGAAGAGGAACTCCTGACCGTAAGAGGCCGCGAAACGGAGCAGCTGTTTCATGTCGGCGATGAGCCGGTCGTAAAACTCCCCCTTTTCCTCGGGGACGAATCCCGCGTGGCAGGCGATGAGCTTGATGCCGTACCGGGCGGCCCACTCCATCTGCCGGCACGAAAGGAGCATCCTCTCGGTCCGGGTGGGGAGGGGAAAGACGCCGATGCCGTTTCTGGGATCGGCCCAGTTCTGCCCTGCGTACGACAGAAACATGGTGGGCACGGTCATGTCGTATTTCCGGAAGAGCTCGAAGAGGGCGTCCGAAGCCTGCCTCCCCGCGGGAGTCGGCGCAAGCCAATCCTCGAGGACGCCCGCGATCTGGAAGCAGTCCAGCCCGACCTTGCGGAAAAAAGCGACCCGCTCTTCGGTGATCTGTCCGCAGCGTAAGATGGTTCCGATGTTCATAGTTTTCTTTTCCTTTTCCGTTATTTTCTTTCCCACTTGAGGACTCCGCCGCAAATGGTCTTCTGAACGTCGAGTTCTCCGTCGAGAAGAACGATGTCGGCGATGAAGCCTTTTTCCAGTTTGCCCCGTTTGCCCAACTTCAGGGACTCCGCCTGATTCAGAGCCGTCGCCCGGACCGCCTCGCTCAGGGGCAGTCCCGTCAGCCGGACGAGACGCTTGAGGCCGTCGAAGAAGCGCAACGTGCTCCCCGCCACGGCCCCCGTGGTCAGCCGGGCGCAGCCCCCTTTCACCACCACGGGAAGCCCCCCGAGGGAGTAATTCCCGTCGGGCATGGCGCAGGCCCGCATGGCGTCGGTGATGAGCATCATCTTCCCGGGGCCTTTCATCCGGGCGATCATCCGGATCATCTGGTCGCAGAGGTGGACCCCGTCGCAGATCATTTCCACGTAGACATCGTCGTCCATAAGGCCGCCCCCCACCATGCCGAAACGCAGGTGGTGCAGGGGCGTCATCACGTTGCAGAAGTGGGTCAGGTGCTTCATCCCCAGCTCACGGCACCGGGAGTAGCAGGCGTAGTCCGCCGCGGTGTGGCCGCCGGAGGGCATGATGCCCCGCTCCGCCAGTGCACGGGTGAACGCCTCCCCGCCGGGGAGTTCCGGCGAAAAGGAGACCTTCTTCACCGGGCAGATCGCATCGAGTTCATCCACGAGCGCGATGTCGGGCTCCTTCAGGAAGGCGGGATTCTGTGCTCCGGCGCAATCGGGGTTGAAGAAGGGGCCTTCCAAGTGGACCCCCAGCAGCGTCGCCCCGTCGGGGGTGTTCTCCTTGTATGCCGCCGCCTGACGGCACAGCTGCCGCAGATCGTCGGCGGAAACGCTGAGGCTGGTCGCGAGGAATCCCGTGACGCCGTCCTCGAGCTTCCCCCGGCCGATGGCGGAAAAACCTTCGGCGCTCCCGTCGCAGAAGTCGAAGCCGGAACGGCCGTGGGAGTGGATGTCGATGAAGCCGGGCACGGCGATGAGCCCCGCGCCGTCGATGATCTCCCCGCGAAAGTCCGGCGGCAGGTCCGCCCGGATCGAGAGGATCATCCCATCGTCGATGAAGATATTCCCCCGGGGGATGTCCGCCCCCGGAGAAACGATGCGGCAATTGGCGATGCAGCTCGTCATAAGAGACCTTCGAGATCGATTTTGTCGGCCGTCCACACCAGCGTGAAGTCGGGGTGGCGGAGCAGGTACGACGCGGGCAGTTCCGGGGTGGGACGCCTTTCCCGGAGCATCCGGGTGAGAGGGGCCTCCTGTTCCGCAAAGCAGGCCAGAAGCAACGTTTTCTTCGCCTCGAGGATGGGTTTCATCCCCATGGTGGCGGCGAAACGGGGGACAAGTGTGCTGTCACCGTTGGCGGTGACCTTGGTGTTCTGGGCGATGGTTTCCGGAGTGAGCGGCAGGACCCGCGTGGGCAGTTCGCCGTAATCCTTCACCGAAATTTCCGACTCCCGGAGCGGCTCGTTGAAGGCGATGTGGCCGTTGAAACCGATGCCCAGAAGCTGGAGGTCGAGCCCGCCCGCACCCGCCAGTTCCCGGTCATAGGCGGCGGGGTCGGCGGGATCGGGAAAGTGGGCCTGTCCCGGCGTGAACCCCCGCTCCGGTGCAAAAAGACGGAAAAGCTTCTCGTCCATGTACCGCCGGTAGCTCAGGGGGTGGCTGTAAGGGACGGCGTGTTTTTCGTCCGAAGCATATTCGTCCAGATTCCAGGTCTGCAAACGGGAAAGGTCGAGCTTTTCCCGATCGAAGCGTTCCGCCAGAAGGGTGTAGAGTTCGATCATGGTGTTGCCCGTGGCCAGCCCGAGGTTGAAAGGCTTCCCCGCCTTGAGGACGGGGATCGCGCAATCGCAGATGATCTCCGCCCCGGCGACGCTCATGGCGTGATAATCGGCGCATTTTCTGTAACGCATGGTGAAAAAACTCCTATTTCCCCGCGAAGAAGCGGATCAGCCGGGCCGCATGGGCGGCGCAGGCCTCCACCACGGGGTCGTAAAACTTGTCCACGGGCAGGAATTTGCCGTCGAGTTTCTCCAGCTCCGCGCGGGAGCTTTTCAGGTAGGTGTCCATGTATTCCGTGGCGATGTTGATCTTGGCGATGCCGCAGCGGATGGATCCCCGCACCGCTTCGAGGGGCGTTCCCGAACCGCCGTGGAGAACCAGGGGCAGTTCCGGCAGGGCCTCGCCGATGGCGCGGCACCGGTCCAGATCCAGCTTGGGCTCCGCCTTGTAGTAGCCGTGGGCGGTGCCGATGGAAATCGCCAGCGCATCGACTTTCGTTTCCGCGGCGAAGGCGCAGGCCTCTTCCACCGAAGTGAGGGAGGTCTCGTCCCCCTGGGCCACGTGGCCGATCTCGCCCTCGGCGGAACAGCCCGCCGCGTGGGCCAGCTTCACCGCGAGAGCGGTCAGTTCGGCGTTTTCCCTGAAGGGCAGCCGGGAGCCGTCCAGCATGACCGAGGTGTAGCCCGCATGGAGCGCCACGGCCACGTGTTCGAGGGTCGAGCCGTGGTCGAGGTGCAGGGCCACGGCCTGATTCGAACGATGCGCCAGACGCAGGAGCATCCCGGCGATGTCCGCGGCCTTTTCCGACTGGAAGAGCCGGTCGTAGACCTGGATGATCACCGGGGAATTTTCCCTTTCCGCCGCTTTCAAGACAGCCAGCGCCGTCTCGTAGTTCGCCACGTTGAAGGCGCCCACGGCCCGCTTTTCGCGCCGCGCCGCCCTCAGCATTTCCGTCATGGTGACGAGTGCCATAATTACAGCGCCTCCGCCAGCAGTTCCTCGACGGTCCGGACCTTCAGCGAGGTGTACTTCGCGAGCTGGACTTTGGTATAGGGCGAGGCCGTGACGATGACGTCCTTTTCGGGATGGTCGGCACGGGCTTCCACGTATTTCGCGAGTTTCTCCACCAGCTCCGGTTCGATCTTGTCCAGCACGAGAGCGCCCTCGCCGCAGGAGTACGACTCCTCGTCGTTGGTGCCGAACATTTTGAGCCGGGCGCCGTTGGCCCGAAGCAGAGCCTTCGGGAAAGGATAATCGTTGTTGTAATTGCGCAGGAAATCGCTTTCGAGGTAGTAGAGCTGCCCCAGTTTCCGCGAGGTCTTCACCCCGGAAAGAAATTCCGTGGAGTGCATCACCTTTCCCCCGAACTTGAGCCCCATTTCGGGGAGCGTGTTGACCAGAAAGTCATAGATCCCCGGATGGCTGACCACCACGGTCCTGACCTTGGCGCTTTCCAGCACTTTGACGAACTTTTTGGCGAGGGCCTTGGCCTCCTTGCGGAATCCGAGGACCCAGAGCCCCTTGCCGCAGGAGCCGCCGCGGGCGGTCTTGACCCGGCCCGCCAGTTTGGCGAAGGCCGCCGCCGCGCCGGACTCCACGGAGTAGTTGTCGGCCACGTAGAGGACGCTGCCCGTGCCGGAAACGCGCCACTCGGGCACCTTCTTCAAGTTGGCGGCGATGGCCTTGACCGCTTCGGGCGCGGCCCCGGCCTCGACCAGATCGGCCCGGCAGGCCAGCAACAGCCCCACTTCATCGAAGGAGTTGACGCAATTCCTGCGGCAGGAGCCGCTCAGGTCCGCGCGGTAGACGGTCCGGATGAGGTCCGGGTCGAAGAGCTTTTCCGGAGCGAGGGTCGCCCCGTAGATCATGGAGGCCCGCACCCGGGGGGTGTCCGCCTCGGTGAAGGTCACATTGCCCACGGCCGAGAGGTGACGGCACATGAAGCAGAAACGGCAGGCGTTGACGGCATCGCGAAAGGTATCGATATTCATTTGCACACTCCTCAAAGACCCATTTTTCCGGGATTCATGATGTTGTTGGGGTCCAGTTCCTTCTTGATCTTTTCCAGCACGGGCATGGCGGGGCCGTAGAGGTACTTCATGAACCGCCCCAGCTTCAATCCGACGCCGTGGTGCTCGTTGATGACGCCGCCGTTGTCGATGGCGGCCTTGATGGCCAGATCCCAGACCCGGTTGTAGAGGGCGGCCGCCTCGCGGGGATCCGCGGGCACGTCCTTTTCCTCGAAGATGAAGCGGGCGTAGAGCATGCAGCCCCACTCGTACCAGTGGGAGAAGTGCCCGATGAAGCGGGCCGCGGGGAAGTTGTCGTTCACCGCCTTCTTCATGGCGTAGTAAACCTTTTCGATGTTGGCGAAGGTGGCCACCGTGTCCAGAGTCCCGAAGGCCTGGGGGAGGTGGAACATGTAGGGCGGATAGAAGAACTTGTACTTGTTTTCCCACCAGAGGTCGCCCCCCTTGCTGCCCAGATCCTGCCCGTGGTACTTCTCTTCCATGATCTCCCGTGCGTACCGCATCTGGCAGGCCACGATGTCCTTGCGTCCGTCGAAGCCGAAGACCAGATAGGCCCCCTGCTCCAGCTCCATGCCGAAGACCTTGCGGACATGGGTCTTGGTCTCTGTCTCGTCGTAGAGGCGGATGGCGCAGGGCTGCAGGCGGCTCCGCATCAGTTCGGCCCCGGCGCTCATGGCGGTGTGGAAATCCTTGAAGATGTACGCCCGGAACTCCCGCGCCTCGGGCTGGGGATGGACCTTGAGGGTCACTTCGGTGATGATGCCCAGAGTCCCCTCGCTGCCCACGAAAAGCATGGTGAGGTCGGGCCCGGAGGCGTGACGGGGCACGGGAAGAGTCCGGATGATCTCCCCCGTGGGGGTCACGACCTCGATGGACATGACCATGTCCTCGATCTTGCCGTATTTGGTGGAAAGGACCCCCGTCCCCCGGTGGGCGAGAAAGCCCCCGATGGAGGCGCAGGAGATGGAGGCGGGCAGGTGCATGGTGGAAAAGCCTTCCTTGTTGCAGTTCCACTCCAGATGCCTGGCGATGATGCCCGTCTGGCAGCGCACGGTCAGCGACTCCTTATCCACGCCGTAGTATTTGTTCATGCGTTTGGTGTCCACGATGATGCCGCCGTAGACGGGGAGAGCGCCCCCCTGGGAACCTGAACC
>JAFSYV010000045.1 GCA_017443585.1 Lentisphaeria bacterium | reverse complement strand
TTTCCATGAATCCGGCCAGACGGTCGAGAATGATCTCCATGGCACCCGACGCCTCACCGGCGCGGACCATGTTCAGATAAAGTTTGTCGAAGGATTTGGGGTTCTGGGAAAGGGCTTCGGCGAAGGTGGCGCCCCCTTCCACGGTCTCGGCGGTGCGGCCCAGCACCACCCGGACGGCGGGATTGGAGGCCTGCTTTTCCAGAGTCCGCAGGGAGCGGATGAGGGGCAGCCCCGCCGAGAGCAGGATCGCCAGCTGACGGGTCAGCACGGTAAGGTCCTTGCGCTTGATGACCATGGGGCCCAGGGCCATGTTGAACCCGCCGCCGCCGGATTTCTTGGCCTTCTTGGCGGCGACGACGGCTTTCACCGACGTGGGGAACATCCCTTTCTTCTTCAGCTCGGCAACGGCAGCGGTCTCGCTGTCGGCAGTGATCTTGCCTTTCTGCTCCTTGCCCTTGCTGTCCATGGCGACATATGCATATTGAGGCATAGCAAACTCCTTTCCTGTGAATTGACTCGAAGTTCAATGAACCATCACGTGTAACGGACCACCTCGTCGACTGACGTTTCGTGATTGTAGATCGCCATAAGTCCGTCCTCGCGCAGGGGCCTCATGCCGTATTCGCAGGCCTTGTCGGCCAGCTCGTTGGCGGGGGCTCCGTTGGAGATCATTTCGCGCAGCTCGTTGTTGACCACCAGCAGTTCGGTGAGGGCTTTCCGGCCCTTGTAGCCGGTGTTGTTGCAGATGTGGCATCCTTTTCCGTAAACGAAGGTGCGGCCCTCGACCTGACCTCGTTCCAGATTGAGCCGGTCCAGGTCTTCGTCGGTGGGGATGTATTCGGTCATGCAGTTCTTGCAGACCCGGCGGATCAGGCGCTGGCCCAGCACCCCCGTAAGCGAAGAGGCGATGAGGAAAGGCTCCACCCCCATATCGGTGAGTCGGGTGATGGTGCTGGCGGCGTCGTTGGTGTGCAGCGTACTGAAGACGAAGTGGCCCGTGAGCGAAGCTTCCACGGCGATCTGGGCGGTGACGAAGTCACGGATCTCCCCCACCAGGATCCGGTCGGGGTCCTGACGCAGGAAGGCGCGCAGGGCTTTTTCGAAGGTCATGCCCACGGCATCGTTGATGGGGCACTGGATGATGCCCTCGATGTCGTATTCCACGGGGTCTTCGGCGGTGAGGAGCTTGTCTTCCGGGTTGTTGATCTCGCCCAGAGCGGAGTAGAGGGTGGTGGTCTTGCCGGAGCCGGTGGGTCCCGTCACCAGAAAGATGCCGTTGGGCAGGTGGATGAGCTCGCGGATCTTGTCCAGCACGTCCTGGCCGATGCCGAGGGCGTCCAGCTGCAGATTCACCACGGAACGGTCGAGGACTCGGAGCACCACCGATTCGCCGTAGGCGGTGGGCAGACAGGAGACACGCAGGTCCACGGGCCGGCCGTTGACCTTCATCTGGATACGGCCGTCCTGGGGGCGGCGGCGTTCGGAAATGTTCAGCCCGGAAATGATCTTGATGCGGCTGATGACGGGGGCCGCCAGACTCCGGGGCGGCGGAGGCATCTCGTAAAGAGCACCGTCCACCCGGTAGCGGATCCGGAAGTTCTTTTCGAAAGGCTCGAAGTGGATGTCCGACGCCTTGTCGTGCACCGCCTGCTTGATGACGGCGTCCACGAACTTGATGATGGGAGCGGCGTTGGCCAGATCCTCCTCGTCGGCGTCCTCCTGGATCTCCTCGGGATTGATGTTGAACTCGGCCACGATGTCGGCCACGGAGTCCACCTTTTCGGGGTAGTAGCGTTCGATTTCGGCGTCGAAGATGTCCGGGTCGCAGGGAACGGGAATGATATCCTTGTTCAGGATGAAGCGCAGCGCCTCCACCGTCTGGTAGTCCAGGGGGCGGCGCATGGCGAGTTCGATGGAAGTGTCGTCGAGCTTCACCGGGATCACCTGATGGGTCCGGGCCAGATTGCTGTCCACGGCGTCGATGGCGGCCCGGTCCACGTCTCCGGCGGCCTTGGGATCCCAGACGTAGGAGCCCAGGTTGTCGGCCATGGCCTGCAGCATGTCCTGTTTCGAAAAGAGGCCGAAGTTGGCGATGACTTCATAGGCGCTCTTGCCGGAGCGCTCGCACTCTTCGGTCACGGCGTCCAGCTGTTCCTTCAGCTTGGGGTTCTTGGGGCCGTATTCGTTGAGCAGCAGATCGATCAGTGCACTGTTTTCAATATCGGTCATAGTTCATTCCATCCCATGATTACTCGTCGCGCAGCGTGACGAAGAGCACCTCTTCGAGTGTGGAGATCCCGGCTTCGACCTTGCGCATGGCGTCGTCGCGGAGACTCCTCATGCCGTTGCGGCGGGCAAAATCCCGAAGCGTGGAGGAGTTTTCGTTGTTGAAGATCATCTTGGCGATATCCTCGGTGATGAGGAAGATCTCGTAGATGCCGATACGTCCCTTGTACCCCGTGCCGCCGCAGCGGCGGCATCCCTTGCCCTTGTAGAACTGGTGGTTGGCCAGATATTCTGGCGTCAGTCCCAGCAGACGGCACTCCGAGGGGGTGGGGGTGTAGGGGGCCTTGCATTCGGAACAGACCCGGCGCAGCAGGCGCTGGGCCATGACCGCCCGGAGCGAAGTGGCCACGAGGAAGGGCTTCACACCCATATCCACCAGACGGGTGATGGCGCCGGGGGCGTCGTTGGTGTGCAGCGTACTGAACACCAGGTGGCCCGTGAGGGAGGCGTTGATGGCGATCTCGGCCGTTTCGACGTCGCGGATCTCACCGACCATGATGATGTTGGGCGCCTGACGGAGCATGCTTCGGAGCGCGGCGGCGAAGGTCATATCCACGTGCCGGTCCACCTGGACCTGGTTGATGCCGGGGAGCTGGTATTCCACGGGGTCCTCCACGGTGATCAGCTTGCGGGCCGGGGTGTTGATGGTGTTGAGGAAGGCGTACAGCGAGGTGGTCTTGCCGGACCCGGTGGGGCCCGTCACCAGAAAGATGCCGTCGGGGTAGTTGATGATGCGGGTGACCATGTCCAGGTCGTCGGCGTAGAATCCCAGCTTGGGGATATCCAGCTGGATACTGGCCTTGTCGAGGATACGCATGACCACGCTTTCGCCGAAGTTGGTGGGGATGCTGGACACACGCAAGTCCACGTCCTGACCGTTCACGGTGATGCGGATACGTCCGTCCTGGGGGATCCGTTTCTCGGTGATGTCCAGACCGGAAAGGATCTTGACCCGGCTGGTGAAGTTGGGCTGAAGGTATTTCGGGGGGCCGTCCACCTCGCGGAGCGCACCGTCGATGCGGTAGCGGACCCGGTAGCGTTTTTCCATGGGCTCCAGGTGGATATCCGACGCCTTCATCTTGTAGGCGTCCACGATGAGCTTGGTCACCAGCCGGATGATGGGGGTGTCGTCGTCCTCCTGGACGCCGGGATTGGCGGCCGCGTTGGAACTTTCGATGATCTGGTCGGAAGCGTCGAAGTCCTGCTGGTCCACGTCGCTTTCCTCTTCCTCCTCGTGGTAGTACTTGGCGATCATCTTCTGGATCTGGGCATCGGGGGCGATGACCGCGTCCACGTCGGTCCCAAGCAGATAGCGCAGCGTATCGAGCTTTTCCATGTCGGTGGGGTCGCTCATGGCCACGGTGATCACGTCGTCGTGCTTCATCACCGGGAACACGCCGTAGTGCTGGGCGATGTCCACGCTCAGCGATTCGATGACGCTTGGGTCGATATCGAAGTCGTTCAGGTCCACGAACTCCCAGCCGTACTGCTGGGCGAGCATGGAAAGCAGTTCGTTTTCCTGGATCTTCCCCTGTTTCAGCAGCACGTCGACGGGGTCGACGATGTCGTCGCTGTTGAGAGCTGCTTCACGGGCGGCGAAGATGTCCTGCGCCGTGGCCATGCCGTGCTCTTCGATCAGCTTCAAAATATATTCCGTATCCCGAGCCAAAAGAGACCTCCAAAATCAATTCGTTTCTTCAAAAAACAATGTCACGGGGAAAGATAACCCTTTGTGACGCAAATTTCAAGTCCATTCTTCCACGTTTGCGGCAATTTTTTCCAATATTTGCCAATAACCGTCGATTTTCCGCTCCTCCTGTTCCAGCAGATCGGGTTCCGAAGTGGTGCAGGGCGCGGAAGGGGCGAAGACCGTGCAGCTGTCCGGGACCTGGACGTTGGAGATCTCGTAGGTGCCGATCTCCTCGGCCAGACGGATCGTTTCCAGCTTGTCGCACCCCACCAGAGGCCGCAGGATCAGCATGTCCACCGCCTTGCCGATGGCGTACATGTTGGGGACGGTCTGACTGGCCACCTGCCCCAGGGACTCTCCGGTCACCAGCGCGTGACAGCGCCGTCTTTCGGCGGTCATGGCGGCGATGCGCATCATGGCCCGCCGGTAGAGAACGGTGCGGTAGCGCTCCTTGCAGTTGTCCCGGACGGCCTTCTGCAGTTCGCTCAAATTGGCGGCGCACAAGGCGCCGTGAAGCTGGAATTCGTTGAGTTTCGAGGCCAGACGCCGGACCTTTTCCAGCGTTTCGGGGGGCGTGTAGGGGGCGCTGTGGAAGGTGAGGAAATCGCAGGGCGATCCCCGTTTCATGATCATCCACGCGGCCACGGGGGAGTCGATCCCGCCCGAAAGCAGCGTCAGGACCCGCGGGTTGCACCCGACGGGGAGCCCCCCCGGAGCGGGGAAGTTTTCCATATAGATGACGGCGAACTCGTCGCGCACCTCGCATCCGAGGGTGATCTCGGCGCGGTTCAGATCGATGGTGAATTTCTCCGCCCCGGTCCGCTCCGCCACGGCGGTGACGAGGTCGATCTCGATCTCCTTGGAACTCAAGGGGACGCGCTTGTTGCTCCGGCGGGCCCGCACCCGGAAGGAGGTCTTACCGGGCCGCCCGGCGAGGGCGGAAGCGGCCAGCTCGACGGCGGGGGGCCGGATCCGCTCCATGTCGACGGGCGTGATGACGGCGGGGGAAAAGCTTTCCAGCCCGAAGCACTTGGAAAGCTGGGTTTTCACCAATTCGAGCTCCTCGGGGGTGAAGACCCGTTTCCCCTCCAGCTCCACCCGGACCCGTCCCCGGACCCGGGAAACCTTGGCGTCGGGCAGAGTTTTGAGCAGATGGCGGACGTTTTCCGCCAGACACCTTTCGAACATGCCCCGGTTGCTGCCCTTGGTGGCGATCTCGTGATAGCGGCAGATGATGCAGTTGTACATGATGAAGCGTTCTTCTTTATCAGGGGCGGCAGAAGTCCGGATCCTCCTTGAGCAGCCGGTCGAAGTACTCGATGGTGAGTTTCAGCCCTTCGCGCAGGGGGGTGACGGGCCGCCAGTTCAGCAGTTTTTCGGCCTTGGAAATATCGGGCCGCCGCTGTTTCGGGTCGTCGGCGGGGAGCTCCCGGCGGACGATCTTCGATTTGGAGTCCGTAAGCTCGACGACCAGCTCCGCCAGCTGCAATATGGTGAATTCCCCCGGATTGCCGATGTTCACCGGTCCCGTGACCTCGTGGGGCGTGGCCATCATCCGGATCATGGCCTCCACGAGGTCGTCCCGGTAGCAGAAGCTCCGGGTCTGGGAGCCGTCGCCGTAGATGGTGATGTCCTGATCCTGCAGGGCCTGAAGGATGAAGTTGCTCACCACCCGGCCGTCGTTGGGATGCATTCCGGGGCCGTAGGTGTTGAAGATGCGCACGATCTTGATGTCCAGATCGCACTGGATCCGGTAGCTGTTGAAGAGGGTTTCCGCACAGCGCTTGCCCTCGTCGTAGCAGGAGCGCAGCCCGATGGGGTTCACGTTGCCCCAGTACTCCTCGACCTGGGGATGGACCGCCGGGTCGCCGTAGACTTCGGAGGTGGAGGCCTGCAGGATCTTCGCCCCGATGCGCTTGGCCAGCCCCAGCATGTTGATGGCGCCGTGGACGCAGGTCTTCACCGTCTGGACGGGGTCCTTCTGGTAGTGAACGGGAGAGGCCGGACAGGCCAGATTGTAGATCTCGTCCACCTCGACGTAGAGGGGAAAACTCACGTCGTGGCGCATGAGTTCGAAACGGTGATCGCTCAGCAGGTGGCGGATGTTGCGCTTGGTCCCGGTGTAGAAGTTGTCCACGCACACCACGTCGTTGCCCCGTTTGAGGAGCTCTTCGCAGAGTTTGGAGCCCAGAAATCCGCTGCCGCCCGTGACCAGAATCGTTTTTCCCATCGCAAAATCTCCTTATTGTTTCTTCGTGCGGCAGAAGTCGATGACGGATTCCGCCATGTATTCGAGTTTTTCCATGCTCATGCCGGGATAGACCCCGATCCAGAGGGCCCGCTCCATGATGAGGTCGGTGTTGGTCAATTCCGAAGCGATGCGGTAGTCCCGGCCCGGCTCCAGGCCCTCGAAGCAGGGGTGGCGGGTCAGGTTGCCGGACAAGAGGTTCCGGGTCTGGATGAGCCGGGATTCCAGAAACTGCGCCAGATCGTTGCGGCTGAAGGG
>JAFSYV010000044.1 GCA_017443585.1 Lentisphaeria bacterium | reverse complement strand
GGGGGCGGCCTCTTCGACGGTTCTCTGCCCGATCCCGTTCTCATCGACTCGCCCGCCACCGTGAAAGCCTGTCTGAAATACGTTTCTCTGCTCCGGGAACTGGATCTGGTCGAAGACTTCTGCCCGGATCCCGAGGCCGCTTTTGCCCAGGGGAATCTTGCCATGTTCGTCGGATTCCGCCAGAGCAGCTGCGCCTTTCGGGAACACGGCATCGACTTCGTTCCCGGAGCGGTCCGTATGCCCGACCTGGGGGGGCGGAACAGCCATCAGGCCGCCGCCGGGATCGCCTTCAGAAAGGGGATCTTTTCGAAAGAGGAGATGAAGGCCCAGCTGAAATTCTGGCTTTCCGCTCCCCTTCAGGAGGAGCTGGGCCGGAACGGCTACGGCATCCCCTTTCTGCGTTCCGCGGCCCTGAAGACCCGGGACATGGAAAGTCCCGCCGACCGGGCCCTCTTCGGCAGGATCGCCCCGCCGGGACCGGACTGCTACATCTGCTCCGAAGAGCTGGGGAGCCTCATCACCCGCTCGGCTTCCTTCATCAACACGCAACCCCCCGGGGAGATACCCCGCCGCCTGGGACAACTGGCCGCGACGGTCAGATACATAACTGAATTGAAAAGACAGCAACCAAGGAAAGGACTGAAAAAATGAAAATGGACTTCAAACGGGTCATCCTCTTTGCGGGGAGCAGTTCCTACAACGGGCTCATGCCCCTCGAGACTTTCAAACGAGTGGCCGAGACTGCCGCCGAGGCGGGCTTCACCCATGTGGATCTGGGCTGTTCCATGGTGGAGCGCAGCCGCCACCAGCTGACCAACAACGGCGTCTGGTGCAGGGAGTACGACTTCTATCCCGAATACACGGCGGCCTTTCCGGGCTTCTTCAAGTTCTTCGTGCCGGAAGCGCTCCGGCCTTACCTGCCCGAGGAGACGGCCAAACGGAACCTCGAATCCATGCACGAGCGGGCCGAAGTCCTGCAGGCGCTGGGACTCAAGGGGGCCTTCTTCGGCGGGGAACCTCAATTTCTGCCCGAAGCGGTCTACGAGGCCCACCCCCACTGGCGGGGGGCCCGCAGCGACTACGCCGGACGGAGCCGGATCGCCTACTTCTCGCCCTGTCTGGACCAGCCCGAGGTCCGGGCCCTTTACGCCGAATCCGCCGAAAGGGTCTTCGACGCCGCGCCCTGCATCGAATACGTCCACCTGCTCACGGGGGACTCCGGCTCCGGCATCTGCTGGGGCGAACTCTACACCGGGAGCAACGGGCCGGAGTTCTGCCGAAACGTCCCCATGGAAAAGCGCATCTCCACCTTCTGCGAAGTGCTCGCCGCGCCCATGAGGAAGCACGGTCATGCGGATCCCATGGCCATTTTGCACCGTTCGACCCCGTGGGGCCGCAGCTCCCCGGTGCGCAAGGCGGCGGGCGCTCCCGGGGGGACCGTCTTTTCCGCCCGTGGCCCCCTGGACAAGCCCGTCTGCTTCGAGGATCCCGTTTCGCTGATGGAGGAGATCGCCCTCACCAAAGATTTCGACAACCTGATCGTCAACGTGGAAGCCCCCGAATTGCAGATGGTTCCGGGGAGCATTTACCCGGAATTGATAAAGTCCGCGCTGGCCGACGCGCCGCGGGGCATGACCGACATCACCGCACGGGTCAAGGCCGCCGCGGCCAAGTGCCGCCCCGGTCGGGACGCGGAAAGGTTGACCGACGGCTTCTTCCTGCAGAGCCGGGCCCTGCGGCAGTACCAGCAGCTCAGCTGCAACTTCTTCTACGGCAGCATGAGCGAACGGTGGCTCACGCGGCCCTTGCTGGTCTGCATCCCTCCCATGGATTCGGAAGAGACCGCCTATTACCGCAACTACATCTTCAGCGTAGGCGGGGAAAAGGCTTTCCGGGACATTCTGGACTTCCACGGGGGCCGCTGGCAGCGCTTCGGGCGGACGGCGGAAGAAGGCGCCCTGTCGGCCTTCATCTGCGCCGCCGTCATCGAGAAATTGGACCGGGCCATCGCCCTTTTCGGGCCGGAAAGCGACGAGGGCTTCCGCGCCCGGGCGCTGCGGGTGCTGGTGAAGAACATCCGTCACCTGCTCCTCTTCGCCGCCGCCTGGGACAAACTCCGGGAAACGGGGACGGCCGACCGGAGCTACGTCCAGAATCTCATGCGGGCGGAAATCGACAACTGCTCCGAAATGATCGACATTCTGGAAAAGGGCCCCCGCAACG
Source organism: Lentisphaeria bacterium (assembly GCA_017443585.1). Classification (GTDB taxonomy): domain Bacteria; phylum Verrucomicrobiota; class Lentisphaeria; order Victivallales; family Victivallaceae; genus UBA1784. The sequence continues at coordinate 3,815 of JAFSYV010000044.1, read as the reverse complement.
TCATCCATCTGGCCGCGACGAAAGAGGCGGAGCACACCTTTCAGTTCGGGCCCGACCTGGCGGACCAGCTGCGGCAGAAACAGCACCTCATGTTCCGCCACTGGCACGATCTGGACGACATCCTCCTCGGCAAGAAGGAACGTCCGGAATAAGCTTTTTTCACTTTCCTCCCGGTGAGATCGTCACCGGGAGTTTTTTTGCTTTTTGCGCGGCTCTTTCGCACATACGGCCCGGGCCGATTTCAAGCGGGGGAAGGTAAAATCCTCTTGAGGAGTGTTTTCTCTTCCTTGCATTTCGGTCAAACGGTGCTATATTATCTTCCGCAAGCGTCGTAATTCAACACTCTTGAACAGGAGAACCCTTTTATGAAAAACGCCGGGATCGGATGCGGTCTTTTCTTTGTCATGTCGATCATCATCTTTCTCGTTCTGCCGGAAAAGACGGCGGGCAGCGCCCTCGGATACGCCTTCCTCTTCGGACTGGTGTGTTCGATCGTTTCCCTCGCGGTCAAAAGGTTCGAAGACTATAAATGGTTCGCTTGGGGCGGCTCCTGGATCCTCGCCATTCTGCTGGGCTTCGTGGCGCCCATAAAGGTGGACAACCCCAAATCGAAAGCCGAAATGAGGGGGGATGTCGCCGCGAAGAAGAAAAGCAAGGCCGGGAAGAAGGCCGACGCCGGGAAGAAAGACGGGGCTTCCGCCGTCGGCTCCAACGTGCCGCAGAAGCCCGCCCAGAAGCCCAAACGGACCCTCGAACAGGCTTTGGCCGAACTGGACGGCATGATCGGTTTGAAGGAGGTCAAAGCCGAGATCCACAAACTCGTGGACTACACCAAGATCGTGCAGGCCCGCAAGAAGCAGGGGCTCAAGGTGCCCTCCATCTCCTACCACTGCGTCTTCACCGGGAATCCCGGCACCGGCAAGACCACCGTCGCCCGGATTTTGGGAGACATCTACCGGGAACTGGGTATCCTCAAATCGGGCCATCTGATCGAAACCGACCGCTCTGGACTGGTGGGGAGCTACGTGGGCCAGACCGCCCTCAAAACCAACAAGCTCATCGACTCCGCACTTGACGGCGTTCTTTTCATCGACGAAGCCTACGCGCTGGCCGGGGGCGGCAAGTCCGACTACGGGCAGGAAGCCATCGCCACGCTCCTCAAGCGCATGGAGGACGACCGGGACAAGCTGGTGGTCGTGGTGGCGGGCTACTCCAAGGAAATGCGGGCCTTCCTCGACGCCAACAGCGGCATGCGGTCCCGCTTCAACCGCTACATCAACTTCCCCGACTACTCGGCGGAGGAACTGGCGGCCATGTTCAGGATGCGGGCGAAAAAGAATCAGTTCACCCTCGCGCCCGACCTGGAGGAAGGGCTGGTCAAGCTGATGAAGAAGGTGACCCGTCACCCCGACCCGACCTTCGGCAACGGCCGTTTCGTGCGGAATCTCTTCGAAACCTCGGTGGAACGGCAGGCCATGCGTCTGGCCTCCCTCAAGAACCCCACCAAGGAGCAGCTCATGACGCTGACTTTAGCCGACGTGGAGGTGAAGAAGGGCATCCAGGACGAGAAGGAGCCCACCTTGCAGGAAGTTCTGGCCGAGCTGGACCAGCTCATCGGCATGAAGTCCGTCAAGGAGGAGGTGAAGAAGATGGCCGAGTTCTGCCAGATCGCGAAGGAGCGTGAGAAGGCGGGCATGAAGAACGCCAAGATCAGCTACCATTGCGTCTTCACCGGCAATCCCGGCACCGGCAAGACCACCGTCGCCCGGATCATGGCCAAGGTGTTCAAGGCCCTCGGGATCCTTGAAAAGGGCCATCTGGTGGAAACGGACCGCTCCGGACTGGTGGCCAAATATGTGGGCCAGACCGCTTCCAAGACCAACGAGATCATCGACAGCGCCCTGGGCGGGGTGCTCTTCATCGACGAAGCCTATACGCTTGTTTCCGGCGGCCAGAACGACTACGGACAGGAGGCCATCGCCACGCTGCTCAAGCGCATGGAGGACGACCGGGACCGGCTCATCGTCATCGTGGCGGGCTACTCGGGCGAGATGAAACGTTTCATCGACGCGAATCCGGGGCTGAGTTCCCGTTTCACCCGGTACATCCACTTCCCCGACTACACCGCCTCCGAACTGGCCGACATGTTCCGGATGTTCGCCAGGCGGAACCACTACGTGCTCTCGGCCGAAATGAACCGGTATCTCAACGCCTCCATGGCCTATTTGACCAAAAACAAGGACAAGAACTTCGGCAACGGCCGGTACGTGCGGAACCTTTTCGAGAAGGCGGTGGAGCGGCAGGCGGGCCGGTTGACGAACATGCCCGACCGGACGCCTGAAATGCTCAAGACCCTCGAATTGAAGGACATCGGGATCCGGATCAAGAAGCCCGCCCCGAAGACGACGCCGCCGGCCAAAAAGTCCGCGCCCCCCGCCGGGAAGTGACTCCGGGCGTGGAAAGGCGCCGTGCGATGCGGTGCGGACGCACCTTTGGACGTGCGGGATTTCACCGGATGCGTACGGGATCATGAACCGGCCGTCGCCCCATAAATCTCTGCCGGAACGTGTCCGGCACGGCGATGAGGTCTCCCGGACCGGATTTTACGACCGCTGCAGGCGGATCGTCCGGAGCGAGGCGATCGACTTCATCCGTTCCAACGCGGCGCGGAAGCAGGCGGAGGAACGGTTCGCCGAGGCCGGTACCGGGGAGACGACTTTCGACGGCGCATTCATGGCCGAGTGGCGGAAAGCGGTTTTGTCCGAGGCTTTGGAGGAACTGCCGAGCCGGGTGGAATATTACGGACAGTTTTCGGGCAACGGTACAGTATCATGAATTACCCTACCACACAGTCCTCCTTATTGGAACGGGTCCAGAACGGCGATGAAATTTCGTGGAACGAATTTTATTTCCGCTATGCTCCGGTGATCCGGGCCGCAGGAAGCGGATTTCATTTCAACGATGCGGAGTGCGATGATCTTGTTCAGCAGGTGATGCTGAAATTCTTTGCCAATGCAAAAACCTTCGTCTACCGGCAAGGCGAGGTCAAGTTCCGCACCTATTTTTCCCGTATCGTCCACAATCAGGCGGTAGATATGATCCGGCGCAACGCAAAATGGAACGATCCGCCCGTCGAACTGCCGCACGAACCCGATCCGTTCAATGACCTTTTCATGGAAGAGTGGCGCAAGGCCGTTTTCTCCGAAGCCAAGGACGAATTGCGTCAGCGGGTGGACGAGAAGACTTTCATGGCGTTCGAGCTTTACGGCCTGCAGAACCGTGATGTCGGAAAAGTCGCCGGGATACTCGAAGTGACCCCGAGTCAGATCTATGCGGCGAAAAACCGATGTGTCCGGATGTTGCGGGAAATCGTAGCCAGGCACAACCGGAACGACGGAGACCTTCATCTTGAAATTTGATGTCGGAAACAAAATCGGCGACTATATGCTCCTTGCCCGATGCGGTCAAGGGGCGTACGGGGTCGTTTTTCTGGCGGAAAACATCATCACGGGGCAAAAGGTCGCGCTCAAGGCCGTTGCCACGGCGGGGAGAAATTTCGAGCGGGAACTCAAGGGACTGCGCCAGTATCAGCAGATCTGCCGCCGGACAAATCTTTTGCAGATCTATCACGTTGGCGCGGGGGATGGTTTTTTCTACTACACGATGGATGCGGCCGATCCCCTCGGCGATGCGGATTACACGCCCAAAACACTTGCCAATATTTTGAAAGCCGGAGGAAAACTTTCCGTTGCGGAGATCCGGACAATGGCGAACGAACTGATCGCCGCGCTGGAAGTCCTGCATAAAAAAGGCAT
>JAFSYV010000043.1 GCA_017443585.1 Lentisphaeria bacterium | reverse complement strand
CTGGCAGCAGACCGGGCATGACCGACCGGCCAAGCTGCCCGCAGCCAAGTGAAAGGGAAATCGCAGGTGTGTGCCCCGAAAACATCCGCTGCACTCTTGTCCGCAAACTGCGCGGGGAAGGTCTGTCGCCATAAGGAGTAGGTCCATGTCCGGAAAAAAATTTGCGTATCTCGTCGTGCTCCTGCTGCTGTTGCTGCTGCCGGGAAACATCTATATTGTTTACAAGAGCTGCATCGGTCCCCGGTCCGCGGAAGAGAGGGGGTTCGTGGTCGAGGGCGATGGCAATGACTTTCTTTGCCGCTGGCGGAGCAATGGCGTATTGGTCACCGTCCGGAACGATAACATCATAGCGGTGGGTGCTGCCGCCGCCGGAAGCGATTTTTTCTGGGGCGTGACGGAAGGTTATTTCGTATTGAATTACAATAACGCGATGGCTATCGATTTCAACAAAGATTTTCTTGCCGATTTCATTGCCGCATACGATAAGAAAAAAAGTTACATCCAGCTGAACGGCCGTCTTGAGCCGGTTGCCAGCTATGAGCTGAAGGCACTCCGTTTTACCTTGCAGGACGGCAGGACCTTCGTCTGGCGCGAAGGCCGCTGGCAGCAGACCGGGTTCAGAAGGGCATTGAGATGTTGCGGAAGTCGGCGAGACGGTTCTCGTCTTCGGCCTTGTAGAGTTCCCAGATGACTTCGAGCCCGGCGAGGCTCTGTTCCGGAGAGGTTTCCGGAGTGGCCCTCGTGTCCACGCAGTCGAGAAAGTGGCGCATTTCCTCCACCGTGTGCTTGGCGGGGGCATTCGTCATGTCCATGAGCACGTATTCCTTGCAGTCTTCCGGGACTCCCGGGACGTGTTCGGCGATCTTGCCCCTGAGGATGAGCTTGTTCTCGCTCAGCTTGAAGTCGAGCAGCCCCTTTTCGCAGTGGGCTTGGAAACTGTAGCCCATGCGGGTGCCCCGGGCGCCCCAGGTGCCGAAGTGATAGCCCATGGCCCCGCTGGCGAATTCCAGACAGACGTTGCTGGTCCCCTCCCGGTCCATCCACGGGGTGCACTTGTTGCTCCCGCAGTGGGTCCCCTTGACGGGCTTGCCCAGCATCCAGAGCATCAGGTCGATGTAGTGGCAGCCGTGGCTGAAGAGCTGGCCGCCGCCCAGGAGTTTCCGGTCGTGGAGCCAGGCGGCGTCCTCCCGGATCGTCAGCTGTTCGGTCCAGATGGAAAGCTGAAAACATTCGCCGTAGACCTTTTCCCGGATGAGCCGCCGCATTTCCCGCAGGATGGGGTGGAACCTCATGCAGTAGGCCGTCATCAGCACCTTTTTATTGCGTTTCGCGGCCTCCATCATGGCGAGGCACTCTTCCTTCGAATTGGCGAGGGGCTTTTCCGCGAGGACGTGCTTCCCCGCGTCGAGGCAGTCGATGGTGCAGGAGGCATGCAGGTGGTGGGGGAGGACCTGCAGGACCACGTCCCCCAGCTCCAGCGCGTCGTGGTAGTCGGTGAAGACGGGGGGATGATTGGGCAGCAGATCGGAGACCGCCTGCGCCTTCTTGAGGTCGATGTCCACCGTCGCGGCGACCTCCACCCGGTCTTCCAGCGTTTCCATGCGGGCCGCGTGGGTCTTGGCCATGCCGCCGCATCCGATGAGAATGAGTTTGTGCTTCATGTTTTCCCGAAAGTTACAATTGCAGTCCCCCGGCGACGGGGATCTCCGCGCCGGTGATGTACGAGGCCCGGTCCGAAGCGAGAAAGGTGATGAGGTCGGCGCACTCCTCCGCCGTGCCGAAGCGGTGCATGGGGATCTTTTCCCTCAGCTGCGCCGCGAATTCGGGATCGCTCAGGGCTTTCGCGTTCCGATCCGTTTCGATGACGCCCGGAAGGATGGTGTTGACCGTGATGTTGAAGGGGGCGTTTTCCAGCGCCGCCGTCCGGGCGAGGTTCATGAGAGCCGCCTTGGTGGAGCCGTAGAGGGCCAGGCGCGAGGCGGGCTTGACCCCGTTGACGCTCCCCGTGAAGATGACCCGCCCCCACTGCTTTTTGCGCATTTCGGGCAGGAGAAGGTGGAGCAGGATGCAGGAACTTTCCACATTGGCGTTGAACATCCGCAAATACTCCGCCGCGTCGAAGTTCCCCAGCCCGGTGTAGCTCTGCACCGAAGCGTTCAGAACGAGTATCTCGGGCACGAGGGCCTTGCCGATAAGCTCCTGCGCGAGGGCTTCCACCGCCTGCAGGTCGCAGAAGTCCGCCGTCACCGCGAGAGCCTTGCCCCCTGCTTCGGCGACGGCGGCGTCGAGTTTCGCTCCGGGAGCGCTGCCGTGGAACAATACTGTCGCTCCCGCCCGGGCGAGCTGAAGCGCCGCCGCTTTGCCGATGCCCCGGCTGGAGCCCGTCACCAGTGCGGTCCTGCCGCTCAAACCGTTCGATTCCATTCTTTCCTCCGCTCCCTTTTTCAGGACAAGGTCACGAGCGCTGAGTGTTCCGCGCCCTCGTTCCCCCGCCACGTCAGGCGGTAGGTCCCCCGGAAGCCCCGGAACGAAACACTTCCCTTTTCGTCGGCCTTGACTTTCGTGCGGGTCTTCCATTCGCGGTTGATAAGGTCGTCCAGCGCGAAGTAGGCGGGCTTGGGCTCCATGTTCCGGGAGAAAAGCCCCGAAACGGAAGGCTCGCCGGGGGCGCCGCAGTCGTCCACCACGTTCCACCAGGTGATCCCCATCATGGGCTCGAGGCTGAACCACAGCCGGTAGAGGTTGCGGGCGATGACCGCCTGGATGGCCTGTCCCCGCTCGTCGTTGTTGGGGGCGGTGATGGTGATTTCGGAAAGGTGGATAGGAAGACCGGCTTTCCCCAGCCGGGCGAAGGTTTCGTAAACCGCCTGCGGCGACTGCGCATCGGTCGTGCCTGCGGCGATGTCCAGACAGCTCCGGGGATCGAAGAGGTGCATCTGGGCCCCCATGATGTCGATCTTGCACCCGCGCTTTTTCAGATCGAGGACCTGATCGCGGTAGGCTTCCGTCATGTTGTAGTCGTTGATGTTGAGCTTCGTCCCGACGGGGAACACGCTCTCGGCGATCTTGAAGGCGCGATAGGTGTAGTCCCCGGGCATGGGGCCGTACACGCTTTTGCAGAGCCGGGAGCCGGGGACCATGTTCCCTCGGCCGTAGTCTCCGGCGCTTTCGTTGACCACGTCCCAGCTGTGGACGCGCTTGCCGTAGCGGCAGGCGATCTCCATGATCCGTTTGGCGATGAGGACATTGAGTTTTGCCGCGTACTCGGGATAGCGGTCGGCGAACTCTTCCGCGGAAAACTCCCCGAAAACTCCCGCCAGAACACCCCCCGGGCGGCGGCCCAGTTCGTTCAGAGTAAGATCGACTTTGGCGAGGGCGTCGGCGGGCACTTCATGAAAGAGCCATTCGGGGACCTGCCAGGTGCAGCTGCCCCAGACGAGAGGATGGCCGTGGAGCCGGATCCCCTTGCTTTCGCAGAACTCCACGACGGGATCCGTCGCGGGCCGCCGCCAGTGGGGCTGATGTTTCGGATCGGCGCAGTTGTTCCAGAACTCCGCCGTGTCCCGGTACTCCGCTTGGAAGCGAGGGTTTCCCTTCTCCAGTTCCAGCTGCCGCCAGTAGAAGGCGATGGTGGCGGAGTTGAACAGCCCGTCGTGACCGTAAAGGGCCCGGTATCTTGCGTTCCGTTCATCGCTGCCCAGCTGGTCGAAGTTGAAGATGTGGGCGCCGAAGATGAACTCGCTTTTGATCTGTTCTACCTTGACCTCCGCCCCGGCGGGGAGCCCTTCCGGCGCGAATCGGCCGTCGGCCTTGCGGTTGGCTTCGATGTCCCGGTCGATCTGCTCCTGCACGGCGTCGTTCCACTTTTCCCAATAGGCCCGAGCCATCGCCCCGTTGTATTTGGTCATGTCCATGACGTTTCCTCCCTCAGAAATAGCCGCCCTTGTCGATGATTTCGGAGATGGTGTCCCCCTGCCGCACCCAGCTGAAGATATCCACCTCGTTCCGGCCGATGCCCTCGGCGCGGAGCAGCACCTCGTAGGCGATCTCCCGCGGGATGCACAGCACACCGTCGATGTCGCCGAAGATGATGTCGCCGGGCCGCACGGTCACTTTCCCGACGCGGATCGGCACCTGATAGTGGGTGATCATGCACCGTCCGAGGGAGCCGTTGCTGGTGCGGTACTTGTAGAAGATGGGGAAATCCTGTTCGAGGATCTGCTTGGTGTCCCGGATGCCCCCGGCGATGACCGCGCCGCGGATGCCCCTGGCCTTGGCGGTGGCGGTCATGACGCCGCCCCAGAGGCTCGCCTCGGTGTCGTCCGAAGTGTCCCACACCACCACCCCTTCGGGCTTGAAGTCGTCCAGCATCTGGGCGCGGAAGGTCATTTCGCCCTCGATCATCACGTTGGGGGCGCTCTTGACGGTGAAGGCTTCGCCGCAGACGGTCATCTCGTCCCGGAGCGGCATGATGTCGCTGGGCAGATTCTGGTTGAGGAGCGTGAACTCCCGCAGCACGTCGTTGATGCATCCGGTGTAAAGTTTCTCGTAGCGTTCGCAGAGCTCCGTCAACGGGATGGGGAAGGCGCAGTCGGGGATCCGCTGACGGATCTCGATGAGTTTGTCGAGTTTCATGAGTCCGGCCTCTTTGGCCTTGCCGCGCATGTCTTTGAGTGAGGGCATGTTTTTTTCTCTCCTTTTTCGATGTGTTATCAATGAAACGGTCGTCTGTGTGCGATGAGTCACGACCACTGGCGGTCGTTGGACCACTCCCTGTCCCACTCGTCGGTGGGGGCCCAGGCTTCGGGGAAATCGGGGTGGAGTTTCTCTTTGATGAGCTCTTCGTTGAGCGCTTCGATGCCGAGGCCGGGGGCGTTCGGGACGTCGATGAAGCCCCCGTCGTACTTGAGGGCGGGGGTGACCAGTTCGCCCCACCAGGGGACGTCCACCGAGTGGAGCTCCAGACTCATGAAGTTCCGCGTGGCCGCCGCGACGTGGACCGCCGCGAGGCACCCCACGGGACTTTCCGCCATGTGGAGATTCATCTGCACGCCGTACTCCTCGGCCATGTCGCCGATTTTTTTGGTTTCGAGGATGCCTCCTGCCGTGAGGACGTCGGGGTGGACCACCGCCAGCGCTCCGGATTCGAAGAGGGGCCTGAAGGACTCTTTCAGGTACATGTCCTCGCCGGTCCCGAGGGGAACGGTGGTCGCTTCGTGCAGCCGCACCCACTGGTCCGTCATCTGCCACGGCACGGCGTCCTCCATCCACGACAGATTGAATTTTTCCAACCGGCGGGCCAGTTTGATGCAGTCCTCGAGGGGGATGTGCCCCAGATGGTCGATGGCGATGGGGACTTCATATCCCACCTCGGCCCGGACTTCGGCCATGTAGTTTTCGAGGAAGTCCAGCCCCGTTTCCGTCAGGTGGATCCCCGTGAAGGGGTGAGCCGTGTTGAAGAGATCGTAGGCCGCCCCCCGCATGGCGGACGGATTGATGGAGCCGTGGGGCGTCTTGAAGACCTGCTTGTACTCCTTCATGGTGTCGAGGAACCCCAGGGGGGCGCAGAGGGCCCCCGGAACGTTCATCAAAAGTTCGATGCCGAGGTCCATTTTGAGGAAGGTGAATCCCCGTTTCATCCGTTCTTTGAGGGCGCGGCCCATATCCCGGCCGCTTCCCTCGGAGTCGGGGTCGCAGTAACAGCGGATTTTGTCGCGGAATTTGCCCCCCAGGAGCTGCCAGACGGGGACGCCCCAGGCCTTGCCCGCG
>JAFSYV010000002.1 GCA_017443585.1 Lentisphaeria bacterium | reverse complement strand
GGGACAAGAAGGAAAAGCGGATCGGTTTCGGCATGATCGACGCGCCTCACCGGGCCAGCGTGGGCGTGGACGATCCCCGGCTTATGGTCAGGGACTACAAACTGGACAGCAGCGGCACAGTCACGCCCGAATGGCTGGCCAAACTGAAGAACGCGGCGAAAACCCTTGCGAAGAAGTATCCTCACGTGGGGATGTGGACCTTCGGCGGAGAAGTTTCCGCCTGTTTCCCCTCTGAATGGTGGACGAAAGAAGGGACGGAGGATCGGTATGCCTATACTTATGCGCGGATCATGAAGGCCTTTTCCGAGGGGATCCGCGAAGGGAACCCCGAGGCAAAGGTGACTCAGGAGGACCCCTGCAACATGAGGCCCGACGGCGGCATCGCCGAGGTGGACCGTTTCCTCTATCACAGCAACAGGCTGGGGGCGAAGTACGATGTCATTTCCATCCATCCCTACCGTTACAGTCCGGAGTCTCCGGACCTCGAGAGCGATACGGCCAAACTTTTCGAAGTGATGAAGAAACACGGCTATGACAGGACCCCCGTCTGCTGGCCCGAGATGATGCACTGGGGGCCATACACCGTTCCCTCCTGGGGAACCGATTTCGCCAACTGGCTCAACCCGCCGAACTCCTGGCCGGGCAGTTCCCTGAGCTACGACATGGGACGGACCGAAATGCTGTCGGCGTCCTTTTACGCGCGGTCGTTCCTTGTGGCGCTGCGGCATCAGGACCGTATTCTGACGGCGACCATGGGGAACATGCGGAACAATTTCTCCCTGGACGTCATGCTCACCCCATACGCCGCGCAGCTGATCCCCAATACGTTGAGCAATATCCTCGGCAATGCGAGATTCGTGGAGGACATCCGTTTTGCCCCCTTCACCCGGAGCTACGTCTTCGCCGATGAACTCGACCGTCCCGTGGCCGCGGTCTGGTGTCATCTGCCCGGCGTGGACGACGGGCGGATCGACGCTCCCGTGGTCGAGGCGGACTTCGGCGATTCTCTGGAAAGTGTTCTCGACCTGATGAACAGTCCCCGGAATTTTACCAAAGGGAAATTCCGTTTCCCCGTTTCCGGTTTTCCGCTTTTCCTCCGGGGCAAAGCGGGAACTCTGCCTCAGATGCTCAAGGCGCTGAAAAACACGGCGGTCATTTCCGGAGAGGGGATTTCACCCCTCGGCGCGGATGTGTTCATTGCGTCGGCGAAGAGTGCCGTCGTAAAGATCGAAAATTACATTTCCAAGCCTTTTGCCGGCACGATCAACGGAATTGCTCTGGAAATAGCCGCCAGCGGCAAAGCGGAACGGACGCTTCCTCTGAAAAAGGAGCTTTCCGATGACCGACTTACCTCGCAGAAGCTCGATTTCTCCATTTCCGGAGGCGGCAACACCTATCATTACGCATCCGATATTTACGGCGCCGTCGTTCACAGGATCCCCGAGAATGCCACGTTGAAGACACTTGACTTCGGCAAGCTCAAGGCCATCAGGATCCCGGCCAAACTGGGTGCCCCCCTGACAGAGGGAGTGTTCCGGGCCGGCTGGAACACCAAGGCTCTCTTCCTCGAATTCGAGATCACGGACAAGACCTTCGTCCACGTGGAATACCCCAAACCGCAGGGC
>JAFSYV010000042.1 GCA_017443585.1 Lentisphaeria bacterium | reverse complement strand
TGGACTCCGAAACGCAGTTGCGGCAAACTGACGTATTCCTTGATTTTGAGGTCCTCGTACTTCAGAGCCCACCAGAAACGCTCCATTTTGGCGTTGTCACGGCATCGCCCGCGACCATCCATGCTGATCCGGATCCCCCGCTGCTCCAGTTCGGAAACAAATTCTTCGCTTAACACAGGTTGAGTTTTTCGCGGGTTTCATCAAATGATAGGCTAACCACAAGGGCTGCTTGTGGAATTCAATGTGGCAGGCTTCGGAGAAAGTCTCGTAAAATAAAAAAGAGGGGGCGGGATCCGCCCCCCTCCGGTGGTTCGTTCTCTATTCGATGGCGATCTTGATTTCCGGCTTGTCGGGCTCTTTCACCTTGGGGATGGAAATTTGCATCACGCCGTCCCGATAGGCGGCCTTGATCTTTGCCTGATCGACATTGGGAGGCAGCTTGTACGCCCGGAAAAATCCCGGAGCCGCTTTGGGGCATTTCTTCCCGCACTTCTTGTCGGCCTGCTTGTCGGCTTTCTTTGCCTGACATTCCTTTTTGCAGATGCTGATGCGGAGGACGCCGTTCTTGACGCTGATGGAGTAGTCTTCTTTGGGCACGCCGGGAGTCACGAGGCGGATGGAGAAACCCTCATTGTTTTCCGTCACGGTTTCCTCGGAGTAGGCGTAGCGCGTCATTCCGCAGGGAGGCGGAGGCATCACCCGGCGGCAGTCGCTGAAGAAGCTCTCGTCAGGCCAGAAGAAATCCCAGCCGAAACAGGGCACAGCGGCAGTCGCAGCGATCAGGCTGGCAGCGGCAATTTTTTTGAACTCGAACATTTTCATTTCTCCTTTCCACGGATTCAGTCCGCTGAGAGTAATATACCACGATTTCTCAAAAAGTCAAATTCCCTTTTTCGACTCGCCTCCGGGGAAAAACATCCTCCTTCTCCTGCCTGCGAAGGATCCCCTCCCGCTCTCCCGGTACGCCCCCTCAGAGATCTGCCGACTGATGCGAGATCCGCCTTCTCAGGAAAACGACAGAAGCTCCGCGATACGGGTCATGCCCTCAGGGCTCGGATGAGTCCCGTCGACGAAAAAGACCGGTATGTCGGCAAAGGCGTCGCAGCCGTCCACAAATCTGACTGAGGGAAATTCCGAAGTCACTTTTTTTATGACGCCGGTTATTCCCAAACGGATTTTGACGATTTCCGTCGTCGCTGAACGATCGAAGACAGGACTCAGCACCGTGATCTTCCAGGGATTCCGCATGGCGAAATTCAGGAGATTGCGAAGACGCCGTTCCGTATCCGTCAAGGGATCTTTTCCTTTTGCATCGTTGGTCCCGTATGCCACGATCAGCTCATCACAGCCGAGGCGCAGCAGTCCCGGAGGCAGAATATCGGGAAAACAAGCGCCGCCGATCGCGAGGTTCACGAAGTCCTTCCGCAATTTTCTGGCATACTGGGCCGCATAATTGAATCCCGGAGTCGCGCCGTACCCGTGAGTGATCGAATCGCCGAGAAAAAGTATTTTGCCTTCATACTCCGGCATCTTCCGCAATTCGTCATTGGCGGCCAGATCGAGGATTTCGGTTTCCCTGTAGGTGGGAAAGTAGAGCACAAGTTTTTTCGCTTCAGCCGGCGGAAGATCGGTCTCGAAATGAAAAAACTGCCCCGCTGTATAGGGTTCTTCCGGAGTGAAGGCGCGGAAAAAACGGCCGTCGACGAACAGATCGAAAGTGCCTCTGGCGAGAGGATGCTGCGAACGTCCCAGACGAACGGACATTTTGATCTCAGTCGCATCCGTCACGGCTTCCAGCCGGATCCCGGCGGAATGGGGATTGAGCACACCCCGCCAGGCAACATCATCGGTAAATCTGCGCGGAATGATGCCGTCCGCAGTTTTTTCTACGGTAAGTGCGCCGCGAAGAAGCTTTTCCATCCTCTGCATATCGGATCCTGTTTTAAGCTCATAGCTTAAGCTGTTCTGTTTTTTTATTTCATTTAATATACTACGCTTTCCCGAAAATGCAAGCCCTGATGGGGCTGTTGTTTTCGGAATTCCTGCCCGTCTCCATCTTCCACGCCGTTCTCGCTGTACGTCCTTTTTGTCGCCACGCTCCCCTTCCTCATTCAGAGGTGGCGGTCAAGAAAGGGGCAGTTGCTTTTCTCGAAACGTCGGCCTATCGCCATCGGCGGCCGAATTCCGGTCGCCGTTTTGCTCTCGGACCAGCCGTCGCGACAGTCATAAAGCATAAAAAAACCTTGAAAGACAGGGAATTATGTGCATAGGACCGGCGTTTCCGATTAGGCTTATATGGACACCATTTGCAGAGACATTTTTCGAAGGCCGTTTTTTGGAACCATTCAACGGTTGTGACGAAAAAAAGCGACCTAAGGTTTTTCGTTTTTTGAGGGTGATTTTCCAAAACAGAGAACTTTTTTGCATAGGACCTGGAGACTCGAAACAATAGGACCGCACAGTCAGGGGACCGGAAAAACAGAGAATTTCGGCCAAAATTGCCGTGTGTTTTCGCAACTTATTCATCTCTAACGCTTAACAAAAATTCTCATCATAAAGGACCTCGGACCTAAGCAAACAGAGAATTTCCGGAGAATCTATGCGAAACACACGCCGGAGACGGGAAAAAGGCGGTTTCTCTCCGTTCTCCGCCGGGCGGGGTATACTTGCGTAACCCCTTGTAGTTCAGCTCAAAATGATGCGGGAATAAAAAAGTCCGGCCATAAAGGACCGGACCGCAGAGAACGAAAAAAGTAGTGGAGGTTACGACTTCCGGACCTCCGACTCTCAGCACCTCAGCAAATTTCGCACTAACGGAATATGCTGACTACCCCCGGTTGTTCAAAAAACGTCTCTGAAACGCTCTCAAATATCCACAGAGAACGATTCTGAGGCGAAACCATAGGCCGGAGATTTCCGAACAAACCGAAAACGGTGCATTTTCAGATGCGAAACGGAGGCCTGACCTTAAAAGAGCCCTGCAACAGCTATAATACACAGCCGGGAGTAAAAAAACAGTTCCCGGATTCAAACTTCTCTTTCTCACCACTTATCGTATGTTGAGGTGGGACTCCAAAAGGTACAGGTTTTGTTGCTGGGAAATTTGCCGCGAGGCAGACTCATCACATTCCCTCCCGCTGTCAGCACGTTGCATACCGAGGAAGGATGGGGGAAGAAAATCTTCGTCGCAATATCGTCAGCATAAGGCAATGAAGTTATTCCGCTCCCCTCAAGGAGTGCGGCGTGACGAGAAGGTCTGTGCAATGAGGCAACAGTCTTTTTGATGTCGGAGTGTGTGTTATTCAGCCCGATGAAAAATACATTCGTGTTGCCGCCCCAGGACCTCTCACTCAGTTCCCGTTCCGGACAAAGAAAGCGACTCTTGACACGGTCTGTGGCCCATTTGTACCACCCGCCGATAACGCTTTGTTGAATCGTCCCGAGATAAGGGGCCAGCATCCCGGCCATTTCGGTGGTCGGAGTCAACCTCTCATACGCCCAATAACGATTCGCATATCTTTTTCCGCCGACTTTATGGCCGTTGTAGTCAGGCATGATGAGCCCCCGGTTATCGTCAGAGTAGAACGCATAAGCCTTACCGAGAGTGGCGAAATTATTGATACAAACAATGAATTTTCCCCTCCGTCTGGCCTGCTGCAGGGCAGGCAGAAGCAGAGATGCCAAAATAGCGATGATGGCGATGACCACCAGTAGCTCAATCAACGTGAAAGAAATCATGTCATTCCGTTTGACCTTCAAACGCCGCATTTTTGTTTTTTCCTTTCGCAATGTCCTTGACTTTGAACCCAATATACCGTCAATTTATTTCATGATCGCAGATGGAAACATTCTGCCATCATTTCAGTTCCACAATCGCACTGCGGGTAATGCCGGAGTCAATATCCCGCACCTTGAACTGCCACTTCCCGGGAACGTCATTGTGGGCGAACTGAAAATCGAAAGTAATTCCTTTCGCAGGTGCGTAGATGTTCCATGTATAATTCAGGGGCAACGAGCCGTCGGGACGACGGACCTCGATCCGCAGGACGTGATTTCCGGAAGCTCCCTCGACACTGACCGTCACCTTACGGCTTTCTCCTCGTTTCCATTGCTTCGGAGGGGTAATTTTCACGTCGGCAACTTTGTCCTTGAGGATGGAAAGCAGCACCGGGTCCCCACTTCTGACTTTCAAAGCACAACTGTCCCCGAAGCCGAGATATCTGCCGCTGCGCATTTCGTGCATGTGGCCCCTGACCGGGAATTTGACCTGCGCCGTTTCCCACTTCAGGTCCTTGTACGAAGGCACATCCTTGACCTGAGGCAGGATCCCACCGTAATAATTCGCTCCGTCCCGGCGAAAGAAGATGGCCGGGCCCGTGATGCCTTTGACCTCGAAAGGCGCTTTGCATCTGGCGTAGAAGACGGGGGCCGTCAATTCCCGGAGCGCCTGACAGGTAACGTTGGCTCCGCCCTTCGAGATGGCCTCTTCGCCGCCGGCGCCGCCCAGAGTCACGGTGAAATAATTGCCGATGGACAGATTAAGCAGGATCGTTTTTCCCTTGCCGTGGCGGCGGGTTATCATCACGGGTTCTCCGCCGACGGTCAACGCCGCCTGAGCTCCGGTCAGCTTCAGCCCCGTTTCGCCCAGCGGCAGTGTTTTGTACTGAGGCGCATCCGCGGGATGAAGCCGGGCCGCGCTTCGGTCGATGCCGAAAAGCTGTTCCGCCAGCTTGTCGGCCGCGCGGTTGCCGTGGTCATCGTACCAGCCGGGCCCGAAATCAGCCACGACGACACCGCCCGCTTCCGCGAATTTACGCAGGTTGAGCAACTGGTTCTTACTCAGGCTGATGGTCCCCGGAAGCACAACGACCTTGTAATCGGGAACGTTTTTTTCCAAGTCTTCATAAGAGATCATGCGGCTCCGGAGCCCCAGGTCGGTGAGCAGTGCGTGCCAGGAACTCTGAGTGTTGCGGACATTTTGCTGCCCCACCTGATTGGAAAAGGCGCACAGCACCGACATCTGGGAGTAGAGAATGCCGATATCCCTTCCCACGTCCTCGCCCCGGAGCATCCGGGCCCCGAAGCCGGAACGCAGCTCTTTCACCGCTTCGGCGAAAAAGAGCATATTGGCCGTCGGGGTCAAGTCTCCCATAAGCGATTCGCAGGGGAACTTGCATATCAGATTGGCTCCGAGAAATACGTCCTGCCAAATCTTCCCCTTGGCATAGACTTCATTGCGCAGGTATCCTCTGGAATATCCCAGCCAGGTCCCACGGCGACCGCCCGGGGGGCCGAAGTCCCGGACCGCGTTCCCCTGAGGACCGCCGTAATACATGATGAGGGGATTGTACTTCATCATCTGGACCCAGTCGTAGCTCAGGCCCGGATTGCCGGTCCCGGAAAGGCCCGCGATGGTCTCGGGAACGCTCTCCCTGAGAAATGCCAACGTCCTCCCTACCCAATTTTTCGCGAAGACCTTGTTCATGAAAAGCTTGTGTTCCACATAGCGGGCGAGGCGGTCTTTGTCCCTGATCTCGTTCAGCTGGACGGGCGTGACCTCCTCCCAGTCTTTGAACGCCGTCCCCCAGCTTTTGTTGAGTTCCGCCAAATTTGCGTAACGGGTGCGCAGTTCCTGACGGAATTCGGCAAGGCAGTGGGGTGAATAGCAGACTGTTCCCCCGAGATAGGCTTCGTCCGAAACGCTGTGGTGTCGGACGCCGTAGTAGCGGAACCGATAGCTTTTGGCATATCCGGCGATCTTTTCACGCACCTTCGCGGCTCGAACCGGATCGGAGAAACAGGGATCTCGGACGGGATCCGTGGCGATGTCGCCGGTGTATTTCTTGTTCGTGGAGTTCAGCACCGCTCCGGAGCCGTGTGCCAAAGGCTCGAACATATTGGTCGTCGCCGCCTTAAGCGTTCCGTATTTCATACTGACCGGGGCAAATCCGGTGATGATCATGTTGAACCCCATCTCCCGGAGAAAGGGATACAGCTGGGGCTGCGAGGACCAGATCACAGCCCACATTTCATAGGGATCCGCCGGGGCGGACTCCAGTGAAAACTCCTGTTTGACGAGAGCCGTTTTGCCGTCGAGTTCCGCCTTGACGTAGAGATAGTAAAGTTTCGTGCAGGGGAAATGCAATTCAGCGGAATAACGAGACTTGGTTCCGGCATCCTTCCACACCCGGCGACCGTCGGTATCGACGATCTCACACGAGAATTTCGCTCCGGGCAGACTTTCCACAGTGAAGGTCACGGGCGACTTGCGGCTGAAAATCATTTCAGGATCACCCATGACGACCTTGAGGGGCAGAGGTCCCGGATCCGCCTTGTAAGCGCCGCAGTCAAGTTCGCGCCCCGACTTGTCGCAGATCTTGAAATTCACCAGATACGTTCCACGGGATCCCGCGTCGGCGGGCAGCGGGGGGACAACGACGTTGATCCCCTTGTTTACGGGGAGCTCCTTTTCCGCTTTTCCGATGAGACGTCCGTAGTAGTCCCGGACGACGGTTCTGATCTTGATCTCTCCCGACCGGGCGGCGGAAATGGTCAACCCCTCCCGACCGGCGGAGCGGGCCGTCACCCAAGCTTCCCGGCCTGCGGCATAAAGCAGCGCCTTGAGCTGAAAGAGATAGTAATACTCCCAGTAGGGAAAGTCGCTCCCCATGATGTTGGGAACCATCTCGGAGGCAAGTTCAGAGGGAACGAAAGGCATGTTGGCAACGTTCCAAAAGATGAAACTCCCGCTCGAAAGAACGAAGACCGGGGCTTTCCCCTGTCGGTAGAAGCGCAGGTTCTTGCGGAGATTGGCCGGGGAAAGAGTGCGCATTCGGGGCAGCGTCGCCAAAAGATGTTCCGGGATCTTTTCCTCCTTTCCCAGCAGTTTTTCCGGGATGCCACGGCAGTTGAAGAAGATGATGGGAACATTGTTCTTTTGCCAGGAGCGGAACTGCTCCACCGTGACCGGCGGGATATAAACGAAATCCAGATTGTTGATGATGACCGCTTCCGGAGCCGTTTTGATGTTTTCAAGCCTGCTCAACGTGTAGGGCTCCAATTCATCGGCCCAGTTGAAGTGCCACCGGTTCCTGCCGCTGGCGATCTTCCGCAGGAGCGGCAGGTAGGTGAAATCGAATTTCGCCCGCTGCCGCAGTTCCACCAGATGGCGGCGGTGAACCTGACGGGGAATGTAGCTTCCGGTGTTCCCGGTGAGGTAGAGTACTTTGGGGAACCTGACGGCGGGATCGGTGAAATATTTCCAGTGGGGCGTGACCACCGCGAGGCTCAGATTCTCGGTCAGGTCAAGTCCGGGGACGTAAGAGGATTTCAGCTCTTTGCGCAGAAGCGCTTCCCGAGTTTCGACCTGAGCCTTGAAGGGCTCCGCGGTGAGGGAAAATTTCCGGAGCTCCATCACCTGATCGGAAGCGTAGACCCGGAAGAAGAGCTGCGCCATGACCGCTCCCGACGGGGGATAGAAGGCACGGCTCAGGTGCTGCAGCGGCATGGCGCTGGCCCGGGAATGGTGCAGATACGCCGTAGTCCCCGAAGGGAGGGGCCTGTTGTTTTTGTCCGTGAAACTGGCCGCCACGACAATCCAGTTGCCGCCCGGATTGGTGCAGCTTAAGTGCGCGGAGAAGGTGTACTTGACGCCCCGTTCCAACCGGATCGGGGTGGAAAACAATCCCGGCTCCTTATGCCGCACGATGCGGAGTCCGGGGTGAAGCGGCATAAGGTTCCCTCTTTTCGCGGACCGGTCTCCGTTGATGTAAGTGTAGTATCCGGAGGGAATATCGCTTCCTTTTTTGAAGGGAATGGAAAAATCGCCGTTGAAAATCATTTCCGCGTCTCCGTCGGGGATGTTGTTGTCGACGACACCCCCTTTGCGGAAGAGAAGACGACAGGCGAAGTCCTCTTTTCCGAGGAAGATCCTGATCTTGTCGAAGGTGAAGGCCATACCCTCTTCCCAGCGGGCGTTGCCGCCTATGCCCGGACGCAGGCCGGGAACCTTGAACTTTATGAGCTTTTTGCCGGCTTTGTCGGTGATGACCCGGAAGGGCACCGGGCGGTCAGGCTCGACGGCGTCGTTGGCCAGCTGAAAGAGGGAAAGTTTTTCCGTATCGGTCTTTTCCGGCAGCTCCGCAGTCCGCCACGAATCGTTGATCTGACGTTTCGGAAAGAAGTCCAGATGATTTTCCGCCTTGGCAGAAGCAATGAAGGTCACCTGCACCGTATCTTTGGCCTTGATGAAATTGAGAGGCATGCGCAGCATGCTCCCCTTGAGGGCCAATTTGTAACGGGCCGTGTCCGTTTTGGCGAGGCGAGCCGGGACGTCGTTGTCCCCTGACACCCGGACAGCGAAGGAAAGCTCCTTCCCGGGCTGAACGGGCTGTTCGTTCAGGAAGAACTCCTGAGTGGTTTCGCTTGTCCGCTGGCTGAAGAAGAAGTACATTGTCGCCGCCAGTTCCCGCGGCAGTTCGAGAATCAACCCTGTTCGGCTGCTTTTGCCGTGGAATGCGAAGAACCCCAGTCCCGGCGTGTGGTTCCAGATGTCCTTGAGGGCGCCGCCGGGGAAGTCCAGGGGGGTCAGCTTGCCCTCCCGTGGAATATGATAAGTGGTGACTTTATCAGCGCGGCAGGTGAAAAAGTTCTTGATCCTCACCCCCGCACTCAGGGGTTTGCCGCTGATGTTGCGCAACGTCCATTTGACAGAAA
The DNA here is from genome assembly GCA_017443585.1 of Lentisphaeria bacterium. Taxonomy (GTDB): domain Bacteria; phylum Verrucomicrobiota; class Lentisphaeria; order Victivallales; family Victivallaceae; genus UBA1784. The sequence continues at coordinate 353 of JAFSYV010000042.1, read as the reverse complement.
ATTCGTCTTTCCTCGGATGGAAGAAGTATTCCTTGGTCAGGCGTATCCCGCTGAAAGCCCCCTTGCCGCAGGCACTCAGCGTGATGGAGTTTGCCGTATTTCTGACCGGTGTGAACTCCAGCGTAAAGAAATCTTCCGCCAATTCGATCTTTTCACCGCCGCGGCCCATGACCGCGTCGAGAAAGGCGCCCTCCCCTTCGCGGATCATCTCTTTACCGCGGACGGAGAGTTTTTTCAGAACGGCGCCTCTGGTCTCCACGACGCCCTGCCACGCCGCGCTTTTGACGGCGAACTCGACGGCGGATGACAGAACCGCCATACAGCACAGTAGTGCGGCGATAAGGAATCTTGAC
>JAFSYV010000041.1 GCA_017443585.1 Lentisphaeria bacterium | reverse complement strand
TCCCCGTGGGGGTCCTGGCCATTCTCTGCGGCCATGCGTTGAACATCGCCCTGGGCTTCATGAGCGTGCTGGTCCACGGCGTCCGTCTCAACACGCTGGAGTTTTCGAACCACACCGGTCTGAGCTGGAGTGGACAACCTTTCAAACCTTTCAAGAAACATAATACGGAGGATTGACAAAATGGTGGAAAAGGAAATCGCATTGAAGGTGATGGAATTCATCTCGCTGGGAGCCGGTTACACGGCTGTGGCTCTCGCCGCGGTGGGGTCGTCCATCGGGACCGGGTACGCCGGAGCCGCCGCCATCGGCGCGTGGAAGAAATGTTACCAGCAGGGAAAACCCGCCCCCTTCCTGCTCATGGCTCTGGTGGGCGCGCCCCTGTCGCAGACCATTTACGCCATGATCATGATGATCATCATCAAGGGCAAGATCATGAATCACCCCGAGCACATGCCCATCTATCTGGCCATCGGTCTCATCGGCGGTCTCGCCCAGATGACCTCGGCCATCTTCCAGGGCCGTGCCGCCGCGGGCGGCTGCGTCTCCTACGCCGAGACCGGGCAGGGCTTCGCCAACTCCCTCATGGTGCTGGGCGTGATCGAGACCTGCGCCATCTTCGCGCTGATCTTCTCGTTCATGGCCATGCCCTGACGAAGGGGAGTACGCCTGTGGCGGAGGGCTTCGGAACACGCAGTGACGTTTCCGGTCGGGCCGGGATTTCCCCGCGCCCCCGCGGGACCGCGTTCCTCCGCCGCCGGCAGAAGAGCTGAATGTGCGGCACGTCCTCCGGCCAGCCCGGCGGACGTGCCGTTTTCGTCATGACGGCTTCACCGGCTGGAGGCCGGGAGTGTCGCGCGCTGCTGCGGAAAATTTCGGGATTCGAGGACGAGTGAATGGAAAATGATGTCGATACGGCTGAACCCGTGAACAAGGGGACCCTTGCGCCGGGGACGATGCTCGACCACTACCGCCTGGGCAAGTGCCTCGGCGTGGGCGGCATGGGCGAAGTTTACTATGCCGTCCACGAAGTTCTGCAGACCCCCTGCGCCATCAAGATCATCCGCCCCGAGGTCGCGAAGGGCAACTCCGGTGTGGCGGCCCGTCTCATCCGCGAAGCCCGGATGGCCTGCAGTGTCCAGCACGACAACATCGTCGGGGTCCTCGACGCCAGCGCCACCTCCAATCTGGGCTGTCCCTACATCGTCATGGAGTATGTGGACGGCACGTCGGTGGAAAGCTACCTCGACTCGGGCCCCATGTCCGAAGAGGACGTCATCGCCGTCGCGCTGGGGGTGACCGAGGCCCTGATAGCCGCGGCGAAGTACAAGATCGTCCACCGGGACATCAAGCCCGCCAACATCATGATCAACTCCCGCGGCCAGGTGAAACTGGCCGACCTGGGGATCGCCAAGTCGGACTCCGCCGCCATGGGGGGGACGTTGACCCAGGACAACGCCCTGCTGGGAACGCCCAATTACGCGGCTCCGGAGCAGCTCCGCTCCTCTCACACGGTGGACGCCCGCGCGGACATCTACAGTCTGGGCGCCACCATGTACCACCTGCTTTCGGGGCACAAGCCCTTCGACGGGGACACGGTCTTCAACGTCCTCGCCAAGGTGGTGTGCGAGAAGCCGCCGACCTTCGAGGAGCTCGGCGTGAAAATTTCTCCGGCCCTCGAAGAGCTGGTCGAAAAGATGATGTCCAAAGACCCGGAACAGCGTCCGGCTTCCGCGCTGGAACTGAAGGGGATGCTGCAGAAGGTCGCCCGCGGGCAGCGGATCGGGGACACCGGATTTCTGGCGCGGCTCAAGGCGCTGCCCGGAACCTTCCGGAGACTTTCCCGGCCCAAGCAGGCGGGAGCGGCCCTCGCCGCCGTCGCCGTCGCGGCGCTGCTGGGATTCGGCATCTTCGGCCTGAGCCGGAGCTTCGGGACGGAAAAGACTCCGCCCGTGCCGGTCCGGGTTCTTCCCTCGCCTCCCGCTCCGCCGGAAAAAATGCCTGTTCCGCCCGCCCCGGCGGTGAAGCCGAAGCCCGCTCCGGCGGTGAAGACTCCCGCCGCCCCCCCCGCGTCCGCCCCTGCCGCCGAGGTGAAGAAAACGCCCGTGAAAAAGACGCCTGCCGCTCCCAAGACGGTGAAACCCCAAACGCCTCCCCCCGTCTGGCGGATCGCCCCGGGCGGCAAAATCGAGGCCTTCGAACCCCTCGATCTCAGCCTCGAAGAGCGGCTGGAGCAGGCACGGAAACGGTTGAATGTCCTTCAGTCCCCCGGAAAACGGGAGCGCCGGGGCGTTCCGGTGAAGGAAAAGATCGCCTTCCGGGACGAGCAGATCCGTTTTCTCTCCGCGCGGCTTCGGCTCAAGCGGGAACAACAGCTCCTGAAGCACAAAAAGACATGGTCCGAGACTGAAACGGCGGCCCTCAAAAAAGAGCTTGAGGAAGAGCTCGAAAGAGCCTGGAACATCGGCGGGACGGCGAAGGTGAAAGACGACATCACCAAAAAACTCATCGCCGGACTGCAAAGCGGCCGGATCGACGCCAATATGACGGTCAGGTACATCGAATTTTCCAATGGAAGCGGTCCTCTTCTTGCCGCCGTGCTTTCAGGGAAATTCAACTTCGCTGATGAACTGGTGAAAGTGCTTGTCGGGCGGAAAGCCGATTTTTCCGTGCTGGGGGAGAAAGGGCTGCCGGAGCTGGAAGTGACGGGAAAAGTTTACCGTCAGATGCTCCCCGTCGTGACGGATCATATCGACAGTTTTTCCAAAAAAAGCAGCAATCTCGAAACCCTGCTCCTGCCCGAGGTCGAATTGACCGAAGAAAAATTCTCTTTCGGGAGCGTCGATGCGGAAGCGGTGAAGACGCAGCTCCTGCTCGGCTGCGCCGTGGATTTCAAGACGCCCGGGCAGGGCCAGACGCCGCTGCATCTGGCGGCCTTCACGGGCAATGCCGAGCTGGTCAGACTTCTCCTGCGGGCTGAAGCCTCTCCCGACCGGGAGAACGATTTCGGCCAGACGCCCCTTTTCGCCGCCGCCATGAGCGGCAGCAAGGCGGTGTACGATCTTCTTTTCCAGTATACGGCCGCTCCCGGCAAGAAAGATATTTTCGGCAAAACGGCCGAAGACCGGAAGTGGGACGGCCGGCTCCGCCGGGCGGTGCTGGAAGGCAATCCCGCCGGAGCCGCCGAAGCCCTGCGGCACAAGGCCGACCCCAACACCCTGTACGGGAGTTTCTGGTCCCCGCTGCTGCTCGCCTGCGCCCGGCACGACCCGGCCATGGTGAAACTGCTCCTCAAGCACGGCGCCGATCCCAACGGCCCCGGTCAGGAGGTGCGGATGAAGCCCCTGGTCATCGTTTCTCCGCTCCCCGGCAACCGTCCGAGTTTGGCCATTTTCAAACTGCTGGTGGAAAACGGCGCTGCGACCGACATCGTCGTCGATCAGGACCGGGCGCAACCGCTCACCTTTCTGGATCGGGTCCTTTTCGCGTGTACCATCCGGCACCGGCAGGAGCCGAAGTACGAAGAGAAAATCGCCATCGCCAAGTACATGCTTTCCTGCGGGAAGTTCGAGAATTCTCCCGATTTCCTCAAAAGAGCTCCGCTGATGCTATGGCACCCGGAACTTCTGGCGGTCGCGGCCGCCCATTTCCCCCTGACGGACAAGGCGGTCGCCGGACTGCATCTGCGCCGGGCTCTGACCAACCGGATGCCCCGGTCGGTCGTCAAGGTTTTTCTGGACCGCGGCGTAACACTTGCCGACGAACGGGAGCTGCTTCACGCCCTGAGAATGAACAACTATGCCGATGTCATCGAGCTCTTCCGCGGCAAAATTTCGGAAAGTCAGATGGAAAAACTCCTCCGATTCGCGATCAAAGGGAGCTCAGACGAGCAGGTCCGGCTCCTTTATCGCGAGAAGGCCGGGAACGGCGGACCTCCCGGTTCCCGGCGGGACGGGCCGCGGCCCATGAGCAATGCCGAGATCGCAAATATGCTTCTGGGCGGAAGCGGTTCCCGACCCGCGGCCGGAGGGGACGAGCTCCTGAGCGCGCTTTACGCCCGGAGACCCAGGTCCGAGATCAGGAATCTGCTCTCCCGGCGAAATGGTTCTCTGCCGGACGAAAAAAAACTGATCTCCGCCCTGCAGGTGAATAACTACGCCGACGTCATCAAACTGTTCCGGGGGAGGATCGGTTCCGATCAGGTGGAGAGACTGCTCAGAAACGCCGACAAACGGGATTCCGACCGGGCCGTAAGAAGCAGAAGAAACGGCGACCGGAGGAGATGAAGCACGATTTTGGGAGTTTTGCCCGATGCGATTTTTCATCGATGACGCCGTAGATCCCGCCTTCAATCTGGCTCTGGAGGAAACGCTTTGCGCGGAGTTTCCCGAGCCCGTGCTCATGCTCTGGCGCAACCGGCCTTCCGTCATTGTGGGGCGGAATCAGAACACCCTCGCCGAGGTCGACACGGTCTTCGTCCGGGAGCACGGCATCGACGTGGTCCGCCGCATGACGGGGGGCGGCGCGGTCTACCATGATCTGGGGAACGTGAATTACTCCTTCATCATCCACGAGCGCCATCCCGAGCCGGATTCCTTCGCCTTTTTCGCCCGGCCGGTGGTGGCGTGTCTGCGCTCTCTGGGCGTTCCGGCGGTCTTTTCCGGCCGGAACGACATTCTGGCCGACGGGCGCAAAATTTCCGGCAGCGCCCAGTGCTGCATGAAGGAGCGGACCCTTTTTCACGGGACGCTCCTCTTCGATTTGGAAATGGAGATGCTGGAAAAGGTGCTCACTCCCGGCAAGGCCAAGATCGAATCCAAGGGCGTCCGGTCGGTCCGGGCCCGCGTGGCCAATTTGCGGGAGTTCCTGCCCGGCATGAGCACCGAAGATTTTATGGCGGTCCTGGCGGAAAAACTCGCCGCCGTCGCCTCAGCGCCGGGGCCCGTGCCGGAGGAGTGGCGGGAAAAGGCCGAAAAGCTCGCCTGTTCCCGCTACCGGAAATGGGAGTGGAATTACTCCTCCCCCTTCGAGTTCGACTGGGAGAACTCCGCCCGTTTTCCCGCCGGGACCGTGGAACTGAAAGTCAAGGTCGCGGAGGGGCGGATCGGGTCGATCCGCATCACGGGTGATTATTTCGGCAGCGCCGGGGAGATCGAGACCCGTCTGACGGGGATCCCCTTCACCCGCCAAGCCGCCGCCGCCGCGCTGGAAGGCGTGGAAACGGGGAAGTGCATTTCCGGTCTTTCGACGTCCGAATTTCTTTCTTTGATCGATGTTTGAACCAAAATAGCGAGGTATGAAAATGAACAAAGTCGCAATCGTGGGAGCCGCCGGACGCATGGGCGGCCGTCTTATCGCCAACATCATGGCCGATGAGCGTTTCGAACTTTCGGGCGCTCTCGAACAGGCCCAGTGCCCCAAACTCGGCGAAGACGCCGGGCTGGCCGCGGGGGCCGGAAAGTCGGGGATCCTCATCACCGCCGACATGGACAAGGCTTTCGCCGGTGCCGACACGGTCATCATCTTTTCCACCGGGTCCGCCATAAATATGGTCCGGGCCGCCGTGGAGAAGGGGGCCGCCGTCGTACTGGGCACCACCGCGCTCCCGGCGGAAGAGAAGGCCGCCATCGCCGAGCTGGGCAAGAAGGGCCGGATCGTCTTCGCCAGCAACATGAGCGTGGGCGTCAACCTGCTCTGCAAACTGGCCGCCGAGGCGGCGGCGATCCTGGGCAGCGACTTCGACGTGGAGATCGTGGAAATGCACCACAACAAGAAAAAGGACGCCCCCTCGGGCACGGCGGTGACGCTGGCCGAGACCGTGGGCAAGGTGCTGGGGCTGGACTATGACAAGGATACCCGCCACGGCCGGGTGGGCATGGTGGGCGCCCGTACGAAAAAGGAGATCGGCATGCATTCGCTCCGGGGCGGCGACGTGGTCGGCGACCACACCGTGATCTTCGCCGCGGACGGCGAGCGCATCGAACTGACCCACCGGGCAAGCAGCCGGGACACCTTCGTCCACGGGGCGCTCCGGGCGGCGGAGTTCCTGCGGACCGCCCCCAACGGCCTCTACGACATGCGGGACGTCCTCGGATTCAAATGAGCCGCAGGGAAGAACTGCGCCGCCGGATCCTGAAGTACATCCTGCTCCGGGGCAAGGCGACCCGTCCGGAACTCCTGGAATACACGGGGATCCGGGCGGCCACGGTCTTCGAGGCCATCGACGCCCTCAAGACCACGGGTCTGCTGGTGGAACCCGGCCGCCGGAGCAAGCGGACCGGCCGCAAGGCCCCCGATCTGGCGGTCCACCCCACGGCGGGCTACTGGCTGGGGATCGACTTCCGCACCGGGGGCAGCGTCGGGGTCATCACCGACGCCGTCGGCGACGTTTTGTTCCGTGAGGAGCTCTCCTGCGCCCGGAAGAACCTCAACGACTGCCGGTTGGAAATAGGCGAGCTGGTGCGGCGGCTCCGCCGGACCGCGGGCAAGGAGTGGGAGCTCGTTTCCGGCATCGGCTTCGCCGACCCCGGCGTCGTGGATATGAGCCGGGCCGTTTCCCGCAAGGCGGTCAATGTCCCCGGCTGGGAAAACGCCGCCACGGGAGAGTGGCTGGAAGGGGAGTTCCACCGGCCCGTGGGCATCTGGCCCGAGACCATGATCAAGACCCGCATGGAATACATGCTCCGCATGCCCGATCCGCCGGAAAGCATTTTTCTGCTTTCCCTCGAAGACGGGGTGGGGGGCGGCTTCATCCGCCGGGGCGAGCTCTTCGTCGGCTCCAGCGGCTGCGGCATGGAGATCGGCCATCTGGTCATCGACCCCGCCGGACCCATGTGCAAGTGCGGCAACCGGGGGTGCGTGGAAGCCCTCGTGGGGGCCGAAGGGATCCGGGGCAAGCTCCGGGAAGCGCTGGCCAGCGGCATGGCCACGGTCCTCGACCCGGAAAACTTCTCCGTTCCGGATTTCATCGCCGCCGTCCCCTCGGACAAGGCCGCGAGGATCATCGCCGATCAGGTCTGCCGCAACATCGGCGAAGCGCTGGCGGCGGTGGTGACGCTCCTCAACCCCTCCATGATCGTCTTCAGCGGCGAACTGTGCAAGCTCAACGAGGTGCTGCTTTCCGGTGTGCGCCGGGTATTGGAACTTCACTGCTTTGCGGGCGCTCTCCAGGACTTGAAGCTGGAGCTGGCCCGTTCCGACCAGTACGACACCGCCCGCGGCGCGGCCCTGCGCATGCGGGACAAGCTCTGGCTCGGCGAATAGGGCAAGGCCCTTACCGCGCCGCTCCCCCGTCGAGGATGAGGACGCGCCGGGAAACTTGTGAAAGGAGCTTGTCCCCGCCTAGAAGACGGACTTTCAGGTCGTATTTTCCCGGCTTGAGGACCTTGGCGGGGAATCCGCCGTAGAGGCGGTTTCCGGACACCGCGCCCGTCGCCCTTGCGGCGCAGACGCCCTTTTCATCCCGCAGTTCCGCTTCGGCTTTGAGCGGTCCCGCCCCCTCCGTTCCCATGACGGAAGCGTTGAAGGAAAGGTAATCCGGCAGCGCCAGACAGGAGGGGATCTCCGGGGCGACGATGGAGGGAGCGGAAAAACCCACCAGATGGGGGTTCCCCACTTCTATCTTCAGCACTGAGCGGTCCGGGTAGTCCCGTTCGCAGACGATGATGCGGAAATAATCCACCTGCTTCATGGACTTTTCGCCCAGCGCCCGGAAACGGTAGGTGGGGATGGAAATGTGGGTGACCGCCCCCGGCTCCAGACTCCGGGTGAAGAAGTACTCCACCTCCTTTTTGTCCTTGGTCATGACGAGGATCAGCAACGGCCAGAAGCCGTTGGCTTCCGCGTCCCGGTCGGAATCCACCTTCAGATCGAATTCGAGGCTCGTGTATTTGTTGAAGTCGATCCCCTTGGGCCCGAAGGAGCCGAGGAGACTGGGCCACTTCTTGCCGTTGGAGTGGTCCACCTTGATCGTTCCGAGGACTTTGCCCTTGCCGCGCGTGAGCGTGGTTTCGGGGTCGAGGCCTTTCCAATTCGTGATGGGCAGGATCTTGCGGTGCTCGCCGCCGCCCCGCACCGGTTCCGGGAGGATCCCGCTCCTGTGATCGAAGATGACCGAAGGGGCGACGGCTGCGGGAGAACTTTCGGGGAACGAGCGCAGTTTCACGATCAGCGCGGCCATCCGGGCCCGGAACCCGTCGAACTCCGCGTGGGGCGGCAGGTGCTCGTACATGTAGACCTTGGCCGGGCGGATGGCCCCCCAGACGGTGCGCAGAAGTTCTTCCGCCTCCTGAACCAGCTTCCTGACTTCGGGCCGGGTGGAATTGCGGCGCTTCACCACCGCGTCTTCGAGGGTATAGATGTAGCGCATGTCGTCGATGCCCTGCCGGT
>JAFSYV010000040.1 GCA_017443585.1 Lentisphaeria bacterium | reverse complement strand
GTCCGCGAAGGCGTCGCGTTCGGCGGCGAGCTCATCGTCCGCCGCCAGGAAGGCCGTGATCTTCCGCATGTCCCCGGGGGCTTCGACGAGATTTCCGCACTGCGCGACGCGGTCGACGAGGGCGAGGAAACGGTCACGCAATTCCTCCGGCCCCGACCAAGTGTCATAGTCGCCGTCAGGCAGCGAAGAGCGGTACCCGGCCGCGTCGGAGTCCGGGGCGCCGTTCCCGGCAAAGAGGAGCTCGTGCGCCTTGAGCCGTGTCGTACCTGCCCGCTCGGCGGCGATGGCCTTCGTCATCTCTTCCCCGGTGTACTTGCCGAGGACGTTCCGGAAGAGAACCATTACGGCATCGCACTGCAGCATTTCGTCGAGATAGCGGTCCTCGGTCCGCTCCCCGGTCATCCGGGGATCGACGTACTCCCACTTCGAGAGCCGGACGGCGAGGCCCCGCTTCTCGAATTCCTCCTCATGCGCCAGCGTCAGATAGGAAAGATAATTCCTTTCCGGAAGCAGTTCCTGCGAAGACGCGACAAAAATGCGGATCTCTTTCACGGCCGTGACCTTTCCTGTTTTTGGGGTTCTGTTTTACATTATATACAGATCGGCAAGGGCGAAAATGTCATTGGACGGCCCCTTTTGACGATCATTCGGAAAAGAACGGGAGATCAGGTCTACCGCCCCATCCAGCCGCCGTCCACCAGGTAGATGGCGCCTCGACGTAATCGCTGGCCGCCGAGGCAAGGAAGACCGCCACGCCCTTGAAGTCCTCCGGCGTTCCCCAGCGCCCGGCGGGGATGCGTTCGAGAATGGCCCGGCTGCGCACGGGATCCTCCCGCAGGGCCTGGGTGTTGTCGGTGGCGATGTAGCCCGGCGCGATGCCGTTGACGTTGACGCCGAATCTGGCCCATTCGTTGGAAAGCGCCATGACCAGTTCGCCCACGCCCGCCTTGCTGGCGGCGTAGCCCGGCACGTTGATCCCGCCCTGGAAGGTCAACAGCGAACAGGTGAAGACGATCTTGCCGGATTTGCGCCGGATCATTTCCTTGCCGAATTCCCGCGCCAGCACGAACTGGGCGGAAAGGTTGGTTTCGATGATCTCGTCCCAGTATTCGTCGGGATGTTCCGCGGCGGGTTTGCGCAGGATCGTCCCGGCATTGTTGAAAAGGATGTCCACCCTGGGGTGCTCGGCCTTGACTTTGGCGATGAATCCGTACAGAGCCTGACGGTCGGAAAAGTCGCAGGTGTAGCGGTAGAACTTCCGCCCCAGCGCCGTCACCTCGCGTTCGACCTCGCTGTTTTCTTCGAGGGAGGCGCTGACGCCGATGATGTCCGCGCCCGCTTCGGCCAAGCCGAGGGCGATGCCTTTGCCGATGCCCCGGCGGCAGCCGGTCACCAGCGCGATCTTGTTGTCCAGTTTGAAGAGATCGAGAATCATTTTTCCACCTCGCTGCTGCATTGGATCAAAACTTTCATCGCATCCGGAGTCCGCGTGAGAAACTCGAAGGCCTGCTGAAGTTCCGAAAGCGGGAAGACTTCGCTGATGAGACGCTCCAGGGGAAGCGTGTTCCCCGCGGCCAGGGCGATGGCCTGTTCGTAGTCATTCGCTTCATAGACCCGCGCCCCCAGCATCCGCAGCTCCTTCCAGAAAAACTTGTGCAGATCGACGGGCACGGGCTTGGCGTAGATCGCCACCACGACGATGGTTCCCCGGGGCCGGGCCAGTTCGGTGATGACCCGCGCCCCCGCCTCGGAGCCGGAGACCTCGAAGACCACCTCCGCGCCGCTGCCTCCCGTTTCGCCGCGGATGATCCCGACCGGATCCTCCTTCAGGGGATCGATGGTTTTGAATCCCAGCTGTCGGGCGAGTTCCAGCCGCTTTTCGTTGATCTCGCACACGGTGACGATGCCGCCCGCCGCACGGGCGCACAGCGCGATGAGCATGCCGATGGGCCCCCCGCCGCTGACCACGACCCGGTCGCCGGGACGCAGTTCCGAACGGCGCACGTCATGGCAGGCGACGGCCAGCGGTTCGACCAGGGCCGCCAGTTTCAGGGGCATGTCTTCCGGCAGCGCGTGGACCAGCCGGGCGGGCACCGTCCAGTATTCGGCGAAGCCGCCCGCCGTCTCGATGCCGAGGAACCGCAGTTTTTCACAGATGTGGGTGAAACCCACCCTGCAGGTGTTGCATGCGCCGCAGTTGTCCAGCGGGCGCACGGTCACCTTCTGCCCGATTTTGAACCCGGTGACGTTCTTTCCCATGGCGGCGACGGTGCCGCTGACCTCGTGGCCCACGGCCTGCGGGGCCTTGACCCGTGCATCCATGTGTCCCTTGAAGATGTGCAGATCGGTCCCGCAGATGCCGCAGTAGGCCACCTTGACCCGGAGCTCGTCGTCTCCCGGCTCCGCCAGCGGGACTTCGCGGTATTCGACCTTGCCGGCCCCGATGTATTGTGACGCCTTCATTCAGAAATATCCTCCGTTCTTGACCACCTGGGTCGGTTTCATGCCCGAATCCACCATCAGGCGGATCGAAACTTCTTTTTTCAGGATCGCTTCGGCTTTCAGCAGCACCGTGTACGCTTCGGAAGCCGGGACGCAGATCACGCCGTCAATGTCGCCGAAGATCCAGTCTCCGGGATTGACGGTGACCTCGCCGATCCGGACGGGCTTCTGGTAATGGAACATGCGGAACCTCCCCAGCATGCCGACGTTGGTACGGTAGATGTGGAAGATCGGGAACCCCAGCTCCAGAATGGCCTCGGTGTCCCGGATCCCGTTGACGAAAGCGCCCCGGCAGCCCGCCCGGAGCGCGGCCTTGGTCATGACTTCGCCCCACTGGGCGGTGACCGTGTCTCCGGTGCAGTCGAACATGACCACGCTGTCCTCGGGCAGCTCTTCCAGCATCCTCGCCCGCATCTCGAACTCGCCGTCGGTGGTGATGTCGGGAGCGCCCTTGATGGTGAAGGCCTGGCCGCAGAGCTTCATTTTTTCCCGCAGCGGCAGATAGGATGACGGCAGCGCGGCGTTGACGCGGTAGTCGAAGCGCATCACGTCGTTGACCGCGCCGGAGTAGAGTTTCAGATACCGCTCCCGCATCTCCGGGATCGTGATCGGATAAGTGATTCGTTCTGCCATCGGAGTCTCCTTTCTGTTCCGTCAAAAGTTTCATGCTCCGACGAAAAATATAATCCCGGTGAACGGTTTTTTCAAGCCGATCCGGAGAAAAAACTTTCTTACGCCGCCGCAGGCAGGTCGCTGCGGATCAGGTTTCCCGTCTTGAGGGGCTCCATTCTCCGGATTTTTCCCGAATTCTCCGGTCCCGGCACTTGACTTTTCGGAAACATCGGTTACATTACGACCGGACCGGAAAGTCGTTCATAAAGGAGAAAACGAAACATGAAAAAGAACTTCGGAGTGAAAAACTGGCTCTTCCCCATGCCCGTGCTGATGATCGGCACTTATGACGAGGAAGGGACCCCCGACATGATGAACGCCGCCTGGGGAGGCATCTCCTTCGACGACCAGATCACCATCTGCATCGACACCGCCCACAAGACCTGGGCCAACATCGCCGCCCGCAAGGCCTTTACCGTGGCTTTCGGCACGGCGGGGACCGCGGTCCCCTGCGATTATCTGGGCATCGTCAGCGGCAACGACGTCCCCGACAAGGTGGCGAAGAGCGGCTTCACCGCCGTCAAAAGCGCTTTCGTGGACGCTCCCGTCATGGCGGAACTTCCCCTGGTGCTGGAGTGCACCCTCGTTTCCATGAACAGGGAAAACTGCAATGTGGTGGGGAAGATCGTCAACTGCGCCGTCGAGGAGTCGGTCCTGACCGACGGGCAGCCCGATGCCGCAAAGATGAAGCCCCTCTGCTTCGATCCCTGCCGACACGTCTACCGCCTGAGGGGGGATGTCGCGGCCCGTGCCTTTTCCTGCGGCAGGAAATTGAAGTGATCCCGTGTCCCCGGAGCGGGGGAGGGGGCTTCGAAAAGGCCCGGCGGGGAGTTCCCCTGCCGGGCTGCTCGGATTTTCAGAAGGGGAACTTCTCGATCTTGACCGAGCAGGTCTCGTTCAGGACGCCCACGTACCTGACGAAGGGTTCCGACTCGGAATGGGCCGCGAGGGTCTTTTCGTCCTTCCACGTTTCGCAGATCAGCAGCACCCCGGGACGGGTGGCGCTTTCGAAAACGTCGTAGGCGATGCAGCCTTCCTGCCGCAGCGAGGCCGCGGTCAGGGCTTTTGCCGCCGCCAGAGCTTCGGGCAGACGCCCTTCCTTTGCCTGAAAAAAGCAGTTGATCCGGATCATGATGAGTTTTCCTTTCTTTAGAATCTGTTGGAGTCCGCCGGTTTTCACCGGGAATGCGGCACCTGCGTATTACTATAGCATCTTTTGGAAACTTTGCAACCTCATTTTCATCTTTTCGCAGGGAAAACCGGGGACGCGCCGGCCCCGGCGGTCCACTCCCGTCCCCCGGCCGGTTTCCCGTTCCCCCGACACTTCACTCTTTTTGACGGAATGTCCGCGAAAAGTCTTGCCCGAATACTTGTATTTCCCGAAAGTTGCGCTATATTATACCTTGACTGTCTGCCTGAAGGTGCTGTCCCGGCGTGTGCCGGGAGAGCCCCGGAGAAGGAAACGTCGGGAGCTTTCGCCGCGGCGGACGGGTGTTTACCGACGGAGTGCATCGGTATTTAAGTTACTGGCATAAAGTGCTTTTTGCCGTTTGCACGGGATTTGCCGGGAGGCGGAAAACACGTACGGGGAGTGCCCCGTATGTGGGCGAAGCGCACCCGGATGCGGGAAGAAAAGATGGCCGACGAGATCAGCAGAGACGAGATATCGGAGTCCTTTCGCAAGGTCCCCGGCAAGCGCTGGTGTCTGGTCCTGAGCCGCCCCCGCAACGAAAAATGGGCCGCGAAGACGCTGGAGGCGTCGGGGGTCCGGGTGTATCTGCCGCTTCTGACCAAGGTCGAGATACATAACCGGGGCCGCCGCGAAACCAGGCTGCCCATGTTTCCGGGGTATCTTTTCGCCTGCGCCGGGAGCGCCGAGGAGAACGTGATCCGCGCGAACAAGTGCGTGTGGCGTCTCCAGGCCCTTTCGGAAACGGACGAGGACTCGCTCCTCCGCGATCTCCGGATCGTGCGGATGTGCGAACTTCAGTCCGCCCGGCATGAACTGGTCGTAAATCCGGAGCTCCGGAAAGGGGATGCGGTGCGCATCAGGTCCGGCGCGTTCCGCGGTCACGAGGCCATCGTGGTCCGGCGCGTCGACGCCCTGAGCGTCATCATCAATCTGGACTTTCTGGGGCGGAGCATAGATATGCGCTGGGAAGCCGGAGACCTGGAACTGTGAAGTTCCGCCTGTATTCCGGCTTCGGTCCGAAGTCGAACAACGCCGCCGCGCTCGAAGAGAACACGGTGGGGAGAGAGTATGGAAAAACGCAGAGCAGCAGTCACCGGCATCGGTGTGGTTTCGCCCCTGGGCAACTCCGCGGATGAATTGTACCGCAACCTTGCGGCCAACCGTTCCGGTATCCGGGCCATGACCCGGTGGCACGACTATTTCGGGCGCGATATCGCCGGAGCTCCCGTGGAACTGGATCCCGCCGCGGTCAGGAAGATCAGCCGCAAGGTACGGCGCACCATGGGCAATACCGCCCTTTTCGCCGGGATCGCCGCGCAGGAGGCCGTGGCTCAGAGCGGCCTGGAGCCCGAATTTTTCACTTCCGGCCGGATGGGGTGCATCATCGGTTCCACCGTGGGCAGCCCTTCGAGCATGACCGAGGCCTGCGTCGCCGAGCACGAAGGCCGCCGCAACGATCTGTCGGCATGCCATTTCTTCCGGCTCATGTCCCACTCCTCCAGTTTCAATGTCGCCGACATGTTCGGTATCAACGGTCCCCAGCTGTCGACCAATTCGGCGTGTGCCTCCGGGCTTCAGGCCCTGGGGGCGGCGCTGGAGCTCATCCAGCTGGGCAAGGTCGATGCGGTGCTGGCGGGGGGCGCGGACGAATCCACGCCTCTCGTGGCCTCCTCGTTCCAGCTGCTGTACGCCCTGGCCGAGGAGGAGTCTCCGGAGCCGGAGCGCCTTTCGCGTCCTTTCGACGCCGCCCGCACGGGCCTCGTCTGCGCCGAGGGCGCGGGCGTCCTCGTCGTCGAGGAAATGGAACACGCCCGGAAGCGCGGCGCGCAGATCCTCTTCGAGATCGTCGGCTACGCGACCAACTGTTCGGGGTGGCACGTCAGCCACTCGGATGAACTCCAGATCGCCAACTGCATGCGGGGCGCGCTGGCCGATGCCGGGATCGCCCCCGGCGAGGTCGATTACGTCTGCGCCCACGCCACCGGGACCAAGGTGGGCGACGCCGCCGAAGCCGCGGCCTGCCGGGCCGTTTTCGGCTCCGAAGTCTTCGTCTCCAGCCTCAAGGGCCATCTGGGACACACCCTCGGCGCTTCGGGCGCGCTGGAACTGGCGGCGGTGTACGGCATGATGCGCGACGGCGTCGTGCTCCCCACGCGGAATCTGGAAAACGTCGAAGACTGCGCCGGCATTCTGCTGCCTCGGGAGATCCGGGAGCAGAAGGTGCGCATCTGCCTCAAAAACAGCATCGCCTTCGGCGGCGTCAATGCCTCGCTGGTGTGCCGGAGCGTCGATTGACGGCCTTTCGGCGGGAGCGCACTTTCACCATTCGCAATTACAGGAGAGACAAGGTCATATGGATCACGAGACAATCGTCAAGACGGTGAACTCCATCTTCATCGAACGCTTCGAATTGGACGAGTCCGAGCTGACGCCCGAAAAGACGATCATGGGCGATCTGCAGCTGGACAGTCTGGATCTGGTGGATATGATCGTGGGGCTGCAGCAGAAGTTCGGGATCATGCTCCGCGACAACCCCGAAGTCCGCAGTGTCCGCACCCTCGGTGATGTCTACGCCCTCTTCGAGAAGCTGGCGAAGGAACATCCCGAGATCGAAGCGAATATCCGGTGATTTCCGGGGACGGCCCCTTTCGAAATGCTTTTTCTGCGGAATCTTGCCTTTTATTCCGTGACCGCCCTCTGGTGGGTGGTCTACTGGCTGGCGGTGGCGATCCCCGTGCTGGCGGTGATGCTTCTTCCGGGGCCCCGCAGGCGCCATTGGCTGCGCAGGTTCCTGCTTTATTTCGGATTGGCCACCGTGCGTTTCGTGTGGCGGCCCTTTTTCCGGGTCCGTTTCGAGGACCGGACCGACGGGAGCCGGGCGCCCGGTGTGCTGGTCACCGACCACCGGTCGGCCATCGACGCCTTTCTGGTGGCGCTTCCCGGCCTCAACGGGGCCCAGACGGTCAACGGCTGGCCGCTGAAGGTGCCGATCATCGGTCGTTTTGCGCTGGCGGCGGGATATCTGGATGTGACCGGCTGGGACTTCGATTTTTTTCTCGCGCGCGCGAAAGAGATTTTCGCCGCGGGCGACTGGATCGTGGCCTTTCCCGAAGGGACCCGGTCCGAAAGCCGCACCATGAATCCCTTTCACAGCGGCATTTTCCGCGTGGCGCAGGAACTGCATGTCCCCGTCTACATGCTCTGCATCGCAGGCAACGAATTCATGCCGGACCGGAAGTTCCGCTTCCGGGAGTTCCGGGACCTGTCGGTCCGGCTTGTCGGCCCCCTCACCGAAGAAGAAGTCAGTCAGTGTGCGACTGCTTACGTACTAAAGAACAAAGTCTTCCGGATCATGTCCGGAGAACTGGCGTCCATGGACGCGGAGTTGGATCATGAAAAAAACATTTGATTTGTCGGACGACCGCTCGTTTTCCTCCGGTGATGAGGTCAGACGCCTTCAGGACCGTCTGCTTGCCGAACATCTCCGCTACTGCCGGAGCCATTCCCCCTTCTACCGGGAGCGCCTCGGCGCTTTCCCCGACCGGGACTACGATTTCGATTCCCTTCAGGAACTGCCCACCACGTCGAAGCGGGATCTGGCCGAGCACAACGAAGCTTTCTTCGCCGTCCCCGGCAACGAGATCGCCGACATCTGCTTCACCAGCGGCACCACCGGCACTCCCTGCCGGATCGTCTACACCGCCTCGGATCTGGACCGCCTCGCCTACAACGACGCCTGCGGCTACCGCGCGGCGGGGATGCGTCCCGGCGACAAGGTGCTCCTGACCTGCACCATCGACCGCTGCTTCATCGCCGGGCTCGCCTACTATCAGGGCGTGGTCAAGTTCGGCGCGGCGGCCATCCGCAACGGGCTCAACACCCTCGAGAGCCACGCCGAAGTCATCAGTACGCTCCATCCCGAAAACATCGTCGGCGTTCCCAGTTTCCTGGCCAAGCTGGGGAGATATCTGGCCGAAGCCGGTATCGACGGCAGCTGCGTCAAGCGCCTCATCTGTATCGGCGAACCCGCGAGGAACCGTCAGATGGAGCTCACGCCCCTGGGCGCGAAGCTCGAAGGCTTCTGGCCCGGCGCGGTCCATTCCACTTACGCTTCGAGCGAGATCGTCACCAGCTTCACCGAATGTTCCGCCCGGTGCGGCGGCCATCCGCCGGCGGATCTGGCCGTGGTGGAGATCCTCGACGAGGCGGGGAACCGGGTCCCCGACGGCGAAGTCGGCGAAGTCACCGTGACACCGCTTCAGGTGACGGGCATGCCCCTCGTGCGTTTCCGCACGGGGGACGTGAGTTTCATCATCCCCGGACCCTGTCCCTGCGGGCGGGGAACGTTGCGGCTGGGACCCGTCCTCGGGCGCAAGGCCCAGATGCTCAAGGTGCGGGGCACCACCCTCTTCCCCGGCGCCTTTTTCAACGTCCTGGACGGCATCCCCGGCGTCACGGAGTACTTCATGGAGGTGAGCGGCACCGCCCTTTCGGATGAGATCACCATCTTCGTGAGCTGCCGCGAAGGGAAAACGCCGGAGTCTCTCGGTGTGGCGGAAAAACTTTACGGACGGACCCGGATCCACGTTCCCGTGGTCGCCGTGGACCCCGCCGCCGCCCGTCAGCGGGTCTTCGGCGTCTCGCGGAAGCCGGTCCGTTTCTTCGATCTGAGGAAGAATTGACGATGGCACCTTTCGACGTCCGCAAGTTCGACTACACGCCCGAGGAAGCCCTCGACGCGGCGAAGCAGGGCAAGCTGCTCTCGGCCGAGATCGAATTCAACCGCAGCTGCAATTACCGCTGTCCCTACTGCTACGCCACGGGCAGCGACGCCGTTCTGCCCCACGAGGTCGCGGAGCGGGTGATTCGCGAGGTGGCGCTCCTCGGCGGCCGCAGGATCGTCGTGCTGGGCGGGGAACCGCTCCTCTGCCGACGGCTCAAGGAGTATATCCTCCTCGCCGAATCCCTGGGTATGGGGGCGGAGATCTTCACCAACGCCTCTCTGATCGACGAGTCCTGGGCGAAGTTCTTTTTCGAGCACAACTGCCGGGTGGCGGTCAAGCTCAACTCCCTGGATCCGGCGGTGCACGACCGCCTGACCGGAGTGAGCGACGCGCTGGGGAAGGCCCTGCGGGCCATCGACATCCTCCAGCGCGCCGGGCTGGACGAGCAGCGGCTCGCCGCCAGTTCCGTGATCTGTTCGGCCAACGAAAAAGAGGCGGTTTCGCTGTGGAAATACCTGCGCTCCCGCCATGTCAAGCCCTACCTCGAGATCATGACCCCGCAGGGGCGGCTGCTGGAGCATCGGGACTTGGAGGTCCACCCCCGCCGGCTCAAGGAAATTTTCGACGAGATCGCCGAATTCGACCGCGCGCGGGGGGTCCGGTGGGAACCTCAGCCGCCTCTGGTGGGGGCGACCTGTCTCCGCCACCAGTACTCCTGCGTGGTGGGCGCTTCCGGCGACGTGTACCCCTGCGTGGGGATGACGGTGAAGCTGGGCAGCGTCCTCGAAACGTCTCTCCGGGAGATCCTTTTCAACAGCAAGGTCCTGCGTCTGCTCAAGGACTTCAGGAACACCCTGAAAGGCCCCTGCCGCGATTGTTCCAAGGCGGACCACTGCTACGGCTGCCGCGGGGCGGCCTATCAGCTCACGGGGGATTACCTCGCCAGCGACCCGCTCTGCTGGCGGAACTGCGACGAACTGCTTTTCGCGCCTCCCCAGCTCCCCTGCGAGGCGGCGCCGTTTCTTCCCCATACGCCTCCCATGGTCATGGTGGACCGGCTGCTCCAGGTGGGGGAGTGGTCCACCGTCGAAGCGAAGATCGCCCCCGACAACCGTTTCCTGCGCGACGGGGTGCTCGAAGCCGAGGCGCTGCCCGAGATCGCCGCGCAGGCCTGCGCCGCCGTCACCGGGTTCGAACAGTCCGGAGGCCGCATCAAGGGAATGCTCACCGGGCTCCGGAGTTTCGAAGCGCTGAAAGCCGTTCACGGCGGCGACACGCTCCATGTCATCGTCCGCGAGACGGCCAAGATCGACAACTACTACATCGTGGAATTCAGCATCCGCCGCCCCGCCGACGATGCCCTTTGCGCCACGGGGGAAATGTCCATATGCCGTCTCTCCTGATCCCGGCGGCGCTGCTCCTGGCGGCGTTGATCCCGCAGGCGGCCGCCGCGGAGGCCGCGGTTTTGCCGAAAAAGGCGTCTTACCGGGTGATTTCCGCCGATTTCGTGCAGCTGCGGCGTCTCGCCGAGCTGGATATGGATGTCCGCATCACGGGAAGCATGGTGAGCGAACTTGACGGACGGCTGCGCTGGCAGGTCGATTCCCCGGTGCGGAGCGTGACCTTGATCGACCGGGAAAAACTCACCCACTTCGACGGGGAAACGAAAAAGCTCTCGGTCATCCGGCAGGAGACCTTCCCCTGGCTCCGGATTCTGCGGGATTCCCTCGACGACTGGCTGTCGGGCGAAAAGGCCCGTCTCACGCGCCGCTTTCAGGTGAGCGCTCCCCGGCCCCAGATCGTGCGTCTCGTGCCCCGTGAAAGCGCGCAGAAGAAGCTCTTCCGGAGCATCGAACTCGAATTTGCGGGAAAGGGGGATCTCATCACGGTGATCCGGATCGAGGAGGTCACCGGGGATAAATTGGAGATCCGCTTTTCGAACCTCCGGCGCGATCCCCGCCTGCCGCAGGATATCTGGCGGATGCCGCCGCGATGAGGGCCCGGATCGAACAGCTGATCCTCTTCTGCCGCCGCCGCCGCGCCGGGGTCTTCGCCTTTCTGGCGCTGCTGGGGCTCGCCGCGCTCTGCGCCGCCTTCTTCCGGGGCCGCTTCACCAACGACCTGAGCCGCCTTCTGCCCGACACACGGGAGACGCGGGCGGTCTTCGGGATCCTCCACGAGACCCATCTGGCGGATTCGGTTCAGCTGGAATTCATCTCTTCCGACGACGTGACGCGCCACGCCGCCTATCTGGAGCGGACCGCCCGGCGTCTGGCCGATTCGCCGCTTCTCAGGCAGGTGACCTTCCGCTTCCGCTCCGACGATACGGGGGCCGAGATCGCCGCTTTCGCCTCCCTCGCCCCCCGGTTCCTCCATCCCGACGTCCTGAAGGAGTGTTCCCCCGACGAGGCCGCGAAAAAGGCTCTCAAGACGCTGGCCTTTCCCGTGCCGGGAGCCGTCAATATGCTCCGGCTGAACCCCTTCGGCTGGGAAAAGGAGATGCTGGCCCGGCTCAAGGCCCTTGACGCGGCCACGGGGATGAAGCTCGCCGTGGAGTTTCCCTTCTTCGTCACGCCCGACCGTCACCGGGCGATGATCGCCGCCGAGACGCATATCCGCCTCGGGGACGCGGAGTCCGTGCGGAACCTTTACACCGAACTGCGCCGCTGTGCCGCCCCCTTGCCCGCCGACGTGGAACTGCGGATCATTTCGGGCTGTTCCCACACCTTGGGCAACGAAGAGGTCCTCAAAGGCGACGCCGCCGTCGCCTGTTCCGTCTCGCTGGGGTGTTTCCTGCTCCTTTTCCTGTGGGCCTACCGGGGGGACTGGCGGGCTCTGTGGATCCCCTTCCTGCCCCTCTACGCCTCGCTGCTGGCCCTGGGGGTGATGAGTTTCCTCTTCCGCGAGATCTGCTTTTACGTCATCGGCCTCGGAAGCTGCATCACGGGGCTTGCGGTGGATCAGGGCATCCACGTCTACGCGGCCTTCCGGGGCGGGGACGGGGAAAGGCGCGTGGCGGCCCTGGGGCAGCCCATGCTGCTTTCCGCGGCCACCAGTCTGGCGGCCTTCGGCTTTCTCGCTCTCACGGGGATCGCCGCCTACTGTCAGCTGGCGGTCTTCGCCGGGCTCTCTCTGGTGCTGAGCGCCTTTCTCGCGCTGGCGGTCCTGCCGCTGCTGCTGGACCGGGAGCACGGACTGCGCCCCCTGTTGCCGGAGTTCCGTTTCCGGCCCGCTTTCCCCTGGGGGACCGTCTTCGTGTTCCTGCTGCTTCTTCTTCAGGCTCTGGTGCCGGTGCTCGGACGGGCCGATTTTTCCCTCGAATCCATGGACGGGACGCCGAAAGAGATCCTGGCGCAGGAAGAGGACTTCCGCCGGGCCTGGCGGCGCAGCACCGCCGGGACGGCCATGATCGCCGCCGCGGGGGCCGATCGTGAAGCGGCTCTGGAACACCTGACCGCCCTCTGCGCCGAACTGCGCGCCCGCAAGGTCCCGGTCACCCTGCCGCCCCGTCCGCCCCGTTCCGTTCAGGAGGCCCGCCGCAGGGCGTGGCGGAGTCCCGAAACGACGGCCCGCATCGCCGAACTCGAAGCCGGGTGCCGGACCGCCTGCCGGAACCACCATCTCCCCGAGGCGTGTTTCCGGCCCATCGTCGCCGCGCAGAGGAAACCCGTCGCCCCGGAGGATCTTTCCCTGCCGCCCCTCCTCGAACACATCGACCGCCTGATGATCAAATCCCACGGCCGGAAAGCCGCCGCCGTGGCCTTTCTCGAGGACACGCCCGAAAATATCCGGCAGGTGCGGCAGCTCCTCGCCGCGCGGAACGACGAGGAGGCGGCATTGCTTTCCCGCGGGGGCTTTGCGGCGCTGATCCGTGAGGAATTGGGAGGACGGTTCGTGCTTCTGCTGGCCGGGGGCGTGCTCGCCGCGCTGCTGATCGTCTTTCTCGTTTTCCGCAACGTCGGCGACGTGTGCCGGGCGCTGGTCCCGGTGCTCTTCGCCTGGGCCTTTGCCGCGGTGACGGCCCAGCTCACGGGCTTCCGGGCGACGCCTGCGGCGGCCTTCGCGGCGGTGCTCCTGACCGGGCTGGCCGTGGACTACGGCATCTACGCGGTCTGCCAGTCCCGGCAGCCCGACGCCTTCGACACACGGGATCCCCTCCTCCTGTCGGCGGCCACCACCATCGCGGGCGCGGGGGCGCTCCTCTTTTCCCGCCATCCGGTGCTCTTCGGCACGGGCGCGGTGCTGACGCCGGGGATTCTGGCCGCCTGTCTGAGCGGCGTGTATCTGGTCCCCCGTCTGGGGAAATTTTCCTTTTCCAAATCTTCAGCGATGGTTTCGATCCTTTTCGTCGCGCTCCTTCTGTCGTGGGGAACGGGATGCGCGCAGGTCGTGCCGTGGCGGGAATACCCCCGGCGGGAGGAGCTGAGGAAACGGATGGAAATCTATCCGGAAAGACCCTTCCGCATCCATGCGGTGGCGACGGCGGCCTTCCCGAAACGGGAGTTCCGTTTCCTGCTGGCAGCTCGGATCGACCCCGTGAAGGAGACGGTCGAACTGGCGGGTGTCGATCCCGGTTCAGGAGCGCTCCTCTTCCGGAACAGCGGGATCCCCGGGGAACCGCCCCGCTTCACCCCCCTGTTCGCCGAACGGCTCCCGGCGGCTCTGCGGGCCTTTCCGGCGGCTCTTTCCGAGGATTTGCGGCGGATTTTCATGCTGAAACGCGTTTTTCCCCTTGACGTGGAGGAGAAAGAGGAGTATATTTTCATACGTTCACAGGGAAACGTGACCTGGAAACTCCGGAACGCCGCCGACGGCGCTTTCGAACGCTGCGCAGGCGGCCTCTTTTCCGGCGCCTGGAGCGCCGGTTACCGGGAAAAGGGCAGGCGCGTCGCCTACCGCCGGAGTGGAGTGCGTCACTATTCCCTTGAGCTCGAGATCAGGCAAATCGTGGTGAAATGACTATGAGTGAGAGTTTTTCTGTGATCGGTGCGGAACTGCGTTCCCAGATGGCCGGAGAGGGGCGGACGGGGGAGCACGAGTACACCTGCACCGCGGATTTCGACCCGGCGTTCCGGGGATTCGAGGGGCACTTCGAGGGCAATCCCATCGTCCCCGGCGTCTGCCTCATCCAGGCGGCGCGGACGGCGGCCGAAATGGTCCTGAGCAAAGGTCTTGCCACGAGGAACATATCGAACTGCCGTTTCCGCCGTCCCGTCCTGGCGGGGGAACGGGCCGCGGTCAGGATCAGGCTCGAAAAAAAGGAAGATGAGCTGTGGACGATCCGGGCCGACATCCGCGTCGGCGGCGAGGTCTGCGCCCAGCTTCAGTTGAAGGCGGCGGAGCTATGAGACGGAACAAAAGCTACTTCAAGACCGAGCCCGGCGCTCCCGCGCCCCTTGCCGTGACCGTCCGCCGCCGTCTGGCCTTCAGCGAGGTGGACGCTATGGCCGTGGCCTGGCACGGCAACTATCTGCGCTTCTTCGAGGCCGCCCATACCGAACTGATGCAGAAGATCGGCCTCGGTTTCGCCGTGTACGCGAAATACGACATCGCCGCCCCCGTGGTCCAGTCCCACGTGGACTACTTCGCCCCGCTGATGCTGGACGAGGAGTTCACCGTGCGCGCCGAACTTTTCTGGAACGACGGGGCCCGGCTGGACACCGCCTACACCATCACCGGCAGCGACGGAACGCTCCGGGCCACGGGATTCACCGTGCAGATGTTCTGGGGCCTCAAGAGCCGCGAAGTCCTCATCTTTCCCCCCGAACCCGTGGCCGCCATGCGGGAACGCTGGTGCGCAGGAACGCTGAATGTCTGAGTCTTCCGTACATATCCTCGGCACTGCCGCGGTCACGCCTCTGGGGAGCACGGTCCGGGACAACTGCGACGCGCTTCTCGCCGGGCACCGCTGTTTCGCGCCGCCCCGGCACTTCGATTCACGGGGGCGGCTCCTGGGCGTGGATCCCGAACTCGACGGAGGGGCGGAGCCTTCCCGCATGGAGCGTCTGCTGTGCAAGCTCGCCGGTGCCCTCGGATTTTCCATCCCCGCCGGAACGCGGCTTTTCGCCGCCACCACCGTGGGGACCATCGATTTGCTGGAGCAGGGCCGGGAGCTGGATACGGCGCAGGAATTTCTCCGACTTGCCGAGCGGATCTTCCACATTCCCGACGGCATCCTCGTTTCCGCC
Source organism: Lentisphaeria bacterium (assembly GCA_017443585.1). GTDB lineage: Bacteria > Verrucomicrobiota > Lentisphaeria > Victivallales > Victivallaceae > UBA1784. Next base: position 16,230 of record JAFSYV010000040.1, on the reverse strand, counting down.
GCCTGCGCTTCGGGGCAGACGGCCGCCGCCCTCGCTATGAGGGAACTGCGGCACGGTTTCTGCCGCCACGCGCTGGTCATCGGGGCGGACATCGCCAGCGAATTCGTGACCACCGGGTTCGCCGCGCTGGGGGCGCTGTCGCATACGGCCTGCCGCCCCTACGACCGGGACCGGGACGGGCTGACTTTGGGCGAAGGCGCCGCGGCTTTGCTGCTGAGTTCGGAAGGGCCCGGCTGCGGAAAGCTGGTCGCGGCGGCGGAAAATTGCGACGCCGCCCACATCACTTCCCCCGACCTCACCGGCGGCCGGCTCGCCGCCGTCTGCCGCCGGGTCCTTGACGGCGATCCGCCGGGGGCCGTCATCGGCCACGGGACCGGCACGGTCTACAACGATCAGGCCGAGATCGCCGCTCTGGGGACCGTTTTCCCCGAGGGGATGCCGCCCCTCTTTTCCCTGAAGGGCAACTTGGGACACACGCTCGGCGCCACGGGCGTCCTTCAGCTGGCTCTGGGACTGGAATTCGCCCGGCGGCGGCTCCTGCCGCCTCAGGCGGGGCTCGTTTCGCCCATGCCGGGGGCCGATGTTTCGAAAAAAAGCCGTTCCCTCGAAAAGGGACGGATCCTGTCGCTCAACGTGGGGTTCGGCGGCCTCAACAGCGCCGTGGTACTGGAGTCGGTATGAAGATCGCGGGCGCAGCATTGATGACGGCGGAAAATTCGTTCCGCACTCTCCGCAAAAAGGGGGATTTCGGTCCCTTCGCCGACCCCAACGCGGCCCGGCGCGAGCTGACCGCGCTGCCCGGCGTTCCCGCCTGTGATCTGGGGGACTTCGGCCGGGGCGGCATGACCGTCCGCCGGATGACCCTGACCGCGCTTCTGGCCGGATGGGACTCGGGGGAACTCCGCTTCGACGACGCGGGCGTCCTGGGCTGGAACGGCTGCGGCTGCACCGCCGAAAATCTGAGGTACTGGCATGACTACGTGACCAACGGCCGCGAAGCGGGCCGGGGCGGACTCTTCGTGGCGACGCTCCCCACCATTCCCTGCTGCGAAGCGGCCATCGCCCTCGGGTGCCGCGGCCCGGCGGCCTATTTCCGCACCCGGTCCTCACTCGGAGCTTTGGAGGAACTGCTCGCCGCACTTCCCCCCGGCCGCTATTTCTGCAGTGAAGTTTCCGCCGCGGCGGTCTGCATCTTTCTGGCCGACACCCGTCTGCCGGGAGAGCCGCTCCCCGAGGTCGGGACCCTCGCGGCCCTTTTCGCCCGTCTGGAGGTGCGACCGTGAAGATCGCCTGCGTCATACCCCTTTACGACCACCCCGACACGGTGCTCGACGTGGTTTCCTGCGCCCGCAAGTTTCTGGCGGACGTCCGGGTGGTGGATGACGGGAGCACCCGTCTGCCGCCGGATTTCGCCCCGCGCCTCGCCGAGCTGGGCGTCACGCTCTACCGTCACGACCGGAATCTGGGCAAGGGCGCGGCACTCCTCACGGCGGCACGGGCCCTCGCCGCGGAGGGCGTGACCCATATGATCACTCTTGACGCCGACGGCCAGCACTCCCCTGCGGAACTGCCCCGTTTCGTCGCCGCCGCCGAGGCTCATCCCCAGTCGGTGATCGTGGGCTGTCGGGATTTCGACCACGCGGAAAACGTCCCCGGCTCCAGCCGTTTCGGACGGCGGTTTTCCAACTTCTGGTGCCGCCTCGAAACCGGCGTCAGGTGTTCCGACACCCAGAGCGGATTCCGGGTCTATCCCGTTGCCGGGCTCAATGCCCTGCATTTTCACTGCCGCCGCTACAATTTCGAGATCGAAGTTCTGGTCAAACTGCTGTGGAGCGGGTACGGCCTCTACGAACTGGAGATCCCCGTCAGCTACACGCCGCCGGGGGGCCGGATCAGCCACTTCCGCCGGTGGGGAGACAATTGGCGGCTGTCGGTGCTCCACACCTGCCTCGTGACCCGTCAGCTGCTCCCCATTCCCCACCGGAAGCTGGTGAAACCGCCGGTTTCGGAATACTCCTGGCGTGAACTGCTGCACCCCTTCGCCTTTCTCCGCCGTCTGCTCAATGAGAACGCCGACCCGGCGGGCCTCGCCGCCAGCGCCGCCGTGGGGACCTTTCTCGCCGTCCTGCCCCTCATAGGGGTCCACATGGCGGTGATCCTCTACGTGTGCATCCGCTTCAAGCTGAACAAGGTTATGGCGCTGGCGATCCAGAATCTCTTCATGCCGCCCCTTTCCCCCTTCCTCTGCATCGAGACGGGGTACTTTCTGCGCCACGGGCGATTCTGGACCGAGTTCACCCTGCAGAACTGCCTCGGGGAGCTCCACCTGCGCATTTTCGAGTGGCTGCTGGGCAGTCTGCTCCTCGCGCCTCTCTTCGCGGTGATCGCCTGGGTGTGCGTCTACTTCACGGCCTCGTTCCTCAGTTGCCGGAAGGAGGCTGTATGAGTGGCCCGGCCCCCCTCAATGCCGGCCGGGGCAACCGGTTCGGCATCGGATTCTTCCGTCTGCTGCTGCACTGCGGCGGATTCGGGCTTGGGGTATGGATCAGCCGGATCGTCACCTGGTTCTACGCCCGTTTCGACGAAAGGGCCTTCGCGGCGACGGCGGAGTACCTGAAACTCCGCTTCCCCGAGGACGCGGACTCCCGGCGGAAGCTCAAGAGGCACTTTCACCGCCTTTTGTGCGAACTGGCCCGGATGCTCCTCGTCTCGTACCGGGCCGGGATCGGCGGCGGGCTCCCCATCGAGGAGGAAGACCGCCGCTTCCTCCCCGAAACGGGGGGCGTGGTGGTCGTGCTTTCCCACTGCGACTGCTGGCAGTCCGCCATGGCGCTGATGAACCGTGACTCGGGGCGGGTCATCAACATCATGGCTCTCCCCGACCGGGTCGCCGGGATGGACAAGTTTCTGGCCCTCAAGGATAAACGCGGTTTCAACGTGATCTCCACCGAAGGGTTTTCCGGAGGTCTGCTGGAAGCCAGCGCCGCTCTGGCGCGGGGCGAGGCGGTGATCCTCATGGGGGACCGGCCCGTCCCCGGCACACCCTCGGCAGAAGTCCCCTGGTTCGGCGGCAAAATTGCCGTGCCTCTTTCGCCCTGGCTCCTCGCCGCCCGGAACGGCGTCCCGGCGCTTCCCGTTTTCACCGAACTGCGGGAACAGCCGCTGCGCGTGGCCATACGCTATTTCGCCCCCGTTTCGCTGCCCGAGGCGCGGGAGCGCAGGCTCCGCGGCGAAGAACTTGCGCCCGCGGCCGCCGAGTACGTCCGGCTGCTGGAGCAGTTCGCCCGGCGTCATCCCTACCGGGTCTTCCGTTTCGGCGACGCCCCGGAGGAGGAGCGATGAATCCGAAAATACAGTGTTCGACACTTTCAACTTCAAGGAAAAAAGAAAATGAATGAAGATGTGACGGCTTTCCGCAGAGAACTCAAGGAAAATCTGGTCGAATGGCTGCAGCTGGTGGATAAGACCGCCGACGACATCAAGGATGACGAGCCCATTTTCAAGGAAGGGATGGGGCTGGATTCGCTGGATGCGGTGGAGATCGTGATCCTGATGCAGCGCAAGTACGGGATCCCCCAGACGCAGGTGGAGAACCGGCGCGAGATCTTCGCGACCTTCGCGACGCTTGCGGATTTCATCATGGCCAACCGCACCAAGTGAGGAGCCCGAAAATGTCACGCGCCGGGATCAGCGGCATGGGCGTCGTTTCCGCCCTGGGCGACGGTCTGGAGTCCACGCGGAAAGCCCTTTTCGGTTCGGTGGAACCGATCCCGCGCCTGCCCGGCCGCTTCGAAACCTCCCTCGAACTGCCCGTCTTCGAGATACCGGACCCCGCTCCCGCGGGGGAGGCCGGGCTCCCGGTCCGTTTTCTGCTCCGCGCCCTCGAAGAAGCCCTCGCGGCGGCGAAGCTCACATCCGAAATGCTCCGCACCATGCGCGTGGGCATCGCCATCGGCACCACGGTGGCGTGTCAGCTCGACAACATCCCCTGTCACGCCCGCATCCGGAAGGGGGACCTGAGCGATCTCGACCCCGCGCTCGCCTACGTGCGGGGGATCCCCGCGGAATATCTGCGGCGATCTCTCGGGACGCAGGGGCCCGCCCTCACCATTTCCAACGCCTGCGCCTCGGGCGCGGACGCCCTCATTGCCGCCCTGGAGTTGCTCCGCACCGGCCGCTGCGATCTGGTCATCGCGGGGGGATGCGACTCCGTCAGCAAGGTCGCCTTCGACGGCTTCAACGCCCTTCGGGTCTGCTCCGCCGCCCCCTGCCGCCCCTTCGACGCGGAGCGGTCGGGGCTGAATCTGGGCGACGCCGCGGGCGTCCTGATCCTGGAGGATCCGGAACAGGCCGCCGCCCGGGGCGTCACGGCCGCGTACGAACTTGCCGGAGCGGGCAAGAGCGCCGACGCCTTCCACATCACCCAGCCGGAAGGCTCCGGGAAGGAGCTGGAGCGGGCGATCCGTCTGGCCCTCGCCCAGGCGGAAGCCGCCCCGGAGGAGATTGATTTCGTGAACGCCCACGGCACGGGGACGCCGGTCAACGACCGCACCGAAGGCGCGGTGCTGGCCAGGGTCTTCGGCAAGGATCTGCGCTATCAGTCCACCAAGGCCCTCACCGGGCACACCCTCGGCGCCGCCGGGGCCATCGAAGCCATCGTCACCTGCCTCATGCTCGAAGCGGGGAGGGCGGTCCCCAGTTGCCGCTGCCGCCGTCCCGCTCCGGAACTGCCCGTGCCGCCGCTCGCCGAAAGCGCGGAAATTTCCGGTCGCGCCGCCGTGTCCACCTCCCTCGCTTTCGGCGGCTCCAACACCGCTCTCGTGTTCCGCAAGTGCCGTCCGGGGAAGGCGGATGCCCCGACGAAGCCCCTCTTCATCGCGGGGTTCACCCTTCTGCCTTCCGGCGTGCCGGACCGGGAAGAGCTGGTTTCGCTCTGCCGCAAGTACGCTTTGCGCCGCCCCGACCGGCTGACCCAGCTGGCCCTGGCCGCGGCGGAGCGTCTGGCTCCGCTCCTCGGGGAGGGGGGGGACGATACGGCTTTGCTGACAGTGAGCTCCTACGGGCCCGCAGCCACCACCGAAAGGGTTTTGGACGATATCCTCGACTTCCCCGAAGAGGAGATCCTGCCCACGGGGTTCTCTCACTCCGTCATCAACGCGGCGGCCTCGTGCCTCGGCACGGCTCACCGTCTGCACGGTCCCGTTTTCGCCCTGTCGGGGTTCGAAGATCCCTTTTTCGAAGCCGTCGGGCTGGCCCGCGCCCTGCTGTCGGGGGGCGCCTGCCGCCGGGCGCTGATCGTGAGTGCCGATGAGGAAAGTCTCACCTCGCGCACGGTCGAGACCCTGCGCCGCAGCGGGGCTCCGGCGCACTCGGAGGGGGCCTGCGCCCTTCTCCTTTCGGCGCTGCCGGAGGAAAACCGTCTGGGGATCCTGGAATCGGATCCGGCATTTTCCGATTCGACCCGGCTCCTCCCCTGCGGGGTGCCGGACTCCTTCCCCGCCCAAATGGCCGCGGCAACTCCCGAAACGCGGACGGAACTTTTCCGGCTCCCGCCGCCCGTGTGGGGGCTTTCCTGATTTTCAAAGCTCTTTCACGGGGCGATCCGTTTGCAATCTGCGCTTAAGCAATGTATATTATCAAAAGAGTCGTTCAACCAACAATGCCGCACAGGGGAGGCAGGAGGCTTTTCCCGGCGGCGGAAAAGAGGTGCATATCATGAAAAAGCTGTCGAAACAGGTCATCGCCGTCATCATCGTTCTCGTCATCGCCGCCGCGGGCGCCGCCACGTGGTATTTCGTCAACGAGTCCCGCAAGAGCGGGTTCGTCAAGGGCGCCGAGAAGACCGAAAAGTGGGGCAAGAACGTCGTCGAGGAAACCAAGAAAGTCTTCAAGTGATCCTCTTTGCCGATCTTGCATAACGCATTGGAAGGCACGAAGAGAAGATTCCTTCGCTCTCTCCCGCCGTTTCTGGCGGGAGCCGGAGCGGCGCTCCTTCTTTCCGGATGTTTTTTCACGGTGACGCCCGAGCGGCCGTGCGGGGAGCTTCCCGCCGCCGTCCGGGGCGACGCCTCCTGGTTCCAGGTGACGCCCGGAGACAACTTGAGCTGCCTCCGGGTCTTTCTTCCGCCTGACTCCTTCCGCCGTCCCGTGCCCGCCGCGGTGATCTTTCCCGGCGGCGCTTACGCCGTTCTCGCGCTGGAAAAGGAGGGGTGCGCCTACGCTTCTTTCCTGAACCGCCGCGGCATCGCCGGGATCGTCGTCAGGTATCCCCTTGGGTCGATCTTCGGTCACTTCAGCCGCCACCCGGCCATGGTCGACACCGCCCGCCGGGCCGTCCAGCTCACGCGCTATTACGCGCCTCAGCTGGGGATCGATCCCCGCCGGGTGGGGGTCATGGGCTCTTCGGCCGGGGGCCACCTGGCGGGACTGTGCATCGTGTGCAAGGACGCGGCGGATCCCCGCGGCAAGGACCCCGTGACGCGTTGCTCCTCCCGGCCCGATTTCGCTGTCCTCTGTTACCCCGTCGTCACCATGACGGGCAAGTACGCCCATCGGCGCAGCCGGGACAATCTGCTGGGCTCCGACCCCGCTCCGGAACTCTTGAAACAGCTCTCGCTGGAGCAGAGTCTCCCCGACGACGCTCCCCCCGTGTTCCTGTGGACGACGCGCGAGGACGCCACCGTCGATCCGGAAAACACCCGGCTGCTGGATGCCGCATTGACGCGCAAGAAGATCCCGCACCGCACCGTCATCTACGAAAAGGGGCCGCACGGCATGGGGCTTCTTTCCCCTTCGCAGGCCGAAAAATATCCCGAAACGGCCAAATGGCCACAGGAAATGATCGAATTCCTGCGGCACCGGAAAATCCTGGGAGACCGCTGAATGGAACGGCGCGTCGTCATCACCGGCACCGGGGTCGTTTCCTGCGCGGGGAACAGCACTGCCTCTTTCTGGGAAAGTCTGGTCTCGGGGCGCAGCGGCATCGGGCGTGTGACTCTTTTCGACCCGACCGGGCTGCCGTCGTCGGCGGGTGAGGTGCGCAACTTTTCCCTGCCCGAGCTGAGTCCGAAGGAATCCCGGCGGATGGCCCGCTGCGCCCGCTTCGCCGTGGGGGCTGCGGGGGAAGCCCTGCGAGAGGCGGGACTGGATCATTCGCCCGGAAAACGCAACGGCGATCCCTTTCGGTTCGGCGTCCTCTTTTCCTGCGGGGCAGGGGGGCTCGACGCCTACGATCAGGGATTCGAAGCCCTCGAAGCGAGGGGGCCCAACGGCGTTTCCGCTTTCTTCATGCCCAAATTCATGCCCAACTCCGCCAGCGGCACCGTGGCGATCCGCTTCGGGCTCAAGGGGCCGAATTTCGCCCCCGTCTCGGCCTGCGCTTCCAGCGCCCACGCCATCGGCGAAGGGGCCTGGATGATCCGCCGGGGCGACGCGGATTTGATGCTCGCGGGCGGGGCCGAGGCCTGTATTTCCCGTGTGATGGTGAGCGGCTTCGACGCCCTGACCGCCCTGAGCCGCATCATGCCCCCCGAAGAGGCCTCCCGCCCCTTCGATCGGCGCCGGGCGGGGTTCGTGCTTTCCGAGGGCGCCTGTGCGCTGGTCCTCGAGGAGCTGGAACATGCGCTGGAGCGCGGCGCGCCCATCCTCGCCGAAGTCGCGGGGTACGGCGCCACCTGCGACGCGACCCATATCACCGCCCCGGACCCCTCCGGCGAGGGGATGGTCTACGCCATCCGCCGGGCGCTGGCGGGCGCGGGGCTTCCCCCTGCGCAGGTGGGGGCGGTGTACGCTCACGGCACCGGAACGGCGGCCAACGATCTGGTCGAATCCAGGGTGATGAGTTCGGTCTTCGGACCGGCTCTGCCCGAGGTCCGGGTCACCGCCGTCAAGAGCATGATCGGTCACGCCCTTGCGGTCTCGGCGGCCTTCGCGGCGGCGGCGGCGGTGCGGACGCTTTCCACTGGAGTCCTCCCGCCTACGATCAACTGCACGGAGCCCGATCCCGCCTGTCCCCTCAACCTGACCCGCGAAGGCGCGGTCCGGACTGACACGGGGGCGGTGCTGGTCGATTCTCTGGGATTCGGCGGCCACAACGCCGCCTTGATCTTGAAACGATGGGAGAAATGATTGATGAACGACAGGAATCGTATCGCTTTTATCGCGGGCGGCTGCCGGGGCATCGGCCGGGAGATCACGCTCCGGCTGGCGAAGGACGGCTTCGACGTGGCGCCCAGCTGCCGGAAACGGGGCCCCGAGGCGGAGTCCCTGGCCGAAGAGGTCCGCAAAATGGGCCGGGAATGCCGGATCCTCGAACTGGACGTCCGCGACCGGGAAGGCGCCCGCAAGGTCCTCGAGGCCGCTTTCGGCGACGACGCTCCCGACGTGGTCGTCTACAACTCCGGCATCGCCAAGGACAACCTTTTCGTCTTCATGAAGGAGTCCCAGTGGGACGATGTCCTCGAGACCAACTTGCAGGGATTCTTCAACACCGTTCATCCCCTCATTTTCGGGATGCTGGCCAAGCGGGGGGGGCGGATCGTGGTCATCAGCTCCGCTTCCGGGCAGACGGGGCAGGCGGGACAGGTCAATTACTCCGCCTCCAAGGCCGGGCTCATCGGCGCGGTCAAGGCGCTGGCCCGCGAGGTCGGACGCAAGGGACTTCTGGTCAACGCCGTGGCGCCCGGAGTCATCGACACCGAAATGACCCGGGATCTTCCCAAGGACACGGTCCTGCCCCTGATCCCCCTGCGGCGGTTCGGCAGCGCGGCCGAGGTGGCCGGCGTGGTGAGTTTTCTCTGCGGCCCCGACAGCACCTACATCCACGGTCAGGTGATCGCGGTCAACGGCGGTCTGGTCATCTGATATGGGCAAGCTGCGGACGATCGTCGTCGGCTCCGGCGCGGGGGGGATCACCCTTGCGCTGCTCCTCGCCCGGGCGGGACGGCAGGTCACGGTGGTCGAGAGCCAGTCTGCCGTCGGCGGATATTTGCGCCGCTTCACCCGTGAAGGGATGCGTTTCGATACGGGGTTTCACTTTTCGGGCGGCTACACCAACATCATGCGGCAGGTCCTGCACGTGCTGGGACTGGACGAGGCGAGCCGGGCCGACCTCATTCCCAACCGCATCGTCCTGCGGAACACCGGGGATGATCTGACCATTCCCGCCGGGAGCGGGTTCCGGGGGACCGAAGCGGTCATGTGCGACAGCTTCGCGGGGGATGCCCCGGCCCTCCACGCGCTCTTCGACGCCGTCGACGCCGTCTGGAAGAGCACCCCCATGTGCGATTTGCGCGACCTGACGCCGCTCCGGCTCGACATTTCCCCTTACGACATGCAGACGGTGGGGGATTTTTACCGTTCCGTCGGCATGGGTCCGGCGGCGGGGACCGCGGCGGGGAGTTTCGCCATGTGCCACGGCTCGCTCCCTTCAGAAGCGGCCATGAGTTTCCACGCGCGGGTGGGCTACGGGATCTTCGACGATCTGGCCCGGCCCGCGGGCGGCGGGGATCCCCTCATCGCCGCCTTCCTGCGCGAGGCGGAAAAACTGGACATCGACGTGCGCACAGGGACCACGCTCCTGCCGTTCACCGAAACGGATGCCGACGGCGAATGCCGCACCGCGCTGTTGAGCGACGGTTCCCGCCTCGACGCGGATCAGGTGTTCTTCACCATCCACCCCGCCTCGGCGTGTGAACTTCTGCCGGAGCAGGCCCGGACGCCTTCCCTCTGCCGCAGGCTCCGGCGTTTCCGGGATTCCACCGCGTTTTTCTGCTCCTACTACGTCGTCGACGAGGGGACACCCTTCACGCCGGGGCTGGTCTCCTTCTTTTCGGACACCGATATGGACGCCATCCTGGAGGGCGCGGGGAGCTCGTACAGCACCGGCTATCTGCTGGAGCGCGAACCCGACCTTCACGGGAAGATGTGTTCCGTCGTCGCGGCATTCCGGACCATGCGGCCCGGTTTCCCCGAGTGGGCGGCCCCGACCCCGGCCCTGCGGCGGGAGGATCCCCGCTACCGGGAGTTCAAGGCCGAAATCACGGAAGAGATCGCCGCCGACCTCACGGCGCTCTATCCTGAATTCAAGGGCCGTCTGCGCCCCGTCGCGACGGGGAGCCCGCTCACCTGCCGGGACTACGACCCGCCCACGGGCAGCGCCTACGGCGTCCGGAACGTCTGCGGGCAGGCCCGGCTCTGCGGGCGTCTCCCGGTGCGCAACTTTGTCCTCGCCGGACAGAGCGTCCTCGTGCCGGGGGTGATGGGGGCCATGCTCGCTTCGTTCACGGTCTTCCGTCAGGCCGTCGGCGAAGAGACCTACTGCCGGGTCATCCGCGACTCCGGCATCAGCTGAAACCTCAGAGCAGGCCGCGGGCGCGGGCGAGGTCGGTGAAAAATGAGTTCTGCCCCGCCAAGGGGATCTGGAACGAGGCGTAGCACTCGGCGAAGGGGGCTCCGCAGCGGTAGCCGTTGTAGGTGTCCTCGATTCGCTCCCGTGCCGAAATTTCCGCGCCGTTCTGGCAGACGTAAAGTTTCAGCAGCTCGCACTTCTTCGCCATGATCTCTTCGTCGAAGGGCAGGTAGATATCCTCGGCGAAATTCCGGCACTGCTTGTTCTGGCGGTAGAAATAGACTTCCGTCGGGATCTTCGTCAGCCGGAGCGCCCCGAAGACCGCCGCACCGCACATCACGTGGTCCACGTGGACGTCCACCGGCCAGTGGGTGATGACCGCCGCGGGCGGAGCCTGGGTGAAAAGCTCCGCGATATGTTCGCACATTTCCCGGCTCGCATAGGACTCCCCGTCGATTGCGGGCAGAAAGACCGGTTCGATGCCCAGCCCGGCGCACACCTTGCGCTCCTCCTCCACCCGTGTCGCGGCGCAGACATCCATCGACACGCCCTCCTGGATGAGCCCCCGCTCTCCCCGGTTGAAGTCGGCGGCGTGGACCGTGTCGCCCGCCAGATCCCTGAGCACGAGAGCGAGTCCCAGCCCCGGATTGAAATCGTCGGGGTGGGCGTTGATGAACCACACATGTTTCGTCATGATGTTTTTCCTTTCAGAAATCCGGGTCGGGAATGTTGCCCAGATGGATATAACGGAATCCCCGCTCCCGGGCATGGCGGCCGATGGCCTTCAGCAGCGCCGGCGGCGTGGGGGGCGCACTCCGGAACTTATACGCCGGATGGTACGCCGAAAAGTGGAGCGGGACTTCGAAGCCCAGGTTTTCTCCGGCCCAGTCCAGATAGGCGTCGATGAGTTCGGGCGCGTCGTTCTTGCCGGGGATCACCAGATTGGTGAGTTCCAGATGCTTCCCCGGGAGAGTGTGGAAGAAACGGATCGTTTCGAGGACGGGCGCAAGGGAGGCCCTGCACATGGAACGGTAAAAATCTTCCGAAAAGCCCTTCATATCGACGTTGGCGGCGTCGATGAGGGGGAAGAGCTCCGCCGCCGCTTCGTGCGAGATGAAGCCGTTGGTGACGAGGACGTTCTTCAGCCCCGCCCGGCGGGCGGCGAGGGCCGTGTCGAAAGCGTATTCGGCGAAGACAGTGGGCTCGTTGTAGGTATAGGCGACGGAGCGGCACCCCTCGCGCAGCGCCAGCCTCACGAGCTCCTCGGGGCTGAAGAAACGCAGCGGCATCTCCTCCTCCGGGGAGGTGGCGGAAAGGGTGTTGTTCTGGCAGAAGACGCACCCCAGGTTGCACCCCAATGTCCCCAGCGAAAAGACCCGCGTTCCCGGCAGAAAGTGGTACAGGGGCTTTTTCTCGATGGGGTCGTTCTGCAAGGCGGCGGGATAGCCGTAGACGAGAGTGTACAGGGAACCGTCCCGGTTTTCCCGGACGCCGCAGAAGCCCCGCTTTCCGGGGGCTATGAGACACTGCCGCAGGCAGAGCCGACAGCGGACGCATCGTCCGCCTTCGGACTGCCACCAGCGGGCGGGGGAGGGGTGCAGGGCCATTTTTCTTTCCTTTTCATATAAGATAGCACGGGCCCGGCGCAAATTCAAATGAGTTTCCGGGAAAAATACGGCGGAAGGCGGAACCGGATTGCTTTCGAGGCGGTTTTGTGATATAGTATGCCCGTGTACAGCAAAAAAACGAATTTTGGAGGCATGATGAACCTGACCCCCGACGGCCGCCGTCTGCGGGCGGAAAATTCAACCGGCGAAACGCGCGATTTCGCCTTCCCCGCCGCGGTTACATGGGGCCGGCCGGGAAAGGAAAAAACTCCGAGGAGGGCGCTGTGTCTGGTTCTGCCTCATCCGGAAGGATTTCCCGTGAATCTGCGTCTGTGGTGAGTTTTTTGCCCGTGAAAACTTGAAAAAACAACCTTTTTTTCCGGAATTCCTTGTTTTTGAGACGATTTTGTGGTATAATAGGGAAGGGCCAACGACGGGAGGAAGGCAAAATGAATGAAAAATCGTCCGTCCGCTTCGCAAGAAGAGACTTTACTTTGATCGAGCTTCTGGTGGTGATCGCCATCATCGCCATTCTGGCCGCGATGCTGCTGCCCGCGCTGTCCCAGGCCCGGGACCGGGCCAAGACCGCCGACTGCGCCAGCCATCTGAAGCAGATCGGCACGGCCAACCAGAGCTACACCCAGGACTACTACGGTTACTGTCCGCCGCAGACGGGGCAGAAGATCAAGATCTATTACGAAAAGGGCTACGTGAATATCGAACCTCCGAACCTCTACGCGTTCAAGAAGCCCGGCATCTGGCTCTGCCCCGCGGACAATCTGCGGATCCGTGTCATGGGAACGAGGTCCTACATCGTGGGCAGCTCCCAGTATTTCAATAACAGTCCCTTCTACAGCTACGGCTTCAACTACTATACGGTGAACATCCCCTCCGTCATCACTCCGAAGCTGAATTTCCTCCGGAAGATCGGCAATATGCGGAGCCCCGCCTCCGTCATCGGTGAACTGGATGAATACCGGCCGGAGCCCGCGCAGTGCGCCTTTTCCATGAACACCTGGCCCTTCAAACCCACGGCCGGTTTCGGTTATCCCCCGGCCAGTTCGTCCACATTCATCGACCCGCGCCATGCGGGCAAGATACAGAACCTGCATCTTGACGCCCACGTTTCACTGAAACCCTGGCAGAGTTATCCCGGCATGGCCGAAGGTCGGGCCGACGCCTGGTGCTGTCCTCCGCAGTAAGGCGTTACTCCATTCTCCTGCGCCGCAGGTGCAGCAGGTAGCAGAAGAACACCCCGCCCGACAGGGAAAGCAGATCGAACAGGACTCCTTCGAAGGCAAGCTCCTTCCGGGGGATCTCCCGGCTGAGGACCGCTTCCGCGGGGGCGGCGGGATCGACGAAACAGCTGCGCTGTCTCCCCGGCGGATTTTCCCTGACGCTCCGGCTCTGACGGCCGTAATTGGAGCTGTAGCCGTCGCTGAACATGTCGTGACGGTCCGAGGAGTAGACCTTCCCCTTGAATTTGTAGGTGTATGTCACCTCCGCCTTGTAGACCGGGTAGTGGGAGTTCCTGCTCCGGCGCTTTGCGCTCAAAAGCCGGCTGCTGACGACCTGCGCCGGGACCTCCTGCCAATGGGCCGTCCGCGCGTTCTTCTGAAGAGGGACAAGTACGCCGAACACCAGCGGGACAAGCCCGCCGAGAAGCATGATGAGAGGAAGGATGACCGCCGCCCACATGGGCAGCGGCTTGGGCGGGATAACGCCTGACACATCAAGCACGACGTGAAGATCGAGGGCGCGGGCCAGCTCCTTTGCGTCCGCTTCCAGCGTTTTGAAATCCCCCGATTCGCACACCGGAAAGCGGGAGCCGTCCCTGAGACACAGGTTCAATTCATACCAGGGCACGGGACCGCCTTTGCTCTGCCGGACCATCTTGCCCACCAGCTGAAGCTCCCCGAAATCGGCGAAGGGATGGTAGTCCGTCTGATCTTCGAATTCCCCGCTCCTGGGCTTTTTAAGCGAACGGTAGAAGCACTTTGAGCCAAAATCGAAACGCGGCGTCAGCAGATAACTCCTGTTTTTCCAGCACAGGGCGAAGACGATGAGCAGAAAAACGGCCAAGGGGACCAGGAACCACGCCTCACGGACAACGATCGCCATGACGACGAAAAAGCTCAGGAGCAGAAGGGGCAGGATGACGGAACAGCCCACAGCCGGAAACGGCATGGTGAAACTCCAGCACTCCGGATCCTTTCTGTTCAAACGCCGGCGGGAGATCGTGGAACAGGGATTGAGAGGGGAAAGACTGCCCTTTCTGACAAACACTTCTTTTCCCATGATCCGTTACACTCCTCTCATTTGACTGCGGAAAAAGAAAAAAGCCTCCGGAAACACTCCGGAGGCCTGACGGGTCCGCGTGAAAAAAATCACATTTCGACCGGTTTGGTCTTGGGCAGACCGAGGACCTTGTCCTCGGGGATCCGGCCGGAATCCCGGAGCACGTTGATGCGCTCGTAGCGCTTCATGACATTGCGGACCTTGCGGATCTTGCCGCTGATACGGAGACTGGGATGCTGGGACATGCTGAACCTCGCTTCTTTATGTTAATTTTTCAGATAAAACCGCGTGTTATTCTCTAAATATACACCCTCAAGAGTCAAATGTCAAGGGCGGAAAACGGGAATTCTTTCCAAAATTTCATCGAGGAACCGCTTTTCGCCGATGTGGCGGGCGAAGAGGGTTTCCGAACAGAAGTGGAAGGGATCGTCCGGGGCGCAGTGCTGGTCGCTCCCCGAGGTGGAAAGGAGGCCGTGGTCCAGACAGTACTGGCGGTAGAAGGGGGTGAGCTCGTGGGGCACCGAGGTGTGGGCGCACTCGATGCCGTCGAACTGCAGCATTTCGCGCAGGGCGTCCATGCGCTTCAGATCGTTGATCTTGAAGTAGTTGGTCGGATGGGCGATGAAGACCGTCCCCCCGGCGCGCTTGACCGCGGGCAGCACGAAGTCGTATTCGGGATAGTGGGGCAGGGCGGGGCCCTTTTCGCTCCAGACGGCGGCGTTCTTGGCGTCCGCGTCGGGGAAGAGCTTCTTTTCCTTGATCAGGTAGTCGTTCTGGATGGAGTTCTGCACGTGGGTGATGCCCTGCACGTTGATGGTCTTTTCCGGACGGTAGCGCCGGAGCAGCATCTCGCGTTCTTCACGGGAGTAGGGATAGCCCAGGGCGGTGAGTTTCGCGCAGAGCGCGTCGCCGTAGTTCCGCTGCCAGTTGTGGTAGGCGGCGAAGACCTGCTGCAGCTCCGGCGTGGGCACGGGGGGCAGCCCGAGGCAGACCATGTCGAAGGTCCCGAGAGGACTGTGCACGGTCAGTTCCGCTCCGGGGATGCAGTTGACCTGCGGATACTTCTTCGCCGCCGCCGCCACTTCGGGGAAGGCGTCCATCTGGTGGTGGTCGGTGATGGCGATGTGGGTCACGCCCAATTTCGCCGCGTCGGCGAAGTAACGCTCTACGGCGCAGGTGGCGTCGTAGCTCCAGCAGGTGTGGAGGTGAAAATCGAAGAGGGCTCTTGCTTCGGACATTTTTCTTTTCCTTTCCGTAGTGAAGTTTTTATATGTTCCAGATCTTCCGAAATGCATTCCACGAATTTCGGTCCCAGTCCCCCGATTCCGTTTCGGGATTGCGGAGACGGTGCAGTTTTTTCAGTTCCGGAACGAGTTTTTTCCAATCGATATCGCCCTGCCCCGGAGGATTGTGGTCGTCGAAGGCGCCGTAGTTGTCGTGGATGTGGAGCACGGCGATCCGGCTTGCCATGAGCCCGAGCAGGGCTTCGACGTCCCGGTCCCCGTAGCAGTGGGCGTGGCCCGTGTCGAAGCAGAAGCCCACCTCGGGGCAGTCGAACTCATCGGCCAGCGCGACGAGACGCCGCAGATCTTCGGGGGCCTCGGCGCCGTTTTCCAGCGCGAGCGTGATGCCCGTTTCCCGTGCGGCGGGGAGGAGCTCCTCGACGCTTTTCCGCAGGGCGTCCCACTGCTCCTGCTTTGCGGGATTGGATATCCCCAGATGGAGCGTGTAGGTCACGACCCCCATTTCCGCGAGATGGCAGAGAAAAGTCCGGTGTCTCCGGACCATTCTTTTCCTTGCGGCGGCGTCGGTGCAGCCCAGGTCGTTTCCGGGTCCCCAGAAGCCGTGACAGCCGGGAGTGGTCAGACCGGCGGTCGTGCAGAGGTTTCGGATCTTCTTCAAAGTCCCCGGCGTCTCCTCCTCCATCATCCCCCAGACGGGATGGGCCACGATTTGCCGGACGCCCCACGAGGCGGC
>JAFSYV010000039.1 GCA_017443585.1 Lentisphaeria bacterium | reverse complement strand
GCTGCTCCGTGAAATGGATAAACTCGGCATCGAAAAATCCCTCGTCCTCGCCACGCCGGAGCACCCCCGGTACACCGAGCTGAGCATGACCGGCTTCAACGAGGAGGTCTTTTCATTCGTGTCGAAACACCCCGACCGGCTGGTCATGGCGGCCTACATCGAGCCGCGCAACGTGATGGAGGCCCAGACGCAGATCCAGAAGTTCCACGACCGGGGCGTCCGCTTCTTCAAGATGTGGCCGGGCCACGGCTACGCGCCGGACGATCCCGTGATCTACCCCGTCTGGGAAAAGCTCAACGACCTGAAGGCCACCGTGGTCTTCCACACCGGGATGCTGGGGAACCGGCCCAAGCTGGGGAGCAAGATCAACCGCATGGCGGGCTTCAACGCCAAATTCGGCCAGCCGGTGCTTTTCGACCACCCGGCGCGGATCTTCACCGACGTGATCTTCATCCTCGCCCACACCGCCTATCCCTGGACACTCGAGGCCTTCGAAATGGCGTGGATGTTCACCAACATCTACCTCGACTTTTCCTGCGGCCTCGGCTATCAGGCCGCCAATCTGATCGACAAACTGCACCCCGACCGGCTGGCCTGGCAGCGGTTCCTTTTCGGCACCGACACGGCGGGAGCCCCCGATGCGGCGGGCAAGTTCGTCCGGCGCTGGACCGAGATCATGACCGATCCTTTCTTCGCGCCCCATGCGGAAGAATTCTTCCACGGCAACGCCGAAGGACTCCTGAAGCGGGCGGGCTTCGAAGCGTAGCCCCCTGCCCTTCCCCGGCTTATTTCGCCTCGGGACCGCTGAGCCCTCTGAGGAAAACCTGGAAGTTCAGCTCCGTACCCTGAGGAATGGTGAAAGGCCGGTTGCCGCCCTTCTGTCCTTGAGGTTGTTTCAGGAAGGAGCGGAGCACTTCGAGGGTGTAGAGGGGCTTCTTTTCGGGGTTCCGCGCGCAGTCGTCGAACCAGATGTAGGCGTAACTCAGCGCCTCCGGGTTGCCTTGCAGCAGGAACCCGGTTTTCTCGCCGGCGTCGAAGGCTCCGATGCGGGGGCTTTTCAGGGGGAACACCCGCGAGTAGAACGTCCCCGTCTTTTCGCCCATCCGCACACAGGGCAGCGGGGACTGCGCGTCCACGGTGATCCTGTCGCGGGCCGCGCCGTCCTTCCCGATGCCGGGCAGGAGCCGCAGCCGCCACGAAAGCTGGAAGCTCGCCGGGTCGTCGGACTGGAGTTCACGGGGGGCGGTGTTGCGGATCGTGTAGTCGAACCGGATCTCCGCGGAGCCCGCTTCCAGCGTCGCCGCCCGGCGGATCACGAAAGGCGTCCCCGGCAATTTCGACGAAAAGGCGACCACCGCCCGTGTTCCGCTCAGTTCCACCAGATCCATGTTCCAGTCCACGGCGGAGATCAGCCAGCGGTTGTTGCCGCCGGAGGCGTCTTCCATGCCGCCGTATTCAGGCAGCCGGACCACCATTTCGGGCGGGGGATTTTGCTGCGCACGGACCTTCGGGGGCAGAACGCCTTTCCACGCAGGTTGCGCGAAGGTCTCCACGCCCCGGACCCGGAAGGAGACGAGCCGCCCGCCCGTCTCCAGAAAACGGGCCGCCACGATGCCGTTGTCGAGCTCGACGCCGAAGTGTTCCCGGTCGACGAAGGGCCGCACCGTCACGGCGGCATTGGCCGGCGCCTCCTTCGCCCGGAAGGCCAGATCGAGGTAGTACCCGGCCCGCTCCGGGAGCTGCCAGGCAAAGCAGGACTCCGCCTGCTTCACGAGGGCCCGGCTCAGGGCCCCCGTCAGCTGCCGCGCGGAATCGAGTTTCTTCCGCAGATCGGCCTGTTTGATGGCCAGCAGCCGGGCCGCGGCCTCGCGGCGCAGTTCTGCGGTGTAGACCGAACTCCGGCACTTCCGCACAAATCCCTTGTCTTCGGGCGAAACGGCCCGCTGTTCCAGCTCCTTGAGGACGGGGTCCGGCAGAAGCGTGAATTGGCGGAAGATCGTCTTGCGTTTTCCGCCCTTTTCGAGGGTGAACTGCAATTTATTGAGGCCCAGCCGGGGAAGACGGCAGGTGAAGCGCGCTTTTCCGGAACTCTCCGTCACGACCTTGCGCCCGTCGGGGAGAACGATGTTCGTTCTCGGTTCCGCCCGGAGCGTGAAACCGATCTCGGGCAGGTAGAGAAAAGTGTTTTCCGCCGGGTTGGAGTTCAGCAGCGCCACGGGGGCGGCGTCGAAGCTCTCCAGTTCGTCTTCGAGCCGTTCCCGGACGGCGCAGATCTTGTCGGGCTCGTTGAGCCACTTGAAGGGGGGCTCGGGGATGACTTCGGCGAGGATCTCCATGACCCGTTTCCGTCCCGCGCCGGGGAAGGATTTATCGATGCGCTCTTCGAGCATCTTCATGCAGTCGTAGTCGTCGAGGGCCAGCCCCCGGTGGCGCATGCGGAGGGAGGAAACCACGCCTTCGCCCTTGTGCCGGGGCGGGTAGAAGACGGTGACGGCACCGCAGCCGTAAGTCTTTTCCATGCCGGTCCAGGGGTTGACGGGAGCGTTCAGGGGGCCCGTGTTATTGCTGTGCCAGGCCAGCGCCCCGCCGCCGTCGGCCGCATAGCAGAGCCAGGGATAGAGCCGGTTGAGCTGGTAGGAGATATTGTCGAGAGGCGCATTCCAGTTGTAGTACCAGAGCTCCCGGTCCCTGATCTTCGCGCGGTCCGCCTCGCTCCACAGATGGCCGGGGGCGAGAGGGATGCAGAAGGCGAAGGCCGTGTCCAGATACTGCTGCCCGAAGCCACCCGTCACGTAGATGCGGCACCGGGGGGCGACTTCGTGCACGGCGGCGAAAAGCTGTCGGACCTCCTTCGTCAGCTGGGCGGGAGGCTCGTCATACAAAAAGGCGTAGCCGATGACGCCTGGATATTTTTTCTCGAGCCGTTCCGAATAGAGCCGGGCGACCTCGGCCAGATACTTCAATCCCTTGCCCGAAAAGAGGGGTTCCCCCAGAAACACGGGCTCTTTCCGCCCCTTCTGCAGGAACCAGCCCGCGTTGGCGCCGAAGGTGGGCAACGGGAGCCGGACCCGGTCGAAGCCGCACTTGACGGCGAGTTTTTCCATGGCGGCGTCGAAGCGGCTCCAGTCCGCAGCGACGGGAAGGCCGTTCACGATCTCGAATTTCGGCGCCGGGATCTCCACGCCGCCCTGGGGATTGATCCGCTCCCTGCGGCAGTGCTCGAGCATCTCGTCCACGATGACCGCCGCGGGCCGGGGATCGAAGGCCCGGAACCCCTTGTGGGCCCGGATGGGCATGTAGGTCTTGAACCGGGGATGTTCGGGGAGCTGGATGTTGCGGACTGTCACTTCGCAGGGCAGCGACGCGAGGGGAACCCCATCCCCCTTGAGGGTCATGACGCCTTTGATGACGCCCGAAGGGATGTTCCGGGGCAGCGCGAACTCCGCGTAGAAGCAGCTGTTCCGGCCCGGCGTCCCGGAAATGAAGCCCTCGGGCAGCAGGGGGTCGCCGTGGAATCCCTTCATGGCGGGGTTGTCGGGGGTCTTGAGTTCGATGAAATCCAGCACGTGAGAGGAGAAGAGTTTTTCACTCCCCGCCGGGCCGGAAAATTCCACTTCGAGCCGTTTGAACGCCTTTTTCGGCGCCACGGCCAGGATCAGAGCCGTCTTGCCGCCCCTCACGCCCCGGAAGCGGAGAACCTCCTGCTTCTCACGCAGTGCGGGGACGCCCGTGAAAGAAGGTTTCCGGTCCGCAGGCAGAGCGAACCAGATGCCTGAAGCGTTGTCGGCCAACACCCCGGCTCGGGCTTCGGTCCGGGCCCCTTCCGGAGATGCGCCGAACTCCACGTCGTCGAGGTAACAGCGCATTTTCCCGCTGAACCAAAGGGTCATCTGCAGTTTCCTGCACTCGGGCTTGGGGAAGACGGTCTTTTCGCAGGTGAGCCAGACGCCCTTCGCGGCGGAGGCGGTGAAGAAATGCAGGGGCCGGATGGCCTTGCCTTTTGCGTCGATCTCCATGATCCGGCCGCTGACCCGGTTCCCGGCATCCCCCTCGGCGATGAAGTAGCGGAACTTGAGCCGCACTCCGCCCTTTTCCGCCGGGCGGGGAATGATCTTGTTGACGTGATGGGTCGCGTCGCTCCTCCGGCAATCAAGTTCGAGGGAAAACCTGCCGCCGTAAGGCTTCAGCGCGGAACGCTCCGCCGTCATTCCCTCGGCTTTCGGAGTATATTTCGACCCCACATACCGGTAAATGGTGCAGTCGATTTGCGGCGACTCGAAATCCAGAATCACGGCATTCGCCGCCGCGGCCAGCGAACACAAAAGCAGAGAGCAGAAAAACTTTTTCATCTTTACGATTCCCTATAATCCGGTGTGAAACACCTGTTAAAGTAGCACGTTTCCCGCGGAATTGCAACCGCACGGGGCAGGAAAATGCGGAAAAAAAGACTTTGGGGGGCGGTCGTTCCCCGATCTCGGCCCCTGCGGACTATGAATACTATGAATACTATGAATACTGTGCCGGAGAGCTCCCCCGGTCACTTCGGAGCGGCGTATTTTTCTTCGAGGGTGTGCAGCAGCTCTTCGAAGTTCCGGCGGATCCGGGGGACCTCACCTTCCGCCATCGACCGGCAGATTTCCGAAATCAGGAAGAAGAACCCTATCGCGAAGGGAACCACGAGCAGGGCGAGCCGGAATCCGATGCAGAAAGCGACAATCCCCCAGAGAAGGGCGAACCCCAGCCAGACAAAAGAAAACCATTTCAATCTCCGGTCGGGGGCGAGGGTGATGTGCAGAAGCGTGCCGGGGGAATTTTCCGCCTTTTCGCACCGGATATGGACCTTGCACCGCCACGAGTTGTTCCCTCGTCCTCTCAACATGGGGTAGAGGATCAGGGGATCTTTCCTTTCCCTGATAAACGTTTCGCAAAACCCGAAAAAGGCTTTCCAGATCTTTCCGGAAAAAAGGGCATCCTCTGCGGGGAGTTCCGCCCGCAGCGCCCTGACCAGCTCCTCTTCCGAAAGCGGGGTCCTGACGCAGTATTCGGCAAAGGGCCGGACGTACCGTTCCAGAAATTTCATTTCCCCTTCTCTGGAATGGTGACCGTCACATGGTGGTACACGGTCGGGTCGTTGGAAAGCTGACGGGCGCGAATGGTGATCTTGCGGAGGGGGCCATCGAAAACATCTTTTTTCACTGTCACGGGGCCGCGGGTGTAGGTCAACTTCTTCCCGTTCGCGGGATCGACGGGGAGCGGCAGATCGTCGGGGAGTTTCCCGTGTTCGAGGCGGTAAAGCTCCTGATCGATGAAAAACTCCATGCAGGCCCAGCCGAGCTCCTCCTTCCGGAATTCGATCCCGGGCTTCCGGGGAGGCGTGAACATTTCGGCAAACCACGTGAACACGGAAAGTTCATTCTTGAGCACGATGTCGAAAAATTTATCGACTCCGCGGAAACGGCGCCGCGCATCCAACCGGTTGGCTTCGTAGATAAGCCAGCACTGGGGCAGGAGGAAGCGGAAATCCTTCCACGGGTAGATCCGGCATTTTTTCCCGATCCGGTCCATGACGGGCCACTCGTCCCAATATTCCACCGCCACGAGCGCTTCGGCCCGAATCCTCTTGCGTTCGCGCTCCGGGCAAGCCTCCCTTTCGGCGCGGCACCACGCCTTGAGGAGCAGAAGATCTTCCTTCGTGAGGATCCCGGAAGCGAGGAGCTCTTCGAGGACGCGCCGTTTGTCGGTGCTCATTTTCAATCGTATGCCGGAAAAAAGAGTGAGGGGCAATTCCCCGACATACGCAATCAAGTTGTCCATCCGTTTCAGCGCCGCGAGGCTCGCGCTCCTGTCCTTTCTTTCGAGGGCGAAGCGGATTTCCCACACCTGATAATCGTTCAACCGGTACACGACCCGCAAGTCCGGAAATCGCATGGCGGGATAGCTTTCATCGAAGTTCCACGGGTAAGCGGGCAGCGGGGCGTTGTCGAGCATCCGGTCGAT
>JAFSYV010000038.1 GCA_017443585.1 Lentisphaeria bacterium | reverse complement strand
TGGCGGCTAAAAAGATGACCTTGGGCGAGATCGTCGATCAGCTGGCCGCCATCGTGGCCAAACGGGCGGAAAAAGGCATGAATTTCGGCGTGGCCCTGATCCCCGAAGGTCTGGTGGAATTCATCCCCGAGATCAAGGTGCTGATCGCGGAACTCAACGACCTGCTCGCGGCCAACGCCGCCGCGGTGGAAACCATGGACAAGGCGGCCAAAGTCGCTTTCGCCGCCGGAAAACTTTCCGCCGCTTCGGCGCAGGTCTTCAAGAGCCTGCCCGTCGGCATTCAGACGCAGCTGTGCAATGACCGCGACCCCCACGGCAACGTGCAGGTCTCCCTCATCGAGACCGAGAAGATGCTGGCCGAAATGGTGGGCCGCAAGCTCAAGGAGCGGAAGGCCGCCGGGACCTACACCGGCAAGTTCGCCACCCAGACCCACTTCTTCGGGTATGAAGGCCGCTGTGCCGCCCCCTCCAACTACGACGCCGACTACTGCTACAGCCTGGGCTACAACGCCGCCGCCCTCATCGGCGCGGGGAAGACCGGCTACATGTCCAGCGTCCGCAACACCCTCAAAAACGCCGATCAGTGGATCGCGGGCGGCATTCCCATCACCATGATGATGAACATCGAACGCCGCCACGGCGAAGACAAGCCCGTCATCCGCAAGGCGCTGGTGGACCTGAACGGCAAGCCCTTCAAGATGCTGGCCGACAACCGGGCCCGCTGGGCCGTCGAGACCGCCTACATCTATCCCGGCCCCATCCAGTACTTCGGGCCCGCGGAAGTCTGCGATCTCGTCACCAAAACCCTGACGCTGGAAAAGGCATAATGGCTGAAGTCAAACTCGATATCGACTACGTGGCCGAACTGGCCCGGCTGGAGCTCACGCCCGAGCAGAAGGCCGCGTTGAGCGCGGAACTCGGGAGCATCGTCGACTACATCGCCGAACTTTCGGAAGTCGATGTGGAAGGGGTGGAGCCCACCGCCCACGCGTCGGCCTGCTCCAACGCCTGGCGCGAGGACGAGGTCAAGCCCTCCTATCCCCGCGACGTCATGCTGGCCAACGCCCCCGGCGTCATCGACGGCGAACTGATCCGGCTGCCCCGGGTCATGCCGGGAACGGAGAGCTGACGACCATGGCCGAACGCACATTCACCATCCACGCGCTGGCGGCCGAACTCAAGGCCGGGAGCCTCACTTCGCAGGCCCTCTGCCGCCGCTGTCTGGACTCCGTCGCCGCGAAAGACGGGGAGATCCGGGCCTTCCTCAAGGTCGATGCCGAAAAGATCATGCGCCTTGCCGCCGAGTCCGATGCACGGCGCGCGGCGGGAAAGGCTCTGAGCGATTACGACGGGATCCCCATCGGCATCAAGGACAATATCTGCGTCACGGGGGAAACCTGCTCCTGCGCCTCCAAAATTCTGGAAAAGGTGGTTTCGCCCTACTCCGCCACGGCGGTGCAGAAACTCGTTGCCCGCGGGTTCATCCCCTTCGGGCGGCTGAACATGGACGAATTCGCCATGGGCTCCAGCTGCGAGAACAGTTCTTTTCATCCCACGGCCAACCCGCTCGACACCCGCCGGGTCCCCGGCGGCTCCTCCGGCGGCTCTGCGGCGGCAGTCGCGGCGGGATTCCTGCCCGCGGCGCTGGGCAGCGACACCGGCGGCTCCATCCGCCAGCCCGCGGCTTTCTGCGGCATCGTGGGGATGAAGCCCACCTACGGCCGAGTCTCCCGGAGCGGCCTCGTGGCCTTCGCCTCGAGTCTGGACCAGATCGGCCCCATGACCAACGACGTGACCGATGCGGCCATCCTCACCGGCATTATTTCCGGCAAGGATCCCCTGGACTCCACCTCGCTCGACGAGCCCGTGCCCGATTTCGCCGCGGCCGCGCGCAAGGGCGCCGAAGCCGCCTCGCTCAAGGGCGTGAAGATCGGGTTGCCTGCGGAATACTTCATTTCCGGCATGGAACCCGGCGTGGAAGCGGCCGTCAAGGCGGCAGTGGAAAAGGTCCGGGCCATGGGCGCGGAAACGGTGGAGCTTTCCATGCCCCACTCCAAATACGCCGTGGCGGTCTACTACATTCTCGCCACCGCCGAGGCCAGCGCCAATCTGGCCCGCTTCGACGGGATGCGCTACGGCAATCGGATCGAGGGCGGAGATCTGACCGAGACCTACTTCAAGAGCCGGGGCGCCGGATTCGGGAACGAGGTCAAGCGCCGGATCCTGCTGGGGACCTACGTCCTTTCCAGCGGCTACTACGACGCCTACTACCTGCGGGCCCAGAAGGTGCGGACCCTCATCCGCCGGGACTTCGCAAAAGCCTTCGAGCAGTGCGACGTGCTCATGACGCCCGTTTCGCCCAACGTGGCCTTCAAGTTCGGGGCCAAGAGCGATCCTCTGCAGATGTACCTTTCGGACATCTTCACCATCGCGCTGAACATCTCGGGCAACTGCGGCCTGAGCATGCCCTGCGGCAAGGATCCCGCCACGGGGATGCCCGTGGGGATACAGTTCATGGCTCCCCATCTGGCGGAAGAGAAGCTCTTCGAGGCCGCCGCCGCCTTCGGAGAAGTCCGATGATCCTTCTCGGCATAGATCCGGCCATCCGCACCACCGGTTACGGGGTGATCGAGGCCGGAGCCGGGGGGCGGTTTTCGGTCATCGACTGCGGGGTCATCGCCAACTCGCCGAAACTGCCTCACTCCGAGTGCGTGAGGCGGCTTCACATGGGCGTCTGCGAACTGGTCACGAGCTTCAAGCCCGACTGCGCCGTCCTCGAGGAGCCCTTCGTGGGCAAGAATGCGGGCACGGCCATCATTCTGGGCATGGCCCGGGGGGCCATTCTGGCCGCGCTGAGCATCAACGGCATCCCCGCTTTCGCCTACGCGCCCACCGTGGCCAAACGGGCCGCCGTGGGCCGGGGCAGCGCCACCAAGGAGCAGATCGCCGTGATGATCTCCGCCGAACTGGGGATCGAGATCGAGCAGATCCCTCTGGACAGCACCGATGCGCTGGCGCTGGCCATGTGCCACGCCGCCCGGACATTGCGCACAGGCGGCGTGCCCGGCCGTCAGCTCTGAAAGGCATGAAAGAGACACCTTTGCGGAAGGGAGCGTGAAAAAATGGATTTCCCCGAAAACGTGACGGCTGCAAGTACGGAGGAACTGGTCCGGCTCATCGGATACCACAACCGTCTGTACTGGGAAAAGGCCGC
>JAFSYV010000037.1 GCA_017443585.1 Lentisphaeria bacterium | reverse complement strand
CGGGAAAGTCGCCCTCACCCTCAAGGAGGCCGAATACGTGATCCTCGAAAACCTGACGATCCGGGGCGGGACCAACAACGCCGTCGTCCTCGACAACTGCCGATTCGTGCGGCTCGTCAACTGCGACATCGGCTGCTGGGGCGACCCCGAAAACTGGAAATACGACGGCGCCACGGGCAGGATGCGCAACCGGGCCGGGCAGACCCTCTGGAACAAGAACGCCATTTACATCGACCGGGGGTTCGGGCAGGTCATCGAAAGGTGTTACATCCACGATCCCCTGCTCTCGGCCAACAACTGGGTCTACGGCCACCCCGACGGCTCCCAGGGGATCGCCCCCTTCAAGCCCCGCTCCACCGTGATCCGCTACAACGACATCTGCGCAAGCGACCTCAAATGGTGGAACGACGGCATCGCCGGGAACCGGAATTTCGACCTTGACGGCGGCCTCAACCGGGACTGCGACGTCTACGGCAATTTTCTCGCCTTCGCCAACGACGACGGCATCGAACTGGACGGCGGCCAGCAGAACGTGAGATTTTTCCGCAACCACATCGAAAACTGCTTCATGGGGGTGAGCATCCAGGGGTGCATGACGGGGCCCTCCTTCATCTTCGAAAACCGCATCGTCGATCTGCGGGACGAATTCCTTTCCCGCGCCTCGGCCGTCAAGACCGCGGACATCTGGGGCGGGCACTACGCGGCCTCCTTCTTCTACAACAACACGACCGACCAGTCGGCGGCCCGGATACGGCTCTGCCGGAACTTCCGCATCGTCGCGGTCAACAACATCCTCGAAGAGGTGGTGCCTTCCGCCATCAGTTTCCCCTTCCTCAAAACCGCCTGGCATCACAATCTGGTCAAGTCCGGCGCGGCCAGAGGGAACTTCACCGGGAACGCGGGCTTCGTCGATCCGGACCGGGGCATCTACGCCTTGAAGGAGGACTCCCCCGCCCGGGGGAAAGCCGCCGTCATTCCGGGGCTTAACGGCCGCACGTCCAAAGACCTCGGCGCGCCGCAGGACCTCGAACTGCCGTACCGCCCCTTCCCCCTCGCCCTCACCGACGGGCGCAAAGTCACCTTCACCGTGAAAAAGGGCATCGCCTCCGCCCCGCAGACCGTCACGGTCCGGGCCGACGCCCCCCTGAGCTTCACCGTGCGCAAGAGCGCAGACTCCGACTGGTACGAGGTCACGCCGTCGCAGGCCCGCCTCAAGGCCGGGGAAAAGCTCACCCTCACCGTGAAGATCGATCCAGAAAAGATGAACTCCCGGAACCACTACCGGAGCGCATTTTTCCTCCGGAGCCCCGAGGGCTGGTCCCGCCCCGTCAGCGTGGCCGCCGTGACGGATTTTCAATATCCGCCCCTCACCGCCGGGGAAAAGGTCCGGGTCTTCGTGCCTGAAAAGAACTTCGCCAAACTTCCGGGCGGAGCCGTCCGCTTCGCGGGGAAAGGCAAAGTCGTCTCCTTCCCCTTCGAAGTGAAAAAGCCCGTTTCGGCCTTTCTCTGCGCCGAAGTCCGGATAACCGCCAAAGGCGGCAAGAGTTCCCTTTACGCCGGTGTCGACGCATCGAAGCCCGAAGTCTGCACCATCAGGACTCCGGGAACAGACTGGCGCCTCGCCACCCTGAAGCGCTATACCCTTGCGCCGGGGAAACACACCCTCACCGTATCCCCCCGCGAAACGCTGGAAGTCAAGGCGTTCTATCTGATCTTCGACGATGCCGCCCTCAAGGAACGGCGGTAAGGACAGGAGGAAACATCATGGAGTGGCAGGGTCACGCCCTTCTGGGGCTCCGGGCGGCGCAAGGGCTGCCGGAGTGGGAATTGTCGATGCTGAAACCCGATATGTCGCCGCAGGGCATCGGGCAGCCTTTCATGCCGCCCATTACACACGTCGCGGAAAAACTGGGGGCTTTCTGCCTCATCCTCGACTGGATCTATCAGCCCGAGTTCGCCCCCTATGCCCGACAGGCGGAGGGCGGCTGGGTCCCCCACCATCCCGTGACGGCGGGGGGCGCAATTTCCGAATCCGGCAACAATGCGCTCATCGCCGACATGCTTCAAAAAATGATCGACGAACTCCGGGCCGGACGCTGGGAAGAGGCGGTCCGCCGGGCAGGCGCGCTGGGGCATTTCTTGCAAGAGCCTTTCACCCCCGGCCACTCCACCCCCAACGCGCTTTTCGAAGAGATCTTCCCCGATCCCGATCCGTCGCGCCACTGGCGGCTGCACTGTTGTTTCGACTCCGCCTCCGGCGATTTTCCGCCGCCGAAACCCGAACTCATGGGGACCACGGCGAAAGAGGCGGCCTTCAGGATCTTCAATTACGTCAAACAGGGGATCCGCTCCGGCCGGGCGCTGATCGGCCCGGTGATCATGGCGGCCTACCGGGGCGAGACCATCGGCGAGAACGCTCATGTCTACAAGGCGCTGCTGCGAAAACAATCCGAAATGTCTTCCTTCATCACCTGCTGCGCGTGGCACACGGCCTTCTGCATCGCTTTCGGCCGCTTCGACGCAAGGGAACGGGAAGAGCTCCGTTCCTTCGATCTGGTTTCCGCAGTGCCTTACTACATGCACCCCTCGAAATACGTCCACATCGTGCCGGACAAGCTGGCGGATGAGGAGGGGCGGCTCGTCCCCATCGACGTCTGGGGCGAAAACGGCAGCGAAGTCCGTTTCGAACACGGCTTCGGCCTGTTCGGCCACTCGGGGTACAAATTTTTCATCAACGGCAACTTTTCCCGGCTGAAGTTCAAGCTGGGGATGCCCTCCCGGATCGTCAAGCTCCAGAACGAACACACGGACCTGCGCTTTTCGGTGGAGGTGGCGAAAGGGGAAAACACGTCGAGTTCCGAAGACATCGAATACGGCGCCGATTCCCGGGTTCTGGAAGTGCGGCTCCGGGCCGGAGAGCCCGTGCGGGAATACGACGTGGACATCTCGGGCGCCGACACCCTTATCCTTTCCTCGCGGAGCATCCCCCTGGACCACGGAAGAAGGCGAAGTCCGCTACGCCACCGCCGACCTGGCCGTCATCGACCCGGTCCTCTTCCGGTGAACGGCGTTTCCCCGGCTTTTCCGCGGAAACGGCAAAATCGCCGCCGGAATAATTTGACTTTCGCGCTTTTGCGGGCTATATTATAATGATAGTAGTTGCGAATTTTGAAAATCGAATATGACAAGGAACCACGATCAATGAAAAAAATTGCTGAATCCGTGCTGGCCGCGGTCAAAAAAGATCAGGCGGCGATCAGAAACTCCATGTGCATGAAGTCCGGCGACGTCGAGATCTATCCCGCCTCCGTCCACAAGCTGGGCGATGCGGCAGTGATGATGGGCCGCGACAGCGAAAAGCGATTCCTTCTGGTGGTGGCGGATTCCGCCAAGGCCCTGCCCGCCGGGTTCGCCGGCGACCAGATCGCTCTCGCCGACGGCGGTGTCGCCCTGGTCGGCGCCCTCGACGCCGCCAATGCCGCCGCCTTGCGCAAACATTTCCCCTGGTGCGCCCCCAAGAGCCTCCGCAACGTGAAAACCACCGTGGGCTGCGGCGACCGTCTCGGTCTGGCCACTCCCGGCCATCTGGCCGCGGCGGTGAAATTCCAGGTCTCCCCGGTCATCGCCCAGCAGTCCATGCGTGAGCTTTCCATGACCAAGCGGACCTTCCGTTCCGTGGTGGACGACGCCGTCTTCGGCGTCTTCCGGAGCGACTACCAGCTGGGCTTCGGCGCCGACGGCGACCACCTCAAAACGATCCCCGACATCGACGTGGCCCACGAAGCCGGAATGCCCAAGATCACGCTGGACCTTTCCGAAGTGATGAACGCCGCCGCGGGCGACTGGGAACAATCGAAAGTCGACGCCGCCTTCGCCGAGATGCCCGCGGAATTCCGCAAGAGGATCGAAGGGGACTACTTCGACAAGGAGTTCGTCACGGGCAGCTGCTCGGTGAAGATCGACGCGGGCACCGCGAGGCGCTGCGCCGTCATGTACACCGCCGCGCTGGAGTTCGCGGTCAAGGTCTACAACCACCTGAGATCCAAGCGGGGCGACGAGTTCGATCTGGAAATTTCCATCGACGAGACCACCAGCCCGACGCTGCCTTCGCATCACCTCTACATCGTCCGTGAACTACGCCGGAGCGGCGTGGAGTTCTCCTCCCTCGCCCCCCGCTTCATCGGCGAGTTCCAGAAGGCCATCGACTACATCGGCGACCTGGCGGAGTTCGACCGGCAGTTCAAAGTCCACGCCCAGATCGCCAAGACCTACGGCAACTACAAGGTGTCGGTCCACTCCGGCAGCGACAAGTTCGCCGTCTATCCCACCGTGGGCAGGGAAACGGGCGGCTATCTGCACCTCAAGACCGCCGGCACCAGCTGGCTGGTGGCGGTGACGGTCATCGCGCAGCACGATCCCGCGCTCTACCGCAAGATGCACAAGAAGGCTCTGGCCAGCTTCAACGACATGCTCAAGCTCTACCACATCACCGCGGACATCACCAGGATCGCCGATGTGGACACGCTCCCCGACAGCGAGCTGGTCAAGCTCATGGATATGCCCGAAGCCCGTCAGCTGCTCCACATCACCTACGGGCCCATCCTCACCAGCGAACTGCGCGAGGAGTTCTTCAAGGCCATGCACAAGCTGGAAAAGGAATACGATGCCGCCGTCGAAAAGCACTTCGACAAGCACCTGTCGCTGCTCGGCGTCCCGAAACGGTAATTTCGAATTTCAACATAAAGGAGTGATCGATCATGTTCAATTTTCTTCTCGCCGCGGCGGAAAAGGCCGCTCCTGCCGCCCAGGCCGCCGGGCAGGCCGCCGGACAGGCCGGACAGCAGACCCAGACCAACCCCATGGGCATGCTGATCCTGATGACCGGCGCTTTCATCCTGATGTTCTATCTGATGAGCCGTTCCAACAAGAAACAGCAGCAGAAGCGTGAGGAGATGCTGGATTCCATCGTCAAGGGCACCGAAGTGATGCTCGCCAGCGGCATTTACGGCAAAGTTTCCGCCGTCCAGGACAAGATCCTGACCGTGGAGATCGCCGACCGGGTCTTCGTCAAGGTCAACCGGGCCGGGATCCATGACGTCATCGTCCCCGAGGAGCAGAAAACTGCCGAAGGGGAAAAGAAAGAGGAAAAGTCTGACAAATGAACAAGCGTCCCCTCGTACTGCGAACCGCCATCGTCATCGTGGTGCTGCTGGTCTTCTGCACGGCCATGTATCCGCTGGTTCCTCCGGATTACTACGATGCCTTCGTCACACTGCTCAAGGACAAGAAAGATCCCGACGCGTTGAAACTCATCGAAGAGGCCAGGGCGATCCAGGCCAAAGATCCCCAGCTCTTCCAGTCCCAGGCCCTGCTCCAGGCCGCCGACGGCCGGGGCGTGGACCTGACCAAGAAGGTCAAGGGCACCGACCTTCAGGACAACCGGGACGTCATGAGTCTGATCCGCAAGGAGGCCTCCAGCTCCATCCGTCTGGGGCTCGACCTGAACGGCGGCGTGGAATTCATCCTGCAGCTGGTCCCCGATGAGGACTTCCTCAAGCGCATCAAGAGCGACGCCAAGGGCGGGGAGACCCGGGCCGAGGTGGAACAGCGCATGCGCACCGAATTCGACCGCTACCGCGACGTGGCCATCGAGATCCTGCGCAAGCGTCTCGAAGGCCAGAAGATCTTCGAAGCCGAGATCGCGCCCTCGGGCAGCGATTACGTCGCCCTGCGGGCCCCCGTCGTGGCCAAGGATGAGAAATTGAAACTCCTCGAGCTCATCAAGATGAGCGCCAAGCTCAACTTCCGTTTCGTCCATCCCGAAAACGACGCGCTGGTCCGGCAGTACGAGGCGAATCCCAAGGATTTCCGGGTCCCCAGGGGCTACGAGCTCATGAAGACCTCCGAATTCCGGGCGGGGGACAAGCCCCTCGTCCGTTACTTCTTCGTGGACCGCCATGCGGCCATGGACGGCAAGAACATCACCATGGCCATGGCCACCCGCGACCAGTTCGGCCAGCGGAAAATCGCCTTGCGCTTCAATCTGCAGGGAGCTGAGCAGTTCGGCCGCATCACCTCCAACAACGTGGGCCGCAGTCTGGCCATCGTCCTCGACGGCAAACTTTACTGCGCCCCCCGGATCCAGGGCGCCATCACCGGCGGCAACGCCGAGATCTCCGGATCCTTCACCGAGGATGAGGTCAAGAGCATCGCCGACGCCCTCGTTTCGGGCGCCTTCCCCTTCCAGATCAAGGTCAATGCGGTCTTCGACACCGATCCCCAGCTGGGCAAGTCCAACGTCAAGAACGGGGTCTGGGTGGGGATCATCGGCATGATCCTCGTTTCCGCCTTCATGGTCATCTACTACCACTGGAGCGGCTTCATCGCGGTCTTCGCGCTGGCGCTCAACATCGTGCTGATTCTCGGCGCCATGGCGGCCTTCAACTGCACATTGACGCTCCCCGGCATCGCCGGTATCGTGCTGACCATCGGTATGGCCGTGGACGCCAACGTGCTGGTCTACGAACGTATCCGCGAGGAACTGGCTTCGGGCAAGGGGCTCCAAAACGCCGTGGATCTGGGCTACAGCAAGGCCTTCACCGCCGTGCTCGACGCCAACGTCACCACGCTGATCACCTCGCTCATTCTGATGAACGTGGGCACGGGCGCCATCAAGGGCTTCGCCATCACTTTGAGCATCGGTATCCTCACCAGTCTCTTCACGGCCCTCTTCGTGACCCGGCTGGTCTACGACTACCTCTTCAGGTACGCCAATTTGACCAAAATCACCATGCTGGCTCTGTGGAGCAAGCTTTCCATCGACTTCATCGCCAAGTGGCGCTACAGCGCCGCCGTGGTGGGGCTCCTTGCGGTCATCCTCATCGCCATCGTGGCGGTCAAGGGCCGGGAAACCTTGAGCGTGGACTTCACCGGCGGTACGGTGGTGACTTTCAGCTATGCCGAGCAGGTCCCCCAGGAAAAGCTGGAAAAGACCTTGCGCGACAACGGCTTCAAGCAGGCCCGCGTGACCTACAAATTCGGCCTCGGGGCCGGAGAATCCGGGAACAAGGTCGAGATCCTGATCCGGGGCGGCGGAAGTTCCGGCACCAGTCTGATGGACCAGCTGGACAAGACGCTGAACAAAGCCTATCCGAAGGCCAAGTTCAACGACGGGCTCGAGAGCTCCATCGGCGGCCTCATCGGCAACGAGTTCAAGAAGGCCGCGGCCATCGCCATCATCCTCTCCATGATCGGCATCGGCATCTACATCTCCCTGCGCTACGAGTGGACCTTCGCGCTGGCGGCCACGCTGGCGCTGATCATCGACGTGGTCATGGTCATGTCGGTCTACCTGATGCTGGGCCGGACCATCTCGCTTACGGTGGTGGCGGCGCTGCTGACGGTCATCGGCTACTCGGTGAACGACAAGGTGGTGGTCTTCGACCGTATCCGCGAAAACCTCAATCTGGGCGTTTCCAAGAGCTTCAGGGCCATCGTGAACCTTTCCATCAACCAGTGCCTGAGCCGGACCCTCATCACCAGCATCACGACCTTCATCACCGTCTTCGTCCTCTTCCTCGGGGGCGGCGCGGCTATCAACGACTTCGTGCTCATCATGATGCTGGGCGTGATCCTCGGCACGGGCTCCTCCATCTTCGTGGCGGCCCCGCTCCTCTGCTTCTGGCACAAGGAAGAGCTGAACAACAACGCCCCCAAGGCGGTGAAAGGACAGCAGGAGGCGTAAGATGTTCAACAATCTGGGCGACATGATGAAGCTCATGGGCCGGGCAAAGGAGATCCAGGAGCAGATGAAGAAGTTCCGCGAGGAACTGCCGACTCTCGAATTTTCCGCCACCGGCATGGCCGGCCGGATCAAGGTCACCGTGACCGGCGATTTCGCGGTCAAGGAGATCGTCGTCGCGCCCGATGCCGCCGCCGAACCGACCCTCGCCGCGGAGCTCCAGCGGGCCCTGAACACGGCCATCTTTTCGGCCAAACAGAACGTCCAGCAGCGGATGAGCGAGATCACCGGCGGCGTCGGCATCGACATGCCGGGACTCATGTGACGGAACGTTCCCATGGGGAGTTCCTTTCCGGCCCACCTGGAAGAGCTGATGGCCGGGCTGCGCCAGCTGCCCGGCATCGGCCGCCGCGCCGCCGAGAGGGTGGCTTTGGCGCTGCTGGAACGCGATGCGGAAGAGCTGCGCCGCTTCGGCACCCTCATCGCCGAACTGCCGGAGAAAGTGACCCGCTGTCCCGAGTGCGCCAATCTGGCGGAGGAGAACGGCCTCTGCGCCGTCTGCAAGGACGCGTCCCGTGACCATTCCCTCCTCTGCGTGGTCGAAACCGTAAGTCAGCTTCTCGCCGTCGAAGCAGGCGGCAGCTACCGCGGCCGCTATCTGGTCCTGGGCGGGCGCATTTCCCCTCTGGAAGGCGAAGACGGCTCCGGGCTCAACTTCAACCTTCTGGAGCGTCAGCTCGGAACGGGACGGGTCAAGGAGGTGATCCTGGCCCTGAGTTCCGACGTGGAGGGGCGGGCCACGACGGCTTATCTCGCCGAAGTGCTCCGGAACTTCCCCGTCAAAGTCTCCCGGCCCGCCTCGGGCCTCCCCGCGGGGGCCAATCTTTCCTACGCCGACGGCGCCACCATCGCCGCCGCCTTCGCGGGCCGGATCGACGTGGACAAAAAGGACGACTGAAAAGCCCCATGAGCGCCCACCGGACAACCTTCACCGCCGTGCTGACGCCGGAGCAGACGGAAAAACTCCAACTCCTTCTTTCGGAGCGGAACTGGGAACTTTCGCAAGGCCCCTACATGGTCTTCCGGGCCGTGAAGGAAAAAACCAACGTCTGTGCCTACGAAAGCGGCAAACTGGTCGTTCAGGGCAAAGGCGCCGAAGATTTCATCACCTTCGTGCTGGAACCCGAAGTAACGGGCGTCCTCGACAACGGCACGGGGGGCGCTGCTGCGGAAGAAAACGAACCCATCACGCCTCACGGGGGCATCGACGAGAGCGGCAAGGGGGACTTTTTCGGCCCCCTCGTCATCGCCGGAGTGGGCGTCACCCCGGAATCGGGGGCAAAACTCCGGGAGCTGGGGGTCTGCGACTCCAAGAAGATCTCCTCGGACAAAAGGATCTTCACCCTGGCCGAAGCCATCCGGCAGCACGCGGGGGCGGCCAACTGCACGGTCGTCACCTTCAAGATGGAAACCTACAATCGGCTTTACACCCAGTTCGGCAACCTGAACCGTCTGCTGGCCTGGGGCCATGCACGGGTCATCGAAAATCTGCTCGAAGCCAATCCCGCCCTGCCCCGGATGCTCTCGGACCAGTTCGCCGATCCCTCCCTCATCCAGCGGGCCCTCATGGAAAAGGGCCGGACGATCCGGCTCGACCAGCGGACCAAGGCCGAAAGCGACATCGCCGTGGCCGCCGCCAGTATCTTGGCGCGCGAGCGCTTCTGTCTCGCATTGCGCCGGTTGGAGGAGGAGACGGGCTGCCCCCTGCCCCGGGGCGCGGGTCCCGCCGTCAAGGCGGCGGCGGCGGCCATTCTGGAAAAATCCGGCGTCAACGGCCTGCGCCGCTGCTGCAAGACCCACTTCAAAACCTTCGAAGAGGTGGTCAATGGCGATTGAGATCGAACGGAAATTCCTGCTCCTCGACGACTCCTGGCGGCGCGAGGCGGTGACGCCCCGGAGACTCTGGTGCAGGGTTACTTACCCCGGATGACCGGGGGCCCCAGGGTCCGGGTGCGCATTTCCGGCGAAAAGGCGTTCCTCACCGTCAAGGGCCGTCCGCGGGAAAACTCCGCCATTTCGCGGAGCGAATTCGAATACCCGATCCCCGTGACCGATGCGGAAAACATGCTCGAGGAGTTCTGCGGCGGCCGGATCGTGAAAAAGCTCCGCTTCACCTTCCCCGCCGCCGACGGCTTGCAGTGGGAGATCGACGAATATCTGGAACTCAACGCGGGGCTTTTCACCGCCGAGATAGAATTGCCCGGACCCGACACGCCCTTCCCCCGCCCCCCGTGGCTGGGCAAGGATATTTCCGGCGACCCCCGCTACACCAACGCCGCCCTGAGCTGCTGTCCTTACTCCTCGTGGAGGAACGGAAAATGACCGACGGATTCCTTTTCGAAACGGAGGCTCCGGAACGGCCCCTCGCCGACCGGATGCGTCCGGAGACCCTCGACGAAGTGGCCGGGCAGGAACACCTGCTCGGTCCCGGCATGCCCCTGCGGAAGATGATCGATTCCGGCAAGATATTCAGCTTCATCCTGTGGGGGCCGCCGGGGTGCGGCAAGACCACGCTGGCCCGGATCCTGGCCCGGTGTTCGAAGCTCCATTTCGTCGCCTTGTCGGCGGTGTTCTCAGGCGTGGCCGATCTGCGCAAGGCCTTCGACGAAGCCGCCCGCCGCCGGGAAAACGGCGAAGGGACTCTCCTCTTCGTGGACGAGATCCACCGCTTCAACCGGGCCCAGCAGGACGGCTTCCTGCCCTACGTGGAAAACGGGACCGTGGTGCTGGTGGGAGCCACCACCGAAAACCCCTCCTTCGAACTCAACAGCGCTTTGCTTTCCCGGTGCAAGGTCTTCATTCTCAATCCCCTCGACGGCAAGGCCCTCGAGGAGATCCTCGCACGGGCCGAAAAGGTCATGGAGCGGCCATTGCCCGTGACGCCCGAAGGCCGGGCACGGCTGCTGGAGTTCGCCGACGGCGACGGCCGGTACCTCATCAACATGATCGAGAGCATCTACGCGCTCGCGGGCGACGGGGAGCTTCTCGGGCCCGACGAAGTGACCCGCTCGCTCCAGCAGCGGGCCCCCATCTACGACAAGGACCGGGAAGGCCACTACAACCTCATCAGCGCTCTGCACAAGTCGCTCCGGGGCTCCGACACCGACGCGGCCCTCTACTGGGCGGCCCGGATGATCCAGGGCGGGGAAGACCCCCTCTATCTGCTCCGGCGGCTGACCCGCTTCGCCGCCGAGGACGTGGGGCTGGCCGACCCCATGGCGCTGCAGCTGGCCATCGCCGCCTGGGACACCTACGAGCGTCTGGGGTCTCCGGAAGGGGAACTGGCCATCGCCGAACTGGTGATATTCCTGGGCACCGCGCCCAAGTCCAACGCCACCTACACCGCGTGGAACCGGGCCATGCGGTGCGCCCGCGAATCCGGCTCCCTGACGCCCCCCGCCCATATCCTCAACGCCCCCACCAAGCTGATGAAGGAGATCGGCTACGGTGCGGGCTACCAGTACGACCACGACACCCCGGAAGGCTTTTCCGGGCAGAACTACTTCCCGGAAAAGCTGGGCCGCCGCTCCTTCTACAAGCCCGTCGACCGGGGCTTCGAGCGGGAGATCGCCCGCCGTCTGGCCTACTGGGAAAAATTGCGGGCCGAAAAGAATTCCGGAACTTCCGGCACTTGAAAAAACGGTCCCTTGATGGTATGTTATACGAAGTGAACAAACTCGATCCAAAATTCGGAGAACATTTACGATGAAGCGCATTCTTTTTCAGGGAGATTCCATCACCGACGCCGGAAGAAGCCGGGAGGCTCTGCCGGAGTCCAACGCCGGTTTCGGCGCGGGCTACCCCAATCTGGTCGCCGCCCGGATCCTGGGCGACCATCTGGGCAATAAGTACAACATCATCAACCGGGGCATTTCCGGGAACCGGGTGGTGGACCTCTACGCCCGCTGGAAGATCGACTGCCTCAACCTCAAACCCGACGTGCTGAGCATCCTCATCGGCGTCAACGACACCTGGCACGAGAAACACAATCACAACGGCGTGGAGCTGGACCGCTACGAACTGATCTACGACATGCTCCTTGCCTGGACGCGCAAGGTCCTGCCCAGGTGCAAGCTGGTGCTGATGGAGCCCTTCGTCCTTCAGCCCGAAGGGGGCGCCGTGGCGCCGGACTGGCTCGACGAGATCGCCGCAAGGGGGGCCATCGTCGCGAAGCTGGCGAAAAAGTACAAGGCCGTCTTCATCCCCTGCCAGAAGATCCTCAGCGACGCGGCGGCCAAGGCGGGAGCGCCGGAACTGATCCTGCGGGACGGAGTCCATCCCACGCTCATGGGCCATCAGGTCCTGGCCGACGCCTGGCTGAAGTACGCGGGCAAATTCATCTGAGCGGACTGTAAGGAGTTTTTCCGATGGAAGATCTGGTGCGGCAGTTTCTGCTGGAGATCGGCGAGGATCCGGAACGGGAGGGGCTGAAGAAGACCCCCGGCCGGGTGGAGCGCTGCTGGAAGTTCCTCACCCGGGGCTACACCCAGGATCTGGACACCGTGGTCAACGGAGCCCTCTTCGAAGCGGAGTCCGACGACATGGTCATCGTGCGGGACATTGAATTCTTCAGCATGTGCGAACACCACCTGCTCCCCTTCTTCGGCCGCTGTCACGTGGGGTACATCCCCAGCGGCCGGATCATCGGCGTAAGCAAGGTGGCCCGGATCGTGGACATGTTCGCCCGGCGGCTCCAGGTGCAGGAACGGCTGACCAGGGAAATTTCCTCGGCGCTTTCCGACATCCTCGACGCCAGAGGCGTGGGCGTGGTCATGGAGGCCCGCCACCTCTGCATGCAGATGCGGGGGGTGGAAAAGCAGAATTCCGTC
This sequence comes from Lentisphaeria bacterium, assembly GCA_017443585.1. Classification (GTDB taxonomy): domain Bacteria; phylum Verrucomicrobiota; class Lentisphaeria; order Victivallales; family Victivallaceae; genus UBA1784. Next base: position 2,603 of record JAFSYV010000037.1, on the reverse strand, counting down.
ATGACCACCAGCTCCATGCTGGGGAGTTTCCGGCGGGAACTGGCGACGAGAAACGAATTCACCCGGCTTATCCGGTAAACGACAGGAAAGGGAAAGATCATGCGCTGTCTGTTGGTGTTGATGGGAGCGGCACTCTGTGCCATCATTTTGTCCGGCTGTGCGGAACCCGCCGTTTTTTCCGAAGCGCTCCAGATGAAGCAAGGCGACAAGATCTACACCGCCTGCAACATCTGGTATGAAGATCCGGAAAAGATCGACTGCCGCAATATCCAGCGGGGGTCCTTCATTCCCGTCGGGACCGAGATCGAACCGGTCGAAACCACCGGTTTCACCCAGAAGATCATCTTCAAGGACCTGAAAGGCAAACGCTACACCATCCGTTTTTCCGAGGAGCACCGTCTCTGCCCCATGTCCGATTACATCGCCTACACCTTCACCACCAAGTCACGGGAGGAACAGCTCAAGGGCATCCCCCCGAAGATCCGGGCGCGGATCCTCCGGGGCGAAGTGGTCCCCGGCATGAACATGGCTCAGGTGCAGATGGCCTACGGGCTGCCCCCCGCGCTGCGGACGCCCGATCTGCGCAACGACTGCTGGCTCTACTACACCGGCGAGGTGGAAATGGTCCGGGTGACCTTCCGGGGCGGGATCGTCCGCAATGTGCTCAACTTCAATGAACCCAGATAAGATCCTTTTTTCCGCCGGGGAACTGGAGCGTTCCGGGGCGGGCGTCTGGCAGGGGCCCGGCGCCGACGTGACGGGGGTTTTCACCGACACGCGGCAGAAGTCCCCCGGAGCCCTTTTCGTCGCCCTCGCGGGGGAAAAGTTCGATGCCCACGACTTCCTCGGAGCCGCCGTCGAGTCCGGCGCCGCCGCCTTGTGCGTCGAAAGGGCCAAGGCTCATCTGGCCCCGGCAGGTGTCCCCCTGCTCCTCTGTGACGACACCCTGAAAGCCCTGCAGGCGCTGGGCGCGTTCCGCCGCCGCAGATTTCCCGGTCTGACCGTCTTCGCCGTCACGGGGAGCGTAGGCAAGACCAGCGTCAAGGAAATGCTCCGCGCCATCTGCACCGAAGCGGCAGGATCCCCGGAAAAGGTGCTGTGGACCGTGGGCAACACCAACAACCAGATCGGGGTGCCGCAAAACCTGCTCCGCCTCGGTCCCGGCCACCGTTACGCCGTCCTCGAGGCGGGGACCAACCACTTCGGCGAGATCGCCCCCCTGAGCCGGTGCATCGGCCCCGATATCGCTCTCGTCAACTCCATCGCCCCCTGCCACCTGGAGTTCCTCCGGGATCTGGAAGGGGTGGCCGAGGAAAAAGGCCACATCTGCGACGGGCTGAAGCCCGGCGGGACGGCGGTCTTTCCGGCGGCCGTGCCCCAGCTGGAGATCCTGCGCCGCAATGCGCCGGACCGCGTGCTCCTTTTCGGGGAGCACCGGGGGGATGTCCGGTCGACCTATCTGGGCGGTTCCCTGCGGGGGAGCCGTTTCCGTCTGGACTTCCCCGACGGCCGGAGCTTCACGGTGGAGTGGCATCTTTCCGGCGCTCACCAGGCCCTGAACGCCGCCGCGGCGGCCTGCGCCGCAACGGCCGCGGGGATCGCCCCCGAAACCATCGCCGCCGGGTTGGCCCGGACGGAGCTTCCGGGAGGGCGGAACCGGGTCTTCAAAGCTGACGGCATGACCTTCATCGACGACAGCTACAACGCCAATCCCGCCGCCATGCGCGCGGCATTGAATACGCTCCGGGAGTTCGCCGACCCGGCCAAACTGGTCCTGCTTCTGGGCGAGATGCGGGAACTGGGAGCCGCCTCGGCCGCCGCCCACCGCGAGATCCTCGAAGAGGTGAAGAAGCTCTTCCCCGGCGTCCGGCTCATCACCGTGGGGAGCGCCTTCGGTCCCGACGCCCTGCCCGACGCGGCGGAAGCGAAAAAGGTCCTGGCGCGCACCGCCCGGCCCGGAGACCTGGTCTTCGTCAAGGGGTCGCGGGGCGTCCGGCTGGAAACGGCCCTGCCCCCCGCCGGAGAGGAACTGTGAGCATTTACGCCGAAATACTGGGCGATCTGCTCCTCCGTGAGGAAAACACGGCCAACGCGCCTTTCCCGGCATTTTTCACCGCCGACTCCCGGCAAGTCCGTCCCGGCGCGGCCTTCGCCGCCATTCCCGGCGCCGCGGTCGACGGCCACGATTTCATCCCCGACGCACTGGCGGCGGGAGCAGCCCTCATCGTCATGGAGCGGCCGCTGCCCCTGCCCCCCGGAACGCCTTGTCTGCTGGTCCGCAAAAGCGCTCCCGCCTTCGCCCGGCTCTTCCGGCACAGCCTCGGGCGTCCCGACGAAGCCCTGACGCTTCTGGGCGTCACGGGGACCAACGGCAAGACTACCACCGCCTTTCTGCTGGAACATATCTTCACCTTCTGCGGCCTTCCCTGCGCCCTGGTCTCCACCGTGACCTACCGGACGGGCAAACGGGAGATCCCCGGCAGCCGGACCACCCCTGACACCGCCACGCTCTTTTCCCTTTTCGCCGAAATGCGCGACGCGGGGATGAAGTGCGCGGCCATGGAATTGTCGAGTCACTCCCTCGTGCAGGACCGGGCGGCGGG
>JAFSYV010000371.1 GCA_017443585.1 Lentisphaeria bacterium | reverse complement strand
GGTGCGCCGCCGAAACTACCCTTCACCATCGACCCGCAGATCCCCCGGAAGATCGATGTGGGCAAGAGCGCCGTATTCACCCTCGAGCCCGGGAACTTCGACATCGTGGTGTGCCGGGACATCCCCGCGGTCAAGCTGGCGGCGAAAGAGATGGCCGAGGCGTTGAGCGAAGTTTTCTTGACTCCCGTCAAACCCGTCACGAAACCTTCCGGCAAGGCCGTGGAGATCCGTCTGGCCGACCTCGAACTCGCCAAAAAGCTGGGCGTCGATCCGGCCAAGTTCGACCGTGACGGCTTCGTCATCAAAACGGCGGGGAACAAGATCCTCATCATCGGCAGAGACACCCCGAAGATCGATCCCCGCCGTCAGGTCCTCCGCTCCGGCGACAAGGGCGAATGGGCCACCTTGTTCGGCACCTACGACTTTCTCGAACGCTTCGCCGGAGTGCGCTACTACTTCCCCGGCAAGCTGGGGACCTGTACGCCAAAGGCGAAAAAGCTGGAGATCCCCGCCGTCGACATCTACGACCGGCCCGATTTCCTCGAGCGGCGCTTCAACGACTACAACCACAGCGGCCGCCCCATCCGCCGCTTCGCCGGGTGGGACGCGCCCCTCAACAAGCTGCGCAACCGCATGGAAACCTTCTACATCCCCAACTGCCACGGGCTCCAGAAGCTGGGGTACTACTTTCGCTACAAGGACAGCCATCCCGAGTATTTCGCTCTGAACGTCAACGGGAAGCGGATGGCCAAGCTCCGGGACGGCTACGACGACAGCCAGATCTGCTATTCGAGCAACATCAGGCACGAGATCGCCAAAGACGCCATCTCCTTCCTCAGGAACGAGCCCATGTCGGTCCGGGGCATCACCGACAGCAAGGGCCGGAGCAGCTGGAGCTACGTCTACGCGCCGGGGCTCCCCTGCTTCAACATCATGCCGAACGACTCAGCCTACCTCTGCCGCTGCGATGAGTGCTGGAAGAAGCACTTTTCCAAAGGACCGCAGGAAACCACCGATTACTTCTGGAAGTTCTTCAGCGACATCTGCAGCGAAGTAAAGGAGTCCGGTGTGCCCGGCTATCTCACCACCATGGCCTACGCCGACTACCGGCGGATCCCCACGCAGAAGATCCCCGAAAACCTGCTCGTCATGCTGGCCATCCGGGGCCCGTGGAACGAATATCTCCCCGCCAACCGCGATGCCGACGTGGAACTCCTCAAGGCGTGGAAAGCGAAACTCGGCCAGAAGACCTGGCTCTGGACCTATCCGGGAAAATACGGCGGCAACATGCCGGGGATCCCCCACACCACCCCGCGGGCTCTTTCGAGTTTCATCAAACGGGTGCGCTCCTACATCTTCGGGCTCTACATCGAATGCGAGTCGGACGTGCTGATCCATAACTATCTCACCTATCACGTCTTCGGGAAACTCGCCTGGAACACCGACACCGACGTGGAGAAACTTCTCGACGAGCATGTGAAGAACTTCTACGGCCCCGCCGCGAAACCCATGAAGGAGTTCTTCGACACCATCGAAAGGCACTGGCGGGAGATCGCCGCCAACGTGGTGGAGACTGCCGAAGGGCCCAAGACCATCTATCCCTCCGAGCTCGTTCTGTGGAGCAAAATCTACTCGCCTGACGAAATGAAGCGCCTGAACGGCCTCTTTGATCAGGCGGAAAAGCTGGCCGCGAAGGACAAATTTCTCCTCGAACGGATCAAGTTCGTCCGCAAGGAGTTCATGGAGCCGCTGACGGCCGAGGCGGACAAATTCGCCAGAGCCAACGACGCGGTCCGGGCGTGGCGCTTCGCCATCCCGAAATTCGGGGGCAAGGGGACGCCTTCGGAGAAGGAGTGGGCGGCGGCCCCCGCCTTCCACCTCTCGGGGATCGACCTCAAGCACGGCGGGGCCAGACCCGCCGAAGTCGCCACCGCGGCAAGAGCCATGTACGATGCGGAAAACTTCTATTTCCGCTTCGTGTGCGACGAGAAGGAGACGGGGAAGATCCAGGCCTTCAAGCGGCCTTTCGACCAGAAGGAGATCTGGAAGGACTCCGATGTGGAAGTTGTCATCTCGCCCGACGGGGACCGGCAGCACTTCTACCAGCTGATGGTCAACGCGAAGGGCTGTTACACCGACCTCGAAGTCAACAAGGGGGCGGAAAACTTCAAGTGGAACAGCAGCGCCAAGGTGAGGACGAAGATCATCCCCGGCAAAATGTGGCAGGCGGAGATCGTCCTGCCCCGTTCTTCCATGCGCAAGGCCGCTCCGGACGGGATATTGGTGAACTTCACCCGCCACCGGGTGATGGGGGGCGTCAAGGTCGGTACGCCCTACTACTGCTGGAGCCCCTTCGCCCGGAAGTTCGGCGACGTCTCCCGCTTCGGGAAACTCCTTTTCAAGCCTGAAGGGGCCAAAAATCTCATCGTCAATCCCGATCTGGATCCGGCAAGGTTGAAGGGAAG
>JAFSYV010000370.1 GCA_017443585.1 Lentisphaeria bacterium | reverse complement strand
GCAGGTCGATCCGCTGTCCCTGGCGGGTCACTTTGCGTGCGAGCATGTCGATGGTCAGATCGGCGGTGGTCAGCCGGGTGGGTTCGGCGCTCATGGAAAAACGGCGCAGCTGGGCCTGGATATTGGCCAGCAGTTCGGTCACGGAAAACGGTTTCGGCAGATACAGGTCGCCGCCGGCGTCCAGACCGTGCACTTTGTCTTCCACCGAGTTGCGGGCGCTCAGAATGATCAGAGGGGCGGTGATGCCGCTCCGGCGGATATTTTCGATCACCGTAAAACCGTCGATCAAAGGCAGCATGATGTCGATAATGCCCAAATCAAACGTCTCCGTTTTCGCCATTTCCAGTCCGGCCTGACCGTCCGCGGCATACAGAGTGGTATAACCGGCCTCCTGCAGTGCCTTCAGCAGAAATTCAGCAGTCTTCCGATCGTCTTCAATCAGCAGAATTTTCATTTCCTTGCCTCGCTTTCATAACTTGTCTGCATATAATATAAACCTTCGGGATTTTTTTTCAATTTCATTTCCGAAAAAAAGCCTCCGGAAAGTGTTTTTCCCCGCGGAACGGCAAAAGGTCTTTGGTTTTTCTTCCATTCCGCACTTGAAAAAACACAAACCGGCTATAAAATACCTAGACAGGCACTTTGAATGAAAGGGGAAAATGATGGATAACCAAAAATCACCGCGTCCTCGCTGGAACGACAGCAGCATGATCCCGGATTTTACGCAGGAGGAGCCCTGGCGGATCTTCCGGATCATGGCGGAATTCGTGGATTCGTTTGAAACCATGGCGAATCAGGGACCGCTGATCCCGATTTTCGGTTCCGCCCGCATAACGCCGGACAACCCGTATTATCAGAGTGCGGAAAAACTGGCGGCGCTGCTGGTCGGACACGGGTACGGCATCCTGACCGGCGGCGGTCCCGGCATCATGGAAGCCGCCAGCAAAGGAGCTTACGAAGCCGGCGGCAATTCGGTCGGTCTCAATATCCGTCTTCCGATGGAACAGCATCCCAATCCCTATCAGACGACCTCGCTGGATTTCCGTTACTTTTTCGTGCGGAAAGTCTGTTTCGTCAAATATGCCGTGGCACTGGTAGCCTATCCCGGCGGTTTCGGCACCCTGGATGAATTCAGCGAAGCCGCCACCCTCATCCAGACCAATAAGATCAATCATGTCCCGCTCGTGCTGGTCGGATCGAAATTCTGGCAGCCGATGATCGACTGGTTCAAGAACACCATGCTGCTCGAATACAAGGCGATCTCGCCGGAAGACATGAATCTTTTCAAGCTGGTCGACACCCCGGAGGAAGCCTGCGAAATCATTATCGGGCTCCATCGCCGCGGCATCAGCGGCACGATCAAAATCTACTGAGCGTTACGGCAGCACTGCCAAGTCCCGGTCAGCCGTTTTGCGTCTTGCGAAAAACCGACCCGCCTCCGGCTTATTTCATTCCGGAACCGCTGAACCCGTTGATGAAAACTTGGAAATTCAGTTCCGTCCCCGGGGGAATGGTGAAAGGCGTATTGCCATCCTTCCGCCCGTGGGCCTGCTTCATGAAGGACCGGAGTATTTCGAGCGTGTAGAGGGGCTTCTTTTCGGGGTTCCGCGCACAATCGTCGAAATGGATATAGGCGTAACTCAACGCTTCCGGGCTGCCGTGAAGGATGAATCCGGTTTTCTCGTTGGGGTCGAAAGTGCCGATGCGGGGGCTTTTCAGGGGGAAGACCCAGGAGAAGAAGGTCCCTTCTTTTTCACCCATCTGCGTGCAGGGAAGAGGAGGCTGCGCGTTCACGGTGATCCTGTCGCAGGCCGCGCCGTCCTTCCCGATGCCGGGCAGAAGCCGCAGCCGCCACGACAGCTGGAAGCTCGCCGGGTCCTCGGACTGCATTTCCCTGGGCGCGGTGTTGCGGATCGTGTAGTTGAACCGGATCTCAGAGGAGCCTGTTTCGAGAGTCGCCGCCCGGCGGATCACGAAGGGCGTCCCGGGCAGGCTTGACGAAAAGGCGACCACCGCTCTTTTCCCGCTCAGTTCGACCAGATCCATGTTCCAATCCACGGCGGAGATCACCCAGCGATAGTGGCCGCCGGAGGCATCCTCCAAGCCGCCGTATTCGGGCAGACAGACCACCATTTCAGGCGGGGGATCCTGCTGCGCCCGGATTTTGGGAGGCAGAACGCCCTTCCACGCCGGACGGGCGAAGGTCTCCACGCCCCGGACCCGGAAGGAAACGAGTCTGCCTCCCGTTTCCAGAAAGCGGGCTGCAACGATGCCGTTGTCAAGCTCGATGCCGAAGTGCTCCCGGTCGACGAAGGGCCGCACCGTCACGGCAGTGTTGGCCGGCGCTTCCTTGGCCCGGAGAGCCAGATCGAGATAATAACCGGCCCGCTCCGGCAACTGCCAGGAGAAGCAGGACTCCGCCTGTTTCACGAGAGCCCGGCTCAGGGTTCCCGTCAGCGGTCGCGCGGAATCGAGTTTCTTTTGCAGCTTTGCCCGTTTGAGGGCCTGCAATCGGGCCGCGACCTCGCGGCGGAGTTCGGCGGTGTAGACCGAACTTCGGCATTTTTGCACCAGTGCCTTGTCTCCAGGCGAAACAGCCATCTGTTCCAGCTCTTTGAGAACGGGGTCCGGCAGAAGAGTGTACTGGCGGAAAACCGTCTTGCGTTTCCCATCCTTTTCGAGGGTGAACATCAGTTTGTTGGAACCCAGTCTGGGAAGGAGGCAGGTAAATTGCGCCTTGCCGGAACTGTCCGTAACGACCTTGCGTCCATCGGGCAAGGTGAGGTTTGTCCCAGGGGCGGCCCGGAGCGTGAAGGCGATTTCTGGCAGATAGAGGGAAGTGTTTTCCGCCGGGTTGGAGCTCAGCAGCGCCGCGGGGGCGACGTCGAAGCTCTCCAGTTCATCTTCGATCCGTGCCCGGACGGCGCAGATCTTGTCGGGTTCATTGAGCCATTTGAAGGGAGGCTCCGGGATGACCTCGGCGAGGATCTCCATCACCCGTTTCCGCCCCGCGCCGGGGAAGCGGCGGTCGATGCACTCTTCGAGCATTTTCATGCAGTCGTAGTCGTCGAGGGCCAATCCCCGATGGCGCAGACGAATCGAGGAAACCACACCTTCGCCCTTATGCCGGGGCGGATAGAAAACGGTGACGACTCCGCAGTTGAAAGTCTTTTCCATACCAGTCCAGGGATTAACAGGGGCGTTCAGAGGTCCCGTCTGGTTGCTGTGCCAGACTAGCCCCCCGCAACCTCCCGCCGCGTAGCAGATCCAAGGATAGAGCCGGTTGAGCTGATAGCGGGTATTGTCCAGTGGCGCATTCCAGTTGTAGTACCAGAGTTCCCGATCTTTGATCTTCGCCAGGTCCGCCTCATTCCACAAATGACCGGGGGCCATGGGGATGCAGAAAGCGAAAGCAGTGTCCAGATACTGCTGCCCGTTGCCCCCTGTCACGTAGATGCGGCATAAGGGCGCGGCCTGATGGACAGCGGCGAAGATCTGTCGGACCTCTTTCGTCAGCCGGGCGGGAGGCTCGTCATAAAGAAAGGCGTAGCCGATGACGCCGGGAAATTTTTTCTCCAGCCGTTCCGAATAAAGCCGGGCGACCTCGGCCAGATACTTCAGCCCATTGCCCGAAAAGAGCGGTTCCCCGAGAAACT
>JAFSYV010000369.1 GCA_017443585.1 Lentisphaeria bacterium | reverse complement strand
GTACATTTCATCCGCCGTGGTCCGGAAGAGGTCCGGCCAGACGCCCGCCCGGCGGTCGCAGTAGTTTTCGAAGGGCCCCAGCCCGAAGTACTCCACGTTCCTCATGACGCCGGGCAGTTCCAGGTTGAGCCCCAGCCGGGGCAGATCCCGGAACGCCGCCGGGACCTGATACTCGAAGACCGCCTCCAACGCGCCGTTCTTCAGCATCCGGAAGCTCTGGGAGAACGCCAAACCTTCCCGTTCGATCCCCGGCGCCCGGACAGTGCAGTTCAGTTCGGCCGCATCCCCGCGGACGCGGAACCGGTCGGCGGTCACTTCGACCTCGTCGAAGCCCTTTTCCAACCACTCGGCCAGCATGCCGCCTTCGCGGGTCCAGACGACGCCCTCCTTTTTACGCTGAGCGAACCCCCTGCCGCAGACATTGCTTTTCAGGATGACGCCGTCGCAGTCCGTGGCGGCCCGCCACAAATTGAAATTCAGCCCCCGCCGGAAGAGCTCCTGCCCCCGGTTCTTCAGGGAAACGAGCCCCGCGTCGGTGACGAGGGCTTCCAGCTCACCCGCCGCCAGACAACAGCTCCCCGGTTCGGAGGTACAGCGCACGGTCTTTTCCGGCAAAGCCGGAGGAGCGGCGAAAAGCTGCGGTTTTATCTCGAAGGCGTCCCAAGCGACCTCGAAGCCCGCCGGGGCCCAGGGCGTCGCCTCTTTCAAGGTGAAGCTCACCCGCACGACGCACTTCTGATTCGGGAAGACCGCGGGAAGTTCCAACGGCAGTTTCACCCGGTACCGTCCCCGGACCGCGCCGGGAAGTGCATCCAGCGCCGTGCCGAGGGGCAGGATGGGGGGAAGAACCTCTTCGGCGGAGCGGATCACCTCGCCGTCCACGCTCAAAGTCCAGCTCATCCGCAAATCGTCCAGCGTGGTGAAGAAGCGGCAGTTGGTGATCTCGATATTCCCCTGCTCGTCCATCTTGCGCACCTTGACGGGACGGGCCAGGTATTTGTACTCGAAAAGGGCCGGATGAGGTTTGCGGTCCGGCCAGACGACGCCGTCGATGCAGGAATTCTTGTCGTTGGGCTCGACGTCGAAGTCGCTGCCGTAGCACCAGTATTTCTTTCCATCGGGAAAGGTCTTGGTGATGCCGTGGTCCAGCCACTCCCAGATGAATCCCCCCTGGACGCCCGGCAGGCGGTCGAAGGCGGCGAAGTAGTCCGCGAGACTCCCGTTGCTGTTGCCCATGGAGTGGGAATATTCGCACATGATGAGGGGGCGGGGGTCGTTCTTGATCTGGGACCACCGTTCCAGCATTTCGATGGCGGCATACATGGGCGGAATGAAATCGGTCAGGAGCGCATCGGGCGGCGTTTCGTACCACCGGACATTCGGCCCCCGGACCAGAGCCCCTTCGTAGTGGATCAGCCGCGAGGGGTCCCGGAAGCGCAGATAGCCCGCCATGGCGGCGTGATTGGGCCCCGCCCCAGATTCGTTCCCGAGGCTCCAGGCATAGACGCAGGCGTGGTTCTTATCTCTCTCGAACATCCGCGCCGCCCGGTCGACGAAAGCCCCCGCCCACTTGGGATTCCGGCAGAAATCGTCGTAGAAGCCGTGATGCTCCAGATCGGTCTCGTCGATGACGTAGAGCCCGTATTCGTCGCAGAGATCGTAGAGCTCCGGCGGCGCGGGGTAGTGGCTGGTGCGGACCGCGTTGACGTTGAAGCGCTTCATGGTGATGATGTCCAGCTTCAACGTTTCATAAGGGACCGCTTTCCCGAAATCGGGGTGGTGTTCGTGACGGTTGACGCCGGTGATCCGCACCGCCTGACCGTTGACAAGAAACTCACGGTCTCGGATCTCGTAGCGGCGGAACCCCGCCCGGACCGCCGTCGCGTCGAGGATGCGTCCTTCCTCGTCCTTCAATTCGACCGTCAGCGTGTAAAGGTTCGGCGTTTCCGCGCTCCAGGGGAGGATGCCGGGCAGTTCCGCATGGGCGAGATACCGGACCCGTGAGGGATCCTGTCCGCCGACGCGGTCAACAGCGCCCCCCCAGACTTCGAGGCATCCGGGGCCGAAGAGGCGGCCTTCGACGGTACAGCGGGCGGGGAGCCGTTCCATGCCGCAGAAGACCTCCAAGTCCAGAATGCCGGTGGTCAAGTTCTCGTCCAGAGTGGTCCGGGCAAAAAGGTCGCCGATGTAACTCGGATTCGTGGAATAGAGGTGGACGGAACGGGAAAGGCCCGGCAGATACCAGTGGTCCTGGTCCTCGATGAAGGTGCCGTCGGACCACTTGACCACTGCCACGGTGAGCTGATTTTCCCCCGCTTTCAACGCGTCGGTGATCTCGAACTCCGTGACGGCGCGGGAATCCTTGGAATCGCCGATCCGCTGCCCGTTCACGAAGAGGACGAAATAGCTTTCCGCCCCCTCGAAGTGGATGACGGTCCGCCGCCCCGCCCAGTGTGCGGGGAGCCGAAAGGTCCGACGGTAGATGCCGGTGGGGTTTTCACGGGGGACTTCGGGGGGCATTTCCGGGAAGGGGATCCGGCTGTCCGTATAGATGGGACGGTCGAAGCCCCGCATCGCCCAGCTCTCCGGGACTTGGCAGTCGGTCCACGCCGCGCCGGGGTCGTCGAGAGCGGCGGACTCCGGGTCCGTGGTGTACCGGAACTGCCAGAGCCCGTTCAAATCGAGGACGTAAGGCGAAAACTCCCGGAAGATCTTTTTCGCCTCCTCCGCGCTGCGGAAGTGGTGAAAGGTCGCCGCGGCGGGGAGCCGGCGGCTGCCAAGATGCTCGGGACTGGTGAAATCACTGCGTCGGATCTGCATGGCTCAACGTTCCTTACAGAAGCCTCCGGGCGCTTTCCGCCGCCTTTTCCCCGGCCTCAAGGGCCGTGAAGAGCAGGACGAAGCGGTAACGTCCGGGCCGGATCTCGTATTCGGGCCGCACGTCGGGGCCGCAGGTGGCGGTGCCCAGGCCCCGCTGACGGCAGTCCAGGTTGACGAAAACGCCCTCCTCCTTCTCCAGTTCGCCCGCGTGAAGTTTCCGCCATAGCTGATCGACGGAGTAGGGCAAAGCGGAAAACTCCATGGTTCCGGGAGCGGTGACGAGCAGTCCGGGCCCCTCCGGCCCCTCGCGGAAGGCGGCGAACTCCACATTCGTCCGGTTGCCGTTTTCCTGCGGCATGATATAGGGGACGTACATTTCATCCGCCGTGGTCCGGAAGAGGTCCGGCCAGACGCCCGCCCGGCGGTCGCAGTAGTTTTCGAAGGGCCCCAGCCCGAAGTACTCCACGTTCCTCATGACGCCGGGCAGTTCCAGGTTGAGCCCCAGCCGG
>JAFSYV010000368.1 GCA_017443585.1 Lentisphaeria bacterium | reverse complement strand
GGTTTATCCATATAAAGTTCATCGATACGGCATCCCCGCAAAAATGAGAGATCGCTTTTCGAGCAATCCCGTAAAAACAACCGCCGCAGCGCGAGTTTCTCCAGCCCTTCGATGCGGACCTTTTCGGACAGGCCGTTCAGGGAAAGTTCGCGCAGATTTTTCAGCCCTGCGCCGAAGGTCAGGACGTCGCCGTCGGCGGGAACGGCCCCGCTCAGGTCCAGTCTTTTCAGGGAGTCCGACCGGGCCGAGCTCAAATTCCGGATCCGCGCCTTGGCGAGATCGAGATGTTCCAGACATTTCAGCTCCGAAAGCCCCGTCATGTCCACTTCGCATCCGGCGAGGGAAAGAGATTTGAGTTTGCCGTATTTCTGGAGATCCGCAAGTTTGATGCACTCCACGGAATTTTTCCCGCCCCCGGCGGGCAGAAAAATCCCCTGCGACACGGAGATCCCGACCACATCGCCCTGAGGATCTTTCTCCACCGCACAGGTTTTCCCGCCGATTTTGACGCAGGAAGAGCCGGGAGCTTCCCCCCGAACCGTCACGGCGGCGGGAAACATCACAAAAGCCGCCAGCAGAAAAAAACATACGTTGCGCATTTTCGACACCTCCTCGTCCCGATTTCTCACTTTTTCAGGGTGAATTTGCCCGATTTTTTGTCGAAGACGATTCTCGCCTGATTTTTCGCGTACCAGTCCGCCAGACGGGCCCGGTCCTGAACGGGGAAATCCGACAGGTTGCCGAGGAGCTTCTGCGCCTCCGCGAGCCGGTAGACAGAGATTTCGGAAGCGGTACGCCGCGACGGAATGAGACTCTTCAAAAGATACTTGCAGGCATCGACGTCGTGCCCGTACCGGACGGCCGGGATCGCCCATTGGAGAAGCGCCGCGGAAGCGCGACGGGGATCCTGCGCCTTCCACGCCCTGACGGTAAGACGCTTGAGGTCGCAGCCGGGAATGGCGACGAAAATGGGGGTGAGATGCGCCCCAGCGGGATTGGTGCAGTAGATATCTTCGAGGGTCTTCAGGTCCCCGGGGGTTTCCACCAGGCGGGGAATGATCGCCTGAAGCCGGGGCGGAACGGGCATGGCGGAACGCAGCACCCAGAAGATCTCCCGCTTCATCGCCCGGGCGGCTTCGGCCGAAGTCACGGCATGGAACAGCATCGGCGTCTCGGGAAGATTCGCTTTGATGAAAGGCGTATCCTGCGGAGTGACGAGGAAGGGCAGCGCCTCTCCCAGACACACGCGGAAAGCGCCGCGGGTGTTCCTGCTCTTGAGCACGGGAAGGAGCGCTTTCAGATGTCCCGGTCCGATCTTCCGCAGAAGCCGGACCGGAAGCTCGAGACTGGAGACATGCCCGCCCGCAAAGGCCCCGGCGATCGCCCGGACATAGGCGGCGATCTGTTCATCGCCGGGGTTCGGGGGCAACGGTTTTATTTTCAGGAACCGGGCATCACTTGGGGAAGGCTGATACGGCAGATACCGGCTGTCCACCGGAGGCAACCGGAGATCGATGCGCCGAAGTTGGGAAAGGATCTGCTCATTCTGCATTTCCAGCACGGCAATGCGTTTTTCCAGTTCGGCGTTCCGTTTTTCCAGCGCTTCATCCCCGGAGCAGCACCCGGCAAGCGCCAGCACAAGCACAAATCCCGGCAACAGCAGTTTTTTCATCACGAAAAGCTCCTTCATTTGAAACAAGTTCGATCGAAAACAGGCCCGCGGCGGTCTTTTGGCCGCACGGGGGTTACTATACCACGGATAACGAAACAATGCAAGGGATTATTGTGATTTTTTTGCGGATTTTTTGGGTCGGAGAAAAAACCGGGCGCTCCGTGAACGTTTTTGACGCGTGGGGTGCGGGGGGAGCAAACCGCAAAGCGTTTTTCTCCCCCTCGGCCCCCTCTTTTCCGCAGGGGCCCCCGTCTTTGGGGTGCAATGGCCGCCCCTTTTTTAGCGCGGGAAGGGCTCCGACTTACGTTTGGTGAGAGGCCTCATTTTTTGATTACAGCGTGAGCATCGGCCAGCCTTCGCCGGGGCGGCCCACCCGTTGGTTTTGCAAGGTTCCAGCCAGCGGGTTCTTTCACCACTGCACGGTACACGCGGGGTGTGACACTCAGCGTCTCGCCCGCAGACCGGCAACCGGCCCGGCGGTCATGCCACGCGCCCGCGGCGCCTGCTTGGCGCTCAGGGTAGTTTTGGTCTGAGGCCCTGCCACTCCCGCAAACCAACGTTAGCAGTCAGCGGCGCTGGGCAAAAAAGAAGCCGCCGCAAAAACTTTGCAGCGGCCTCTTCGGCTTTCGCAGGTGCGATCAGCGCGCGTAGTATTCGATCACGCTCATGATCTTCACGCTCACCGGGATCTCCTCGATCTGGGGGAGACGGGTCAGCGTGGCCTTCAGGTTGTCGAGATCGACTTCCATGTAAGGCGGAACGGAGGCGTTGCCCTTCTTCGCGATGGCGGCGATGTTGGGGGACTTCTCTTCGTTGATGGTGATGGTCTGGCCTTCGCGGAGCAGGCAGCCCGCCCGGTCGACGCGCTTGCCGTCCACGTAGACGTGGCCGTGGTTGACGATCTGCTTGGCGGCGAAGATCGTGGGCGCGAATCCGGCCCGGTAGACCATGGCGTCAAGACGAAGTTCGAGGCTGCGGAAAAGACGCTCCGCCGTGTTGCCCAGCCCCGCCTTGGCCTTCAGATAGGCGTTGCGCAGGTGCTTTTCGCTGATGGCGTAGTAGGTCTTGAGCTTCTGCTTCTCGATGAGCAGAGTGCCGTAGGTTGACAGTTTGTTGCGGCGGCCCTTGGAGGAGTGAGGTCCGGCCGGCATGGGCCGTTTCACGCTGGGGCAGCCGGGGTCGTTCCAGATGCACTGGCCGATCCGGCGGCAGAATTTGTGCTTCGCTCGACTTGCGGTTGGCATAACCAATCCCTTTCCTTTTTAGTTGTTTTTACGCCCGGATCGGGTGTCAAGCCTTCATTAAAATGGGGCCCGGTCCGGTATGACTGTCTCCTAATATAGCACATCTTCATGCGTTTGTCAAGGTTGAAAAACGGGAATATCGGCGATATATTATACATCGTTGCAAGACAAGGAGCAAATTTATGACTGCATCGGACTTCAAAACCAGACTCGCCGCGGCCGTCCCGCCCGGCAGGTCCGCGGGAGCTTTCTTTCTCAGCGTCGCCCTGTGGGGCGTGGCCTTCGGCTGTTTTCAGGCCGTGATGAACAACTTTCTTTCCGAGATCCACCGCTTTTCCGAACTGGAACGGGGCTGGCTGGAGTTTTTCCGCGAAATGCCGGGACTGCTGCTGATCTTCATGCTGGCCGCGCTCCACAAGGTGGGCAACTGGAAGGTCATGCGTTTGGGAGCCCTCATCGCCTGTGTCGGCGTCTCCGCGCTCCTCATCCCCGCCGACAAGATCACGGTGGTGCTGCTCATCATGATCTGGAGCGCGGGCGAACACCTGATGATGCCCGTCCGGCAGGCGCTGACCATGGAGATCGCCGCCCCCGGCAAGGGGGGCATGGCCCTGGGCCTCGTCACGGGGACCATCAACGTGGGGACCGTGGCCGGAAGCCTCATCGTGGCGGGGATCTTCTTCGCCGCCGTCAATCTGCTGGGCGTCCGGAACCGGCTGTTCGTCTATGATCTGGTGTGGGCGGTCATCGCGCTCCTCACCGCCGCGGGGCTGGCCGCGATGATGATCCCCAAAAACGCCGACGGCCCCGCCAAAAGGCCCCGGCTCTACTTCAACTGGAAATACAGGATCTTCTACGCGCTGGAGCTCTTCTACGGCGCGAGGAAGCAGATCTTCCTCACCTTCGCCCCCTACGTGCTCATCAAGGTCTACGGCTTCGACACCGCCGTCATGGCCGCCCTCTTCGGCCTGGCCGCCGGACTCAATATCTTCATGGCCCCCCTGGTGGGGAAACTCACCGACCGCATCGGCTACCGGAACGTCATGATCTACGACACGGTGATCCTCTTCTTCGTCTGCCTGCTCTACGGCTACGCGGGGCACTGGTTCCCGAAGCACGCCGCAGTGTGGGTGGTGGGCGTCAACTTCATGCTGGACGCGGTCTTGAGCACGACTTCCCTCGCCACCAACTTGTACGTGAAGGACATTTCGGACGACCGGGACGAACTCACCTCCACCTTGTCCACGGGCATTTCCATCAATCACCTGATCTCCATCTGCGCCGCTCCCGCCGGCGGCTGGATATGGCTCCGTTTCGGCGTGGGGCCCCTCTTCGCCGTGGCCGCCGCCATGGCGGTCTTCAACTCGCTCTGCGCGCTGGCCGTCCCCCGGAAGCGGTGAAATACTCCTTCGGAAAAACTTGATAAAAAAGCCCCGGTGTGCTATATTATATGATGTACTGAAACCTTTTACGGAAAGGAAAAGAGACTATGGGAAAGACCATCACTCAAAAGATATTCGACGCCCACGAGGTGGACCGCCCCGCGGGAAGAGTCCGGGTCCTCTCGCTGGACCGGGTCTTCTGTCACGAGATCACCACCCCCATCGCCATCAACGATCTGGCGGCCACGGGCCGGGACCGGGTCTTCGATGCGGAAAAGATCAAAGCGGTCATCGACCACGTTTCCCCCGCCAAGGACTCCAAGACGGCGGAACAGGGAAAAACCCTGCGTGAGTGGACCCGCCGCCACGGGATCAAAGACTTCTTCGACGTGGGCGCCAACGGCGTCTGCCACGCCATCTTCCCCGAAAAGGGCTTCGTCCGGCCCGGCTTCACGGTCATCATGGGGGACTCCCACACCTGCACCCACGGGGCTTTCGGGGCCTTCGCGGCGGGCATCGGCACCACCGACCTCGAAGTCGGTATATTGAAGGGGGTCTGCGCCTTCAAGGAACCCGCCACCATCAAGGTGGAGGTGATGGGCGCGCTCCGGCCCGGCGTCTTCCCCAAGGACCTGATCCTCGCCATCATCCGTGAACTCACGGTCAACGGCGCCACCAATCACGTCCTCGAGTTCACCGGGCCCGTCATCGACGCCATGGACATGGAAGGGCGCATGACCTTGTGCAACATGGCCGTGGAAGCGGGCGCCACCTGCGGCGTCTGTCTGCCCGACATGGTGACGGTGGATTACCTCTGGCCCTTCATCAAGGAGGAGTTCCCCAGTCGCGAGGCGGCGCTGGCCGAATGCTCGAAATGGCGCTCCGACCCCGATGCGGAGTATGCGAGAGTTCTCACCGTCGACGGCTCCGCGCTGGAGCCCGTGGCCACCTTCGAATACAAGCCCGACCGGGTGAAGACCGTCCGCGAACTGGCCGGGACCAAGGTCGATCAGGTCTACATCGGCAGCTGCACCAACGGGCGCCTGAGCGACCTGCGCGTCGCGGCGCAAGTTCTGAAAGGCCACCGCGTCGCCCCCACGGTCCGGGGCATCGTTTCCCCCGCCACGCCGGAAGTTTTCCGCAAGGCGCTGGAAGAGGGGATCATCCAGATATTCATGGACTCCGGTTTCTGCGTCACCAATCCCACCTGCGGCGCCTGTCTGGGCATGAGCAACGGCGTTCTGGCCGCGGGCGAAGTGTGCGCTTCGACCACCAACCGGAACTTTTCCGGACGCATGGGCAAGGGCGGCATGGTCCATTTGATGAGCCCCGCCACGGCGGCGGCCACGGCCATCGCCGGGACCATCGTCAATTCCGAACTTTTCAAGGGGTAACAGATCATGAAAAACTTCAACGGCAAAGTCTTGTTCCTCGACCGCTCCGACATCAACACCGATGAGATCATTCCGGCCAAATACCTCAACGAATCCACCAAGGCGGCCCTGAAACCCTACTGTCTGGAAGACCTGCTCCTGCCCGGCTTCGATCCCAAACAGGACGTTCCCGGCCATCAGGCGATCATCACCCGGGCCAACTTCGGCTGCGGCTCGTCGCGGGAGCATGCTCCCTGGGTCCTCGGGGAAAACGGCATCAACGTGGTCGTGGCCGAAAATTTCGCCCGGATCTTCCGGCAGAACATGTTCAACTGCGGCATGCTGGCCATCGAGCTGCCCGGTGCGGCCATAGCGGAGATCTTCGACCTCTTCAGCGCCTCCGAAACCTCCATCGAGGTCGCCCTCGACAAGCAGACGCTCACCCTCGACAACGGGAAGATCTCGCGGACCTACAAGTTCGAGCTGGATCCCTTCGATCTGGAACTGGTCAAGGCGGGCGGCTGGGTCGCCTTCGCCGACACCAGATACTGAAAACGCCGAAAAGCTCCGGAACGAAGACGGGGCGGCAAAACATCCGAAGAGGGAGGGAAACTGTGTTCGACCGTCTTTTCGATTTCAATCTGGGTTGTCTCCGCGTCTTCATCGGGGAGCTGCCGCGCCTCTTTTACCGGGAAAAGATCCCGCTCCGGTGCGAGGTCGCCGTCACGGCCGACGAAGTGCCCTTCGAAAAGCGGTCGGCGCTCGCTTACCGCCCCATCGTTCCCGGCGAAATGTGGGGCGAAAACTGGGAAAGCTCCTGGTTCCACGTGACGGGGGTGATCCCCCGTCACTGGGATAAGAGGAGCGTGAAACTCCTCTTCAATGCGGGCGGGGAGGGGCTGATCTTCGCCCCCGACGGGACGCCCGCCGCCAGTCTGACGGGAGGCAGCGTCTACAGCGCCTCCTTCGTGAAAAACGACTACCTGCTGCCCGAAGACTTCACGAAGAAGGGCGTCGTCGATCTCTGGATCGAGGGGGCGGCCAACACCCTTTTCGGGCTGCTCTTCGACGGAGATCCGGAACTGCGCAGGGAGCACCCGCAGGGCCGCTTCACCGGGATTTTGCAGGAGTGCGCGATCGGCCTCTTCGACGAAGAGGTGTGGCAGCTTTCCATCGACCTCAAGGTGATCGAGGAGCTGATTTCGGGGCTCCCCGAAAAGGACTACCGCCGCAGGCGGCATCTCAAGACCTGCAAGGAGGCCATGGCAACGTTCCGGACCTCCGGCGCCGCTGCGGCAAGAAAGGTGCTGCGAGAAATTTTCGACATCACGCCTTCCGGGGCGCTGATGACCGTTCACGGAGTGGGCCACGCCCACATCGACACCGGCTGGCTCTGGCCCGTCCGCGAAACGGTCCGGAAATGCGCCCGGACCTTCGCCGCCCAGCTGGACCTCATCGAAAGATACCCCGGCTACATCTTCGGGGCCTCCTCGCCTCAGCACTACGCCTTCATCAAGAAGCGCTATCCGGCCCTCTACCGCAAGATCAAGGCGGCGGTCAAGGCCGGACGCTGGGAGCTGCAGGGGGGCATGTGGGTCGAAGCCGACGCCAACATCATTTCCGGGGAGTCCATGGTGCGCCAGTTCCTCCACGGCAAGAACTTCTTCATGGATGAGTTCGGCATCGAGGTCAAGAACCTCTGGCTGCCGGACGTCTTCGGCTACTCCGCTTCCATGCCGCAGATCATCAAGCGCTCCGGGTGCGATCACTTTCTCACCCAGAAAATCTCGTGGAGCCAATTCAACACTTTTCCCTGCAAGACCTTCAACTGGAAGGGCATCGACGGGAGCGTGGTCCTGACCCATTTCCCGCCGGAAAACTCCTACAATTCCCAGCTGAAGACCGACCGCCAGCTCAAGGCCCAATCCGAATACCCGGAAGGGTACATCGTCCCCGACTATATGTCCCTCTTCGGCATCGGCGACGGGGGCGGCGGCCCCTACCCCGAACTCGTCGAGAGAGGCAAACGCCTCGCCCATCTGGACGGGGCCCCCAGATTCAAGTTCGACACGGCGGAAAACTTCTTCCGCAAGATTGCCCGGTACAAAGATGAACTCCCCGTCTGGCAGGGGGAACTCTATCTGGAACTCCACCGGGGGACCCTCACCACGCAGAGCCGCATCAAGAAACTCAACCGCCGAAACGAACAGCTCCTCACCGAAACGGAATTCATCTGTTCCATGCTCCCTCTCGAAGAGTACCCCGCGAAAGAGCTCGACCGGCTGTGGAAGCTCCTGCTTCTCAACCAGTTCCACGACATCATCCCCGGCTCCTCGATCCACATGGTCTACGAACAGACCGAAAAGGAGCACCATGAGATCAGCTCCGGCGCCGAAAAGCTCATCGCCGCCGCGGCAAAAAAACTTTTCCCGAAAGAAGCGGGGAGCGCCGTCGTCGTCAACAGCCTCTCTTATCCCTGCGAAACGCTCGTCGAACTCCCCGCCGAGTGGAGCGGATCCGACGTCACCGACGGGGCGGGGAACGTGCTCCCCTGCCAGCCGAACGGCGGCGGTCTGCTGGTCCGGGTGAAGCTCGCTCCCTCCTCCGTGACCCGGCTTCTGCGCGCAACTTCGCGGAAAGCGAAGAAAAGCGCCCCTTCCAAGCCCCGGAAGCTCGTGCTGGAAAACGAGCTCTGCTCCTACGGATTCGCCCCCGATGGAAAACTCATCGCCGCCTTCGACAAGCGGATCGGGAGGAATGTCATCCCCGCGGGCGAACAGGGCAACCGTCTCGCCCTTTACGACGACAGGCCGCTCAACTACGATGCGTGGGACATCGACTGCACCTATCTCGAACAGACGCCCCTCGCCCCCGAAGCCGTCGCGGCGGAGTGGGTCGAATCGGGCCCCCTGCGGCAGACGATCCGGTTCGAACTGGCCTTCCCCTGCGCGCAGATCGTCCAGCTCGTTTCGCTGGAGTCGGGCAAGGCCCGGCTGGACTTCAAGACCACAGTCCGGTGGCACGGGGAGCACCAGATGCTCCGCACCTCCTTCCCCGTCGACGTCTTCGCGCAGGAAGCCGCCTTCGATATCCAGTACGGTTTCCTGAAGCGGCCCACCCACAAGAACACCTCGTGGGATTTCGCCCGCTTCGAGTGCTGCGGCCAGCGCTACGCGGACATTTCCAACACTGATTACGGCGTGGCGCTCCTCAACGACTGCAAGTACGGCTTCCACGTCCACGGCAACGTGCTGGACCTCAATCTGCTGCGTTCGCCCAAGTACCCCGACCATCTGGCCGATCAGGGGGAGCAGAGCTTCACCTATTCCCTGCTGCCCCACCTCGGGGCCCTGCCCGTGTCGGAGGTTTTCGCCGAAGCGGCCCTCCTGAACCGCGCCCCGCGGGTGATCTGCGGCGCGGGCGCGGGAACTTCCCCCTTCTGCCGTTTGGAAAGCTCCGGCATCACCCTCGAAGTGGTGAAGAAGGCCGAAAAGGAGTCCTGTCTCATCCTCCGTCTGGTGGAAAACCGGGGCGAAACCAGTTCCGGAGTCCTCCGCTTCGCCGCCCCCGCGACGGCGGCCGAGACCTCGCTCCTGGAATGGGAAGAAAAACCCCTCGCCAAAGGCAAGGCGCTCCGGGAACTCCCCGTCACCCTCGGCCCCTTCGAGATCAGGACCCTCAAGGTGCGGCCCGCCAAATAGCGGGAACGGCGCTCACTTTTTTATGTGCCAGGACTGGACGGCACGGGCGCTCTGCCCCGGACTCAGGCGCATGAAAGGCTTGTATGTGGGCTCGAAAGAGGCCGCCGTCTGGCCCGGATTGCCCCACATCAGCACACCGTAGAGATCGACTCCTTCGAACTCCAGCGCGAAGGGAACTCCCTTCCTGGTGATGACGCAACGGTCCGCCGGGCGCTGCAAAGTCTCCTCGGCCCGCAGGGGAACCTCCGCCGCGGGGATCTCCGCGCCGTGGCGGAAGAAGATCACCCGGGGCCGGATGGGCAGTTCGTTCTTCCCCGCCGTGATCCGCCCCCCGAGGAGCATGGTGGAAAAGGTGTGGAACCGCACCATGATGTCGAGGGGCATCCGGGCCCGGTTGCAGACCTCCAGCTCCTGACGGAATCCCGTCGCGTCGAAAAGGTAACGGCTCCTCGTCTCGAGCGAGGAGTGCCGGTCGGGAACCAGGAGCAGTTCCGCCAGCAGCTTGCCGCCGACGGCCTTCACGTCGGTGAGGACGAATTTGCCCCGCAGGTGTCGGCGGTGGGGCATCCAGCAACCCGCCACGCCGAAGCCGAGCCCCGGCCCCGCGAGGACCAGCTCCGTGTTCCCCACCTTCCACGAACTGATCCTGCCGTTGACGGCGGGTTCGAGTTCGATCCGGTAGTTGGGGCTGACGATCTCCACCGCGCCCGCGGCGGAATTTTTCACCGGGCGGCAGACCAGCTCCCCGGAGCGGATCTCGGGCTGAGCGCCGAAATCGAAGGAAGCGACCTGCGTACCGCCGCTTTCCGCCAAGAGTTTGTCTTCCGCTTCGACTGCTTTCCGGATGGCCGGGAGCAGAGCCTTCTTCCGCTCCGCGACGGTCTGCGGCGTGATGAAGGCGTATTTTCCGTTCTTGTCGAAGGGGGCGATGCGGAAAAATCCCCAGTGGAGCTCCTTCACGCAGAGTTCCACGCCCTTGTTCAGCATATCCCCCGTGACCTTCAAACTCTCTCCCGATTCGAGATCGGTGAGGACCAGCGTTTCAGCTCCTTTCTGATCGGGCAGGCGCAGTTCGAAAAAGACGCAGGATCGCTCCCACGTGTTGGCGGCGGCGATCAGAATTTCCCGGCCCAAGTCGATGCGGCGCACCTGCAGCGCGGAGCAGTTCATGATTTCGGGGAAGATCGTTTCCAGATGGGTCCCGGCGACGACGGGCCGCCAGTGGCGGGCTTCGAGGTAAGGCGTCACCGCCTTGCCCTGAACGGGGCCGCCCCTCTTCCCCCCGGTCAGGAATTTTTCGATCCTCGCGAGAACGGAGTGCATCCGCCCCATTTCCCGGTAGGCCCGATAGTCATAGGCGAACCAGAAGGGCACGGACATGGAGTGCCCCGCCACGAATCCCGCCAGGGTCTCGAAGACGACGGCCTCGGGGGTGGTGACCCAGTCCACGTGGCTCCCCTGGGGAAGTCCCATCACCGTGGCCTTGCTCGTCCGGTGGAGATATTCGTTGACCTTGTCGCAGGCCAGCACGTAGGGCAGGTGCTGGGCGGGGACGTAGCGGTAACGGCCGTGGAGCGACGCCTTGTGGGCGTAGGGCCCCCAGATGCACACCCGGTCGAGGGCGTAAGCGTAATCCCGTGAGTTGTACTGCGCCTGCTGGCCGGACTTGGCGTCGGTGAACCCGTAATAGGAGATGTCGGGGATGAAGAAGGAGTTCTTGCCCCCGTCGGCGGCCCCGGCCTTTTTCACGTCCTCATTGATGGTCCGGACCACCTTCCCGTGCTGCCAGGAGCGGAACCGGACCCACTCCTTCGGGTATTTCTTCAGCAGCCCGGCGGGCCAGTATTTTTTGACCTCGGCCAAGTCCAGTTTGGCGTACTTGGCGAATTCCCCGCAACAGGTGTCGCAGTAGCACCCTTTGTAGTCGTAGATGTAGGGTTCCCAGTTGCCCCCCGCGTGGTCGTAGGGACCGCCCGGCCCCAGATTTTTCCGGGTGAGCTCCACGACGTTTTTGAGGTAGGCCGACTTACGCTCGTAGACGGCCGCGGGGCAGAAGGACCTCGGGATCGGCTTGCCGTCGATGCCGATGAACCCCTGCTCGGGGGGCACGGCAGCATAGACCCGGTAGCCGTTGCGCATGGGCATGGCGCCGCCGATGCGTTCGATCTTCGCCTTGCGCAGGACCGCGGAGAGCTCCGGGAAGATGCGGGCGCTGATGAAGTTGAACCCGCACTTCCGGTACATTTCCGTGAAGGCTTCCGCACCGGGCCCGTCGAAACGGGTGGCGTTGAAGGAGGGGTAGTGAAGCCCCGACTTGAGGATCCGGGGCGCAGGGTGCTCTTCGAAGGGGACGACCTTTATCTTCAAGGTCCGGGGAGCGGAGGCTTTGCCGTCGGCTTCGACCCAGTAGCGCATGGTGTAGAATTTGTCGGAAGGCTCCACCTCGGCCCAGACCAACACGCCGTTGTGCCGCCAGTTGCAGAAGGTGCTGCGGACGATCGTGCGCACGAAAGGATAGCGGGCGTCGAAGACCCACGCGCCCCCCTGATCGGGGAGTTGCTTCATCTCCAGCCCGTACCCGGTGCAGGCGAAGCCTTTCGGCATTTCCACGAAGAGCCGGACGGTGCGGGGCTTATAGGTGAATTCCCGGCGGAATGAGAAGAAGACGGGGAAACTCATCTTGTAAGGCAGATGGAACTGCCGGTCGGTATAGCCCGAAGTGGAAACGATCACGTCGGGCGCCATGGCGTTCCCCGTGTCGCCGAGCTTGATGGACGCCGCGAGGATCTCCAGTTCCCCGCAGCCGTAGAGGGCGAAGTGCAAGTCGGCGAAGACCGCCCCTTTGGGGATCGGGTCGGCGAAACTCACTTCCGCGGTCCCGGCGGGCATGTCCCTGTTGCCCAGATGATTGATCCCCTCCTTGTCTTTCGGGCCCTTGCGGAAGACGATCCCCCCGTAGAGATAGTTGGATGAGGCCACTGAGTAGAGTCTGCCCCGGACCTTGAAGGTGACGATCAGCTTCTTCCCGGCGTCCTCCGGCTTCAGCTTCATGCGGTGGAAGAGCCGGGTGGAAAAATTGGACTTGACCCCGTCGGGGAAGGTGACCTTGGCGAACTTTTCGGAGGTCGTCAGCTTGACGCCGTCGGGGGTGTCGACCACGGCGGAGTATTTGTAGACTTCGGGGAAGTTCCGGTGGTCCCGGCGGTGCAGATGAGGGCTTTTCTGCCATATTTTGCTGGTGTGAAGGGCTTTCCCCTTTTCAGCTGAAATGATGCGGATCCGGCCTTCCCCGGTATCCGGCACGATCCCGGCGTCGCTCAGGTCGAGAAGGGGGGAACCGTCGAGGGCAAGCGCCGCTCCCAGCAGCAGAAACACGAGTTTTTTCATGATCGTCCGTTCCTTTTTGTTGCAGGCTACCGGGATAAGATACTGGTTCCGGAGCGGTTTGTCAAGCCGGGAAAGCACCTTTCGGTAATTTTTTGCGGGGAACATTTGCAATTTTCCTCTTGAACCGTTATATTATCATATTTGAAGGAGAAGAAGCGTATTCTGCGCATTTTCGGGAGGATCTGTCTTGAACATACTGCGACAAAAACTCGATCGGGGCGTACTGGTCTTCGACGGGGCCATGGGCACCGAGCTCTATAAACGGAATTTCTTCGTCAACAACTCCTACGAGCAGCTCAACGTGACCCGTCCGGCGGTGATCTCCGAGATCCACAAGGCTTACTTGAGCGCCGGAGCCGACGTGCTCACGGCCAACACCTTCAACGCCAACGCCCGCTGCCTGCGGCGGCACGGCATCGCCGATCAGGTGGAGCCCATCAACCGGGCCGGAGTGGCTCTGGCCAGGGAAGCTGCCGGGGACCGGGCGCTGGTGGCCGCCTCGGTGGGGCCCGTGGGGGACCCCGAATCCGAAGCCGACACCCGGACGGGCTCAAGCCTCATCGCCGAACAGCTCCGCGCCCTCACCGGAGCGGACTTCATCATCTTCGAGTCCATGCACACCTTCAGGGACCTGGAGAACGTACTCGAAGCGCTGAAAAGCTTTCCCGATCTGGTCTACGTCCCGAGTTTTGCCGCCGGAAGCGAGCTTTTCGCCGACCCGGAGCGGCTCGTCGACACGCTGGGAAAGGGGACCGCGGCCGATCCTCCCGCAGCGCTGGGCATCAACTGCGGCGGCGGCCCCGAGGCCGTGCTCCGGGATTTCGAAAAACTCATGAAGCTGACCCGTCTGCCCGTCATCGTCCAGCCCAACGCGGGCGCACCGAAGGGGGTGGAAGGGCGCAGTCTCTACATGGCAAGCGAGGAATACTTCAGCACCTACGCCGTCCGCTTCGTCCGCCTGGGCGCGGCGGGAGTGGGCGGGTGCTGCGGCATCGGTCCGGAACTCATCCGGGCCGTCAGCACCGCCGTCAAGCCGCTTGCGGGCGGCAAGAAGATCGAGATCAGCGTCAAGGAGGAGCCCGTTTCGGGCGCCGCCCCCCTGCCCGAGCCCCTGCCCCGCAGTCAGCGGGGGTCCCTCGGGGCCAAGCTGGAACGCAAGGAGTTCATCCGGACCGTGGAACTGACGCCGCCCCCCGGCTTCGACATGACCAAGCTCATCGCCAACGCGAAGAAGTGCAAGGCCAACGGCATCGACGCCGTCAACCTGCCCGACGGCCCGCGGGCCAGCGCCCGGATCTCCCCCCTCGGCGCAGCCGTCATCGTGGAGCGTGAGGCGGGGATCGCGGCCATTCCCCATTGCTGCTGCCGGGACCGGAGCCTCATCGGGCTCCAGGCGGACCTTCTGAGCTACGCGGCGGCGGGGATCCGGCAGCTGCTTTTCATCACCGGAGATCCCCCGAAACTGGGCGATTATCCCTTCAGCAGCGGCGTTTTCGACGTGGACTCCATCGGTCTTGTCGCCATGCAGAACCGGATGAACCGGGGCGTGGACTGCGGCGGGAAACCCATCAACGGCCAGACGGCGGTCCTCATCGGCGTGGGGCTGGACCCCAACGCCATCGATCAGGAACGGGAGTACCGGCGGATCTGCGAAAAGGCCGAAGCGGGCGCGGATTTCATCCAGACCCAGCCGGTCTTCGATCCGCAGACGCTGTTGAAATTCCTGAAAAGAATCGAACATCTGCGTCTGCCCGTCATCGCGGGCGTCTGGCCCCTGGTCAGTCTGCGGAACGCCCAGTTCCTGCAGAACGAGGTCCCCGGCGTGGTGGTCCCCGACTCGGTCATGCGGCGCATCGCCGCCCCCGAGACCAAGGAAGGCCAGCTGGCGGCGGGGATCGAAATCGCCCGCGAGGCTCTGGCCGAGATCACGCCCTTCATCGCAGGCGTGGAGCTTTCGGCCCCCTTCGGGAACGTGGACACCGCACTGAAGGTGCTGCAATAAAAACCTTCCCCCTGCGTCAAAGGTCCGGAGAAATGAAAAGGAAGCCGTACAGGAAAAGAGGTGAGTCCGGGGCCGTGATCTTCGAAGCGGTCCTGGCCATCTGCATCATGATGATGTTCTTTTTCGCCCTCATGCAGATCTACAAGTGGGCGCAGACGGAACTTTTCTGCAACTACTCCGTCTTCTACGCCGCCAAGGCGGTCTCGCTGGGCTACCGCCCCAACATCGCCCTGCGGGCGGCCCGTGTCGCCGCCATTCCCGTTTCCGGCAGCGCGTGGGCGGGAAGATACGACGAAGAGGTCTACGCCGCAAGCTACCTGCAGCACGGCGACGCCTCCGGGGTCCACTACGCCTACTGGCATCCCCAGAACGAAGATGATCCCTGCCTGCTGATCGGCAGTTCCGGTCTGGATGCGGAGACCGTCACCTGCAGGACCGAGCTGCGCAACATGCCGCTCCTCAACGATGCCATCGCCAAAATCTTCGGCATCGTGAAGAACCCGGAACCTCTGGCGGAAGGAAAGGTCTGGAACTACTCGCGGCTCTTTTTGAAGGGGAACGGCTCCGAATGACCAGACGCGGACAATCGGGACAGGTGCTGCTGACGGGCATCACCATGATGGTGGTGCTGCTGCTCATCATCCTTTACGCTTTCGACGTCCACAACGTGATCCGGGCCAAGATGAAGGTGGAGATCGCCCAGCAGGCCGCCGCCATGACCGGGGCCAACTGGCAGAAGGAGTCGCTGAACCTCATCGGCGAGATCAATCTGCTCAAGGCGTCGGCGCTGCTGATGGAAGGCTCCGAAAACTGGAAGACGCCCCTCCCCGACCGGAACGATCCCGAAAACGAACAAAAATGGAAAGAGGCCATGCAGGCCCGGCTCGATCTGCTCACCGAAATGCAGACGCGGGTGAGTTTTATCGGCCCCCTGATCGGTTTCGCCGCTGCCCAGCAGGCGGCGAAATCCAACGGCCTCGACGGCAGACAGGGCGTCCTCAGCAAGTATCTGGAACTGCTGGAAAACGACAGCCGGTACATCGAGGAACAGGGCGGAGCGCCGAAGATCATCAACAACTACAACTGGCGGGAGCCCTACCGGGACCTGGTCGCGAAGATCAACGACTCCCGCATCGCCGTCTACCCCAACGCCCGGACGGCGGGGATGCCGGAAACCTGGCCCCGCCAGCTGACGAACAAACACTTCTACGACGAGATCTGGCGCTGCGCCGGAGCGGTGGCCGCCAAGGACCCGCCGAAGGAGCACTACTGGAACCTGACCTCGTCGATCCTCCGCTCCATGACCGACAAGGATTTTCAGGGCAAGTGGTGGAAGATCAGCTATCAGAACAACAAGTTCCCCAACGAAAGCGAGATCTTCACCCTCGGGGTGGAGTTCGGCGACCCCCGCGGCGAGGATCCCTACGAGAAGATCTCGGAACAGTTCAGACGTCTGGGACCCGACCTCCGGACATACGGCTCTCAGGCGGAACTCCCCGGCGCCATGAAGTGGTGCCTCTACGATGACTGGTGGTTCGTCGACCGCTACAGGGAGACCCGTTCCGACTACGAAAGCGACCATTTCAACTTCTGGTTCAACGCCGAAGTGCTCCGCGACGAAGTGAAGCCCCAGTACAAATACGAAGGCCCCGCGGCCTACGTGGAGGGCTACGTCGACGTGCAGTCCAGCGTCCGGGTCCGGCCCTCGGTGCGGCCTTACGAGAACTCCCGCCGGAGCCGGAACGCCAGAGCGGCGCTCAGGAGGCGCGAAAACAACATCATCTTCAAGAGAGGGACCACCACGAGCCGGGTGGGGACCACCCGCGGCGAACCGGACGACTCCGACGTTTCCACCAGTTACCGCCCCGGTTCCATCGCCAAGGTGCTGGGGGAACTCGATCAGGAGACGCCTCCCACCGAGATCGAACTCGTGCTCCCGGTCTTCAAAAAGGTCTCCCCCATGCCCACCTTCATGCCCATCCCCTACGGCTTCCAGGTGCTCAAACCGGGCTACTCCAAGCTGGAGGAGTTCCTCGCCTGGCTGGCCGACCAGGACACTCTGGACGGAACGCCCCCCGACGGCACCGAGTACTTTTTGCAGGCCCTGCGGCTTCTCGCCAACGGCGTCAAGGGACGGGCCGAAGGTAATGGCGGCAAGGTCGAACTGACCGAAAACGGTTCCGTCTCCGGTAAAGCGCTCCGCTATTACGGCTACAACCCCAAATTCGACCGGGCCGCCTGGGACAAGGAGTTCGGGGACCGCATCTACGAATGGAAGGCGGTCCGGGACAAGCGGGTCTTCCAGCAGACGGTCCTGGACGGCCCCGGCTGGCTCCAGGAACCCAAGCTCTTCGGCAACGGTCCCTCGCTTGTCCCGCACGAAACGCTCATCCGGGAGATCCCCGAGGGGGAAACCTTCGACGGCCCGACGAAGATCGTGGACGGCAAACGCTGGGAGGTCAGTCAGTTCGCCCTCAAGTACGGCCACGAGTCGAAATACCGCCCGATCCGGCACGATACCCACAAGGTCGAAGTGCCCGACACCATCAACGGCGGCACCGCCACCCGCATTTACGTGAACGTGAGCAAGAACTCGTCGCAATACTACGTCATCAACTCCAGGGGACGGCTCGTGCTGAGCGGTGAAAACGACCCCACGATCCTCTACAACAACTGGTGGCCGCGGTCCAGCGGCGGCGGCGGCAGTTCGACGACTTCCCCCTGGAATCCGGGCGGGTACGACAATCAGCGGGGGCCGAGCAGGTTATGAACCGCCGAGGCAAATCCCGTTTCTGTTCCGGGCAGGCTACCACCGAAATGGCGGTCATGCTCCTGGCCTTCG
This sequence comes from Lentisphaeria bacterium, assembly GCA_017443585.1. GTDB lineage: Bacteria > Verrucomicrobiota > Lentisphaeria > Victivallales > Victivallaceae > UBA1784. Next base: position 1,417 of record JAFSYV010000368.1, on the reverse strand, counting down.
TCATATTGATGCTGGGGCTGATCTTCGTCTTCTCGCTGGGGATCTTCAACACGAAAGTGCTGATGAACGCCAAATACAACGCCGACATCGCCGCCAACGGCGACAGCTCGGTCGCCGCCGCCGGGGCCGGACGGGAACTCCGGGGCTGGGAATATCAGAACGGGATCCCCTTCACCTTGAAGGACGAGCCCGTCTATGCCTCCGGGACCGAGATGGAGGACGCCTACACCTCAATGGATGTCCCCACTCACTCGGAAGCGCAAAACTACACCTACGAGTGGACGAAACTTTCGGACTTCCCCCAGGGGAAGCTGACCCATGACTATAAGGACCTGCACCCGAGCACCATCTCCGCCGCCGGACTCATTTCCGCCGAAGGGACCAGCGAAAGTTCCCTCTCCCTCGTGAGCCGGCTGCCCGAACTCCTCAGCGCGGCACGGAAAGTACTGCGGGTGAAGATCTCGACGGATGCCCTCATCGAAAACAATTCCAACCGGGTCTACATGCCCGCCAACGGAGAATTATGAACATCGCCTTCATTTCCACCGGGACCGAACTGCTCAAGGGCAGTGCGGTCAACACCAACTTGAGCTGTTTCGGCTCCGCGCTGGCCGCGGAGGGCCTGATCCTGCATCAGGAGATCGCCTGCGGCGACCGGAAGAACGACATTTCCGAAGCCCTGAGCGCCGCGCTGAAAACTTCGGACATCCTCCTCATCTGCGGGGGGCTGGGGCCGACTTCCGACGACATCACCCTTGAAACCGTCGCCCGCTTCTTCGGCCTCAAGCTCCGTCAGGACGAAGCGTTGACGCTGAAGATCGAAAATTTCTGGAAGGCTCTGGGCCGGACCATTCCCTGCCCCAAGTCCCAGTTCAAGCAGGCCCTGCTGCCCGAAGGGGCGAAAGCCATCCCCAACCCGGTGGGCTCCGCCTCGGGGATCGACATCGAGACCTCCTACGCGGGCCGCGCCCGGCGGGTCTTCCTCGCGCCGGGGCCGCCCTCGGAATTCGAGCCCATGGTGAAAGACTTCATCGTCCCCGCCATCGCCGACGCAATTCCGGAGCGGATCCCCACACGGGGGTTCCTCTGCGCGGGAGTGGGGGAATCCACCGTGGCCGCCACGCTGGAAAAACCGGTGACCGCCGCGGGCGTGGAGATCGCCTATTGCGCCGACGCCTCGGGGACGCGGGTCTTCCTTTCCGGCGCCGATGCGGAAAAACTGGAAAAGGCCGACCGTCTGGCCCATGAACTTCTGGGCGACAGCGCCATGCCCGACGGGATCCTCGACCCGGTCTCCCGGACCATCCAGCTGCTGAACGAACACTCTTCGCGTCTGGCCACGGCGGAGTCCTGCACGGGGGGCCTCATCGCTTCCATGCGGGTGGAACGCTGCGGCGTTTCCCGCGTCTACGCTGGC
>JAFSYV010000036.1 GCA_017443585.1 Lentisphaeria bacterium | reverse complement strand
GCGCTCCCGCCATCGTGACGGGCGTTCCTTCGAAAAACGATCCTGTCGACTACTCCGCCGCCGGGATCGCTCTCTCTCGGGAGTTCATCGACGCTGATTACATCGACCAGACGGGGCGGATCCTGCAGCGTGTCCGCATCCCCCGCCCGGTCTATCGATCATAAGGAAAGGAAAAGGATCATGAATTCTTCCGCCATGCCGGTCATCCCGGTCCCCGCCGGGCTGGACACCAAATGTTTCGTCCTCGGCGAAGGCGCTCTCGTCTACCTGCCGGAACTGCTCAAGCAGGAGTTCCCCGGCAAGGTCCCGTGGATCGTCGCCGACGACAACACCTGGCGCGCCGCCGGAGCCGAGGCGCAGGAGCTGCTCGACAAAGCTGGTCTTACGCCCGCCAAGCCCTGTATCTTCCCCGGGACGCCCGTTCTGCACCCTGATTTCGCCTATTCCGAAAAGCTCGCTTCGCTCATGCCGGAAAACTGCGTTCCCGTGGCGGTGGGATCGGGCGTCATCAACGATCTCACCAAGTGCGCTTCCGGGCTGAAGAAGCTCCCCTACTGCTGCGTCCCCACCGCCTGCTCGGTGGACGGCTTCACTTCCGCTGGAGCGGCGCTGGCCGTGAACCATAACAAGCAGACCGTGAAATGTCCCGCTCCTCACGCCATCTGCGCCGACACCGCCGTCATGGCCACGGCCCCTGCCCCCATGCTCAGCTCGGGGTACGCCGATCTGCTGACCAAGATCGTGGCCGGAGCCGACTGGATCATCGCCGATGCGACGGGGGAACAGCCCATCCGGCCCGACGTGTGGCAGATGATCCAGGGCAATATCCGCCGCTGGGTGGCGGCCCCGAAGGATATGCTCAACATCTTCGAGGGACTGGCCGCCACCGGATACAGCATGCAGATGATGCTGGACAGCCGCCCGGCCTCCGGTTCGGAACACCTCTTCGGCCACGTCTGGGAGATGGAAGGGCTCAAGAAGGACGGCATCGACGTCTCCCACGGCTTCAAGGTGGGGGTGGGCCTGCTGGCCGGCGCGAAACTGATGGAGTACATCTGCGGCAATCCCTACGCCGCCGTCGCGTCCCGCGCCACAGCTCCCCTTTCCATCGAAGCGCGGAAGGCGGAAATCGACGCTCTGCTGGCGAAGAACTGTTACGGCCCCGACCCGAAGCGGATCTCCCTCGCCAAGTTCAAGACCGGGGAAGCCGCGCTGGAACGCAGAAAACTCATCGCCGGCGTGTGGGAGCCTCTGCGGGCGAAGCTCGAAAAACAGCTCTATCCTTACGAACGGCTGCGCTCCATGCTCCTCGCGGCGGGGTGCCCCGTGACGCCCGCCCGGATCGGGCTCAGCCGGGAGCAGTTCCTCCACGGGATCCGGACCGCCCAGCTGATCCGCAACCGCTACACGGTGCTGGATTTCCTCTACGACGCGGGACTGCTGGAAGATGCCATGACGGGCCTCGAAGTCATGATCGGGTAAGATGACCCCGAGCAGGGATATCCGGAGCAGGTCGATGCGGGAGCGGAAGAAAAGATTTTTTGATCTCTCCTTCACGGGGTGGAGCCGGGCGGCGGCGTTCTTCGCGCTGCTGGTGTCCTTCGTCTTCACCCTTGCGGCGGCGGAACCCGCCGAGAGGAAGGAAGCGCTCCTTCAGCCGGAAAACCTGCCCTTCGGGGTGCCGAAGGAGACCGACCGGATCTTGCACCGGGAGGGGTTCTCTCTCGGGTACAGTCACAAGTACCGTCAGGCCCTCTGGGTGGGGTACGTGCTCAAAAAGGAGCACCTGACGGGGAAAAAATTCCGCCGCCCGGCGGCCTTCCGGACCGATCCGGCCATCACCAGAAATCCCGTGCAGCCCGGCGAATACACCGGGACGAAATTCGACCGGGGGCATCTGGCCCCGGCGGGGGATATGAGCTACTCCCAGCCCGCCATTCTCAATTCTTTTTTCATGAGCAACATTTCCCCGCAGACGCCGGGGTGCAACCGGGGGATCTGGAAACGGCTGGAAACCCAGATCAGGAAGTGGGCCGTTTCCGAAGGGTGTCTCTGCGTCATCACCGGTCCTCTGTTCCCGCCGGAGGAGGCGGAGGAGGGCAAAGGGGAGGAAGACGGGAGCATTTCACTGCCCGTGCCTTACGCCTTCTACAAGGTCGTCCTGGATATGACGCCCCCCATGAAGATGATCGCCTTCATCGTCCCCAACCGGGCGGGACGGGAACGGCTCCAGCGTTTCGTGGTCACGGTGGACGATGTGGAAAAACTGACCGGGTGCGACTTCTTCGATGAACTCGACGATGAAGTGGAGGAACAGCTGGAACGGCATTCCGATATTTCCCAGTGGCAGGCCCCCTCCCCCGCCCGGACGCGGAAACAATCTGCCCCGGCCCGTGCTTTTCCCCTTGAAAAAGAGGCTTCGAGGGAGTAAATTATGCAAAGAACATTCGAATAAGAGGGAGAGGAGTGCGAATAATCATGGCTTCCTTCGAGGATATCAGGAACTACATCAACCGTTTCGACCGCTTCGCCGCCGCCAACAACATCCGGCTGACCCGGGTGGAGCATGATTTCGCCGAGGCGGAACTGATCGTCACCCCCCAGATGCTCAACGGCAACGACGTGGTCCAGGGGGGAGCCATCTTCACCCTGGCCGACATCGCCTTCGCCGGGGCCGCCAACAGCGAAAATCAGGGCATGGTGACCCAGAGCTGCACCATCTCCTTCGTCCGTCCGGGGAGCGGCACCCGCCTTACGGCCGAGGCCCGAGTCATCAACCGGGGCCGCAGCACCGGGGTCTATTATGTCGAAGTCCGCAACGACCAGGGGAAACTGGTCGCCTGCGGTCAGATAAACGGATTCGCCACCGGGAAACCCCTTATCGAGGAATAACCATGAAAAGACTTTTTGTCCTGCTCCTGCCCGGTCTGCTCTTTTCCGGGCTTTTCGGCGCGCCGCAGCGGAAAAATCCGGGGAAAGCGCCGAAACTGGCTCCGCCCCCCATCGTCACCTCCTTTTCCGACGAGCGTCCGCAGGTCCGCCCCACCGGAGAGTTTTCCGAAATGCCCATACCCGCCCCGAAAGGGAAGAAAAAAGGGAAATCCGACACCACGGCGACACTGCTGGGGGTTCCGGACCGGGATTTCGTGTGGAAGCCGTCGAAACTCACTTCCAGCGCCATCGGCACGGCGGACCTGACCGGGGCGGATCTTTCCGCCGACGGCACACTGCTGGTCCTCTGCGAACGGGTCGGCGGCGAAGGCAAGGCCAACTCCACCCGGCTGATCTTCATCGACATCCGGGAGGAAAAGCTGGTCGGCGGGTTCCTCATTCCGGAGCAGTTCCTTTCCTCGATCCGCTTCCTCGAGAAGTCCCCGGTCGAGATCCTGGCGCTGCGCCATCCCTTCGAGCCCTACAAGGTGACCGGCGGCCTCGTCCGGGTCAACCTCAAGACCCGCAAGATCACCGATCAGGCCGCTGCACCTGCGGGAACGAGCGGGATCACCTCTTTCGCCCAGTGCGGCGGCAAACTCATCTGCACGGCCGGAGGCTCCGATCTTCTCTACGAATACGCCCTCGATGATCTCGCCGCGGGACCGCTCAAGATCAGAAGCGGCCTCACGGCCCCCCTGGTCTGTTCCTGCGGGGACGGCATTGCCGCCTTCAGTTCCGACGGCGTCCGGCTCTTCAGCTACAAAAGAGGCAAACTTACCCCGGCGGAACACATCAGCCGCGCCCCGGAGGGCTTCACGCCCCGCCGGACCGTGATGATCGACGCCGCGATCCCCGCCATCGTCTTCGCGGGGGAAACGGGTGAAAGTTTCTGGTATTTCCGCGGCGGCAATTTCCGCCGTCTTGCGGAGCGCGGGGCCGGAGTCGCCGTCTTCGACGGGAAGGACCGGCTTTTCGCGGGCATGGAAGCCGGGGCGAAAATCGTTACATTCCAGATGCCGGAAGGCCGGGAAACGGGGCGTCCGATCCCCATCAACTCCCTGAAGCCCTCCACTCGCAACAGCACCCTCGGATTCTTCCACGTGCCGGCGATGAAAGGAGCTTTCCTGCTTCTGGACAGCCGCGCCAATCTCTTTCTCGTGGATCCCAGCCGGTCCCGGTGGAAGAAGACGATCGTCTATGCGCCCGACCGCAACGCATTCCGATAAACATTCGTTCATCGACAAAAGGAAAGGATCACTCCGTCATGCCTATTTTCAATTTCACATGCGCCAAGTGCGGCAAATCGTTCGAAACGCTCCTCAAGAACAGCTCCGAAAGCGCTGTATGTCCTGCCTGCGGCAGCAAGAAGGTCAAGAAGGAGCTCAACCGGATCAGCGTGGGCCGGGGCTCCTCGGGCAGATGCCCCAATGAGTCCCTCTGCCCCGGCGCCGGGACCCACAGTTGCGGCTGCGGGTGCGGCTGCGGACACAAACACTGATGAACAAACAGGAACTTACCGACCGCCTGAACGCCGTCGGCATGCGTCCCGGCCGGGGGCTGGGGCAGAACTTTCTGCTCGACGGCAACCTGCTGGAGTGGATCGTCCGCAAGGCCGCGCCTCGGAAGGATGAAGAGATACTGGAAGTCGGGCCCGGTTTCGGCGCCCTGACCGAGCGTCTCGTTGCTTCCGGAGCCCGGATCACCGCGATCGAATACGACCACCGTCTGGCTGACGAGCTCCGCAGGCGCTTCGCGGGAACGGCAAATTTCCGTCTGGTGGAGGCCGACGCCTGCAAGGTGAATTTCGGCGGGCATTATCCGGAAGGGAGCGATTTCCGCTGCGTGGCCAATCTCCCCTATTCCATCAGTTCGGTCTTCATCGCCGACATGGTGAAGCTGCCGTCTCCCCCGTCGTACATGCTCTTCATGCTCCAGAAGGAGATGGGGGAACGGCTGGCGGCGCCGCCATCGTGCAAGGCTTACGGGGCCCTCACCGTCGTGACCCGGAGCATTTACGACGTGACCATCGAAAAAATCGTGCCCCCCGAGGTGTTCTTTCCCCGGCCCGAGGTGGATTCCGCCCTTGTCTCCTTCAAAAGACATGGCCGTTTCGCTCTTTCGGACAGCGACAGAAAACACCTTTCCACGGTGGTGCGGCTGCTTTTCAACCAGCGGCGCAAGCAGATGGGCAAGGTGCTCCGCGGGGTCTTCCCCGCCGACAAAGTGGACCGCGCCCTCGACGAACTGGCCGTTTCCAGGGAGGAACGGCCGGACAAACTCCCGGTGGAAACACTGATCGAGCTGAGTTCGCTTCTCTATCGGGAAGAAAAGAACTGAAAACGCGCTTTTTTTCGCTGTGAAACCGCCGGAGCCCGGCGGAGGATCGTCTTCTTCAGGCGCGGAGGAGCTGAGCGCCCCAGGTGAGGCCGGAGCCGAAGGCCACCAGCAGGATGACGTCACCCGTCCTGAGCAGACCGCCGCGGAAGGCTTCGTCGATGCAGATGGCGATGGAGGCGGCGGAGGTGTTGCCGTACTTGTTGACGTTGATGAAGACCTGCTCCTTCTGCACCCCGATGCGCTGGGCCACGGCTTCGATGATCCGCTTGTTGGCCTGATGGGGGATGACCAGCTTGACCTGAGAACCTTCCATGCCGGCATCGGCGAGGACCTTCCGGCAGGCGCCCGTCATGGCGTTGACGGCGAGTTTGAAGGTTTCACGCCCCAGCATGTGGATGTAGTGCATCCGTTTTTCGACGGTCTCGTGCGAAGCCGGATTCCGGCTTCCGCCCGCAGGCATCTGCAGGATCTCCCGGTAATTGCCGTCGATGTGCAGGTCGCTGGCGATCTGACCGGAGTCACAGCTGTCATCCCGGCCCAGGATCACGGCCCCTGCCCCGTCGCCGAAGAGAACGCAGGTGTTCCGGTCCTGCCAGTTGGTGATGCAGGAAAGTTTTTCGGCTCCGCAGAGGAGGACGTAACGGTATTTTTTCTGCAGCAGCAGCGAATAGGCCAGCTCCAGCGAATAGATCATGCCGGAACAGGCGGCGGAAATGTCGAACCCGAAGGCGGAAACCGCGCCGATGCTGCGCTGGACGAGAGAGGCGGTGTTGGGGAAATTGTAGTCCGGGGTGGTGGTGGCCACGATGACGGCGGAAATCTCGCTGCCGTCGATCCCGGCCGCTTCCAAGGCTTTTTCGGCGGCCTTGACCGCCATATCTCCGGTGCACATGTCATCCGGGGCGATATGACGCTCCACGATACCGGTCCTGACCTGGATCCACTCGTCACTGGTATCGACCATTTTCTGCAGGTCAAAGTTGGTCAGCACCTTCTCGGGGATGTACGACCCGGTCCCAACGATCCTTATACCCATAAATCAAGCCTGTTTTTCATGCCGCTTCCTGGCAATGTCGCCGCACTCGTCGAGCGCGGCGAGGATCTTGCCGTTGAGATCGAACCGGACGCACTCGGCGGCCACCCGGATGGCGTTCTTCACCGCCAGAGGGTTGGAAGAACCGTGGCCGATGATGCAGATGCCGTTGACGCCCAGCAGCGGAGCGCCGCCGATGACGTCGGAAGCACCGTACGCCTTGAGTTCGCGGAAGGCGTTCTGGGCGAGCATCGCCCACATGAAGCGGAAGACATTTTTCTTGAGGACCCGCTTGAGCCAGACCATGGTCAAACGGGCCAGTCCTTCGGCGCTCTTCAGGAAGACGTTGCCGACGAAGCCGTCGGCCACCACCACGTCGACGCCGCCTTCGAAGGCGGCATCGGCCTCGATGTTGCCGATGAAGTTGATGGGGAGCTTTTCCAGCAGCTTGAAGGTCTCCTTGGTCAGCTCGTTGCCCTTGACGTCCTCGCCGCCCACGCTGAGCAGCCCGACGCGTGGCTTTTCGACCTGGAAGAGATACTGCGCGTAGATGCTGCCCATCAGCGCGAACTGCACCAGATTGAGGGAGTCGCTGTCGGGATTGGCGCCGGCGTCCACCAGCAGAAAGCGACCGGCCTGGGAGGGCATGCTGGCCGCCAGTGCCGCCCGGTCGATCCCCGGCAGATTGCGGACGAGGACCTTGGTGGCGGCCACGGTCGCGCCGGTGTGTCCGGGGGTGACCATGGCGGCCACGGCCTTTTCCTTGAGGAGCCGGGCGCAGGCGGTGATGGAGCAGTCCTTCTTCCCCCGGAGCGCGGTGGTCGAAAGCTCGCCCATCTCGCACACGGTAGGCGCGTGGAAGAGCTCTATGGCGGGATTGCCGGTCAGTCCGTACTTGTCGAGGTAGAAGCTGACCTTTTCCTCGTGTCCCACGAGGACGAACGTGCAGTCGGGATGATCGGGGATGGCGTCGGCCAGACCTTCGATCACCACTCCGGGAGCGAAGTCGCCCCCCATTGCGTCAACGGCGATCTTCATCTGTTTCCGGGGACCCCGCGGGGCCCCTTTGCGGAATTACTCTTCGGAAACGTTCAGGATCTGCTTGCCGTCGTACTTGCCGCAGACGGGGCAGACGCGGTGAGGAGCCACGGGGGCGTTGCAGTTGGGGCAATAGGTCGCCTGGACGCCTTCATAGCGGTTGGCGGCCTTGCGCTGACGGCGCTGCATGCGGGAAGATTTCCTTTTCGGTACGGCCATTTTCTCATTCTCCTTATATTGAATGTGTGTTTTTTCGCGTTCATGCCAACAGGCATTTTCTAAATATACCACAAAAAAAATTTTTTTCAACCTCGAAGCGTTTTTTTTATGATAAATTTTCAACATCTCTTGAAAAATCGCCGTAGAGAGGCTATATTAGTCGGACCGGACAGGGAAACTTCGGAATACTGAAGGATCGCTCCGGAAAGTTATCAGGACTGCCTGAAAGTTTTTCAGAACAGGCGGTCCGCAAAACATTTGGGATTTTGTTATGGTTGAGATCATTTTTCTGGTGCTGGCCTTCTTCGCCTGCGGATGCCTGCTGTTTTCCCCCTACTACGTGCTCAAGTTCTTCGCCTTTCTGCTTCGATGCACCTTTATCCGGCTCAGGACCTACGGCTTGGAAAATCTGCCCGAATCGGGGCCGGTGCTGCTGGTTTCCAACCATATTTCCATGATCGACATGGTCCTGATCCAGGCCGTCGCGCCCCGCCGGGTGCGCTTCATGGTCCGGACCAGCATCGTGGATTTTCTCCCCACCCGCTTCTTCTTCAAGCTGCTGGGGGTCATCAGCGTCCCCAGCACCAGACATGCCAAGAAGATGCTCCAGTTCTTCGACGAGATCAAGGGGCGGCTGAGAAACGGCGAAATGGTCTGCATCTTCCCCGAAGGGGCCATTTCCGGCAACGGGAACATCATGCGCTTCCGCTCCGGGGTCTCCCGCCTCATCCCCGAGGGGGTGGAAAGCTCCGTGATCCCGGTCCGCATCGGCATGCTCCGCGGCCGGCTCTTTTCCACCTATCAGGGGAAGCTCCGCTTCACCATGCCCAACTCCTGGCCGGTGGATTTTTCCATCGCCGTGGGGACGCCCGTGGATCCGAAACTTTCGGCCTTCATGCTGCGCCAGCGGATCTCCGAGCTGGGCGCCGATGCCGAAATGGGGCCCCAGCCCGATGAACTGCCCATCCATACCGCTTTCATAAAACAGGCGAAGAAGCATCCTTTCAAGAAGATCTTCGTGGACTCCGAACGCAGCGCCGTGAGGAACTTCGAAATGCTGGTCCGGGCCATCCTGATCTCCAAGAAGGTTACCGAACTCAACAAAGGCGGGATCTACGTGGGCGTGCTCCTGCCCAACTGCATCAACGCCACCTCCGTCACATTG
>JAFSYV010000367.1 GCA_017443585.1 Lentisphaeria bacterium | reverse complement strand
CAGTCCGCAGGCCCGCGCCGCGGCCATGGAGGCGCAGCTCCCCGTGCCGCAGGCGGCGGTGACGCCGCACCCCCGTTCCCACACCCGCATCCGGAACTTTTCCGGCGACAGGCGCTGCAGAAATTCGATGTTGCACCGGTCGGGGAACTGGGCGTCGTGCTCCAGCACGGGGCCCCATTTTTCCAGTTCCACGGCGTCCATGTCTTCCACGAATATCACCGCGTGGGGGTTGCCCATGGAGACGGTTTCCGCCTGAAAGGTCTTGCCGCAGGCGGCGAGGGTGATGCGGCCGAGAAAATGCTCCGGCTTCCCCATGTCCACGGTGACGAGGCCGTCGGGCCGGACCTCCGCCGCCACGGTCCGGCTGATGGTCCGGAGCTTGAACGCGGTCCCAAGCTCCGGATGATGATTGTGCAGGAACTTCGCCGCGCAGCGGGAGGCGTTGCCGCACATGGCGGCTTCGGAGTTGTCCGCGTTGATGATGCGCATGCCGAACTCATTGCCGCTCCGGGGCGAGATGAGGATGACCCCGTCGGCCCCGATGCCGTTCTTCCGGTCGCAGAGCTTCCGGGCGTCGAGGCCCGGCGGGAGCTCCGTTCCCGTCGTGAAGATGAAGTCGTTGCCGAGTCCGCTCCATTTCTCGAATTTCATTTTTCCCTCCTTATTTCAAGATTGTTTCGCAATCCGATCTTCCTTCGCCAGCGCCTGGCGGTATTCGACGGGGAAGACCCGGACGAACCGGGGCCGGTGCGAGGGCCACTCCGCGAGGAACCGCCGGGCCCTTGCGCTCCCCGTGGCGCGGAAATGCTCTTCGATGAGGCTTCGCAGCTCCTTTTCGGCGTCGCTCCCCGGCTCCACGCTTTCCAGGTCCACGCTTTCCATGTTGCAGGCAAGATCAAAATCCCCCGCTTCGTCGTAGACGTAGGCGATGCCGCCCGTCATCCCGGCGCCGAAGTTGACTCCGGCGGGGCCGAGGATCACCGCCCGGCCCCCCGTCATGTATTCGCAGCCGTGGTCGCCCACGCCTTCCGCCACGCAGATCATGCCGCTGTTGCGGACGGCGAAACGCTCCCCCGCGAGACCGTTGATGAAGATCCTGCCCGAAGTGCCGCCGTAGCCGACGACGTTCCCGGCGATGACGTTCTTTTCCGCCGGAAAGGCCGCGCCGTCGGGCACTTTTATGATGATCTTCCCCCCGGAAAGGCCCTTGCCCGCGAAGTCGTTGGCGCTGCCTGCGAGGTTCAGCGTGATGCCGGGGGCGAGAAAAGCTCCGAAACTCTGCCCGGCGACCCCGGTGAAATTCAAGGTGACGGTGTCGTCGGGGAATCCCCGGCCCCCGGTCTTTCGGGAAACGATCCCGGAAAGGGCCGTGCCCACGCTGCGGCAGGTGTTGTCCAGTTTCAGTTCCAGCGTCTCCGGCGAGCCGTCCAGTTTCAGTTTCCCGAGCAGGGCGGTCCGGTCGAAGTTTTCCGCCCCGTTCCGTTCGGAAGCCGGGGTTTGACCCGGTGCCGCGGAGACCTTTTCGAGGAGGGGCCGCAAATCGAGCCCCGTTCGGAGCGTCTCCTCCTTCTGGCGCAGAAGATCCGTGCGGCCGCAGGCTTCGGCGAGGGAATGGAGCCCCAGCGCGGCCAGCTCCGCCCGGACGCTCCGGGCCAGCAGACGGAAGAAGTTGGCGATGTGCTCCGGCTTTCCGGCGAAGCGCTTCCGCAGTTCCGGATCCTGAGTGGCGATGCCCGCGGGACAGGTGTTGCAGGCGCACTTGCGGTCCATGACGCATCCAAGCGTAATCAGCAGCGCGGTCCCGAAAGCGAACTCCTCCGCGCCCAGCAGAGCCCCCGCGACCACGTCTCTGGCGGTCCGCAAGCCGCCGTCGATCTGGAGCCGCACCTTTTTCCGCAGATTGTTCAGGACGAGTGTCTGCCGCGCTTCGGCGAGGCCCGTTTCCCACGGAAATCCCGCGTGGAGCAGTCCCGTGAGCGGCGCGGCTCCGGTGCCCCCGTCGCCTCCCGAGATCACGATGGCGTCGGCATGGGCCTTGGCCACGCCCGCGGCCACGGGGCCGATGCCGGGTTCCGAGACCAGCTTCACCGAAATGCGGGCTTCGGGATTGGCGCAGCGCAGGTCGAAGATCAGCTGGGAAAGATCCTCGATGGAGTAGATGTCATGGTGGGGCGGCGGGGAGATCAGGGAGACGCCGGGGAGCGAATGCCGGAGTCCGGCGACGAAGGAATTGACCTTGTCCCCCGGCAGATGGCCGCCCTCGCCGGGCTTGGCCCCCTGAGCCATCTTGATCTGCAGTTCACGTGCGTGGACCAGGTAGTCGATGGTGACGCCGAAGCGGCCGCTGGCGACCTGCTTGACGGCGCAGCTGAAGGGCGTGTGGAACCTGTCCCGGTTTTCTCCCCCCTCCCCGCAGTTGCTCATGGCGCCGCAGCCGTTGGCTCCGGAAGCGATGGTCTCGTGGGCTTCGGGGCTGAGCGATCCCAGACTCATGGCCCCCGCGGCGAAGTGTTTCATCACCTCCTCTTCGGATTCGACCTCATCGGGGGGGATCGGGGCGGCAGGGGCGAATTCCAGCTGTCCCCGGAGCGTACAGACGCGGGCGTTTTCATCCGCCAGAGCGGAGAAAGCCTCGAACTTTTCAAGATCGTTTTCCCGGACCGCCTGACGGAGCAGGGCGACGGCTTTGGGCGTCCACAGGTGCTCCTCGCCGCCGGGGGTGAATCTGCAGATGCCGCCCCGTTCCAGGGGCCCCGGTTCCCGGCGGCTCCGGGCCCGCGCCGCGGCGTCGGCGGCCACCCGGTCGATGCCGATGCCGCTTACGGGAGAGACCACTCCCGGCAGGAACTCTTCCAGAAATTCCCGGCTCAGCCCCAAGGCGGCGAAGCTCCGGGAGGAGCGGTAGCTGCGCAAGGTGCAGATGCCCAGTTTCGACATGGTTTTGAGGAGCCCCTTGTCCACCGCCCGGATATAGTTCGAGGCGGCGCTCACGGCGTCGCAGGCGATTTTGCCCGACCGGGCGAGCTCCGTCACGGTCTGGAGGGCCAGATAGGGGTTCACCGCCGTGGCGCCGAAGCCCAGAAGAAGCGCGAAGTGCATGATCTCCCGCACTTCTCCCGACTGGACGATGATCCCCGTTTCGCTCCGGACCCCGGCGTCGATCAGCGCCCGGTTGACCGCCGACAATGCGAGCAGGGGCGGGATGGCCGCCATACTGACGGGGAGAGCCCGGTCCGACAAAATCAGGATCCGGCTGCCGGCCCTGACCTCCCGGACCGCCTCGCAGGCGAGCTCCCGGAGCGACCTCCGGAGCTCTTCGCCCCCGCCCCAGACGGGGAAGCCGCACAGCAGCACGGCGGCTGAGCCCTGCGCCGTTCCCGGCGTCTGCAGGTGTTCCAGTTCCGCATCGGTGAGGATCGGGCGGCGGAGCTTGACCAGCCGGGCGTGTTCCGGGGTCTCGCCGAGGATATCCCCCCTGTTGCCGATGTAGGTCATAAGGCTCATGACCAGCTCCTCGCGGATGGGGTCCACCGGCGGGTTGGTCACCTGGGCGAAAAGCTGTCTGAAGTAGTCGAAAAGCAGCCGGGGCCGCTTCGAAAGGGCCGCGAAGGCCGCCTCGCCCCCCATGGAGCCGATGGGTTCAAGTCCCATCTCCGCCATGGGCGAAAGGATGAGCTCCACGTCTTCCCGAGTCCAGCCGAAAAGCTTCTGCTGCTCCTCCAGCGCTCCTTCCGGTTCGGCGGAGGTGATTTCGGTGAAAAGTCCCCGGACCGTGATCCGGTTCTCCTCCACCCAGCGGCGGTAGGGCTTGCTCCGGGCCAGACGGTTCTTGAGTTCGGCATCGGGGATGATGCGGTGATTTTCCAAGTCGAGAAAGAGCATTTCCCCGGGCCGGAGCCGCCCCGAGGTCACAGTCTCGGCGGGATCGATGTCCAGCACGCCGGTCTCGCTGGCCAGCACCACCGTGCCGTCGGCGGAAACGGTGAAGCGCACGGGGCGGAGACCGTTGCGGTCCAGCATGGCCCCCGCGTTGATCCCGTCGCTGAAGACCACCGCCGCCGGGCCGTCCCAGGGCTCCATGAGGGCGGAGTGGTACTCGAAGAAGTTCCGCACGTCCCGGCCCATGTAGTACTTTTCTCCCCACGCCTGAGGCAGGAGCATCAGCATGGCGTGTTCGAGGGAACGCCCCGAAGCGACCAGAAGTTCCAGCATGTTGTCCAAGGCGGCGGAATCGCTGGTGGGGGCGTCCCCGTCGATAAGGGGCAGAAGTTTGGCCAGATCTTCGCCGAAAAGAGGGCTTTCGAGACTGCTTTCCCGGAGCTTCAGGGCGTTGAGGTTGCCCCGGAGCGTGTTGATCTCGCCGTTGTGGGCCAGATAGCGGAAGGGATGGGCCAGACGCCAGTCGGGGAAGGTGTTGGTGCTGTAGCGCTGGTGGACGAGGACCAGCGGTGAGGAAAAATCCGGCTCGGAAAGGTCGGGGTAGAAGCCTTCCAGCTGGGTGGCCAGCAGCAGCCCCTTGTAGACGATGGTCCGCGAGGACATGCTGCATATGTAGAGGTCGCGCCGGAGCTTTTCCGCGAGACGGCGCATGACGAAAAGTTTGCGTTCGAACTCACCCTGATCGGCGAAACTGCTCCCGTCGATGAAAAGCTGCCGGATCACCGGGACCGTTTCCCTGGCCTTGCGGCCGATGCACTCGGGCCGGAGGGGGACCTGCCGCCGGCAGATGACCCGGCCGCCCTCTCCGGCGACGATCTTTTCGATTTCCGCTTCCGCCCCGATGCCGCCGAAAAGCATGGCGACGGCGTATTTCCCCGGCGCGGGGAGTTCTTCCGGCACTACACGGCGGAAAAAGGCGTCGGGCAGCGCCAGCAGCAGGCCCGCGCCGTCTCCGGTCTCGGGATCGCTCCCCGCCGCGCCCCGGTGCATCAGGCGGCGCAGAATTGTTATGCCCTGTTCCACGATCCGGTGCGAGGCCCGGCGGCCCAGGTCGGCCACCAGACCGACGCCGCAGGCATCGTGTTCATCCTCCGGGCGGTACAGCCCCGCGGGCTGCGCCTGAAAAAGCTGTCTTTTCATGAAAAAACCGTCGTCTTCGAATCAAGTCGGATGCGGCGAAACACGGAAGCCCGGCCCCGCCGCTGCTCTTTTGCGTACGCATTTGCAACAAGTGTGCCAAAGCCCCGGCCGCCCCGGCACGGAGCGGGATCGGGAGAAAAGTTTTTCAAAAAATGTAAAACCGGGGAGTATCGTTTTACAAAAATTGTAAAACTTCGCCGCCCGGCCCGGCGTCGCGCCATGAAATTTCGAGGAAACGCGAAGGAAGAATACGAAAAACGGCGGAGTTGGCACACTTTTTGCAAGAGCTTTGGCAGGTAAACCGTAAAAAACCACCCGAGAGGAGAAAAAATGAGCAGTCCAAGCCGCAGTGAAGCCGTGAAAACCGTCGCCAATCTCGTCGTTCCGCCGCCCCGTGAGGCCGTGCCCGCCGAACTCGGGGAATACGGCTCGGACGTTTTCGACGCCGAGGTCATGCAGAAGTTTCTCCCCAAGGATATCTGCACCAAACTGCAGGCGACCATCGAACGGGGCGAAGCCCTGGATCCCGCCATCGCGGGCGACGTGGCCCACGCCATGAAGGAGTGGGCGTTGAGCCGGGGCGCCACCAGCTACACCCACTGGTTCCAGCCCCTCACCGGCGGGACCGCCGAAAAGCACGATTCATTTCTGGAGCCTTCCGGCTGCCGGGCCATCTTCTCCTTCTCGGGCAAAAACCTCATCATGGGGGAACCCGACGCCTCCAGCTTCCCCTCCGGCGGGCTGCGCTCCACCTTTGAGGCACGGGGCTACACCGCCTGGGATCCCACGAGTCCGGCTTTCATCAAGCGCCACAGCAACGGGGCGACCCTGTGCATCCCCACCGCCTTCTGCAGCTACACGGGCGAGGCGCTGGACAAGAAGACCCCGCTCCTGCGCTCCATCCAGGCCCTCTCGCGGTCGACCCGCCGCCTGATGAAGTGCTTCGGACTGCCCGGCGACGAAAAGGTCTCCGTCACCTTGGGCGTGGAGCAGGAGTATTTCCTCATCGACCGCCGCTTCTATCTCCAGCGGCCGGACCTGCTCCAGACGGGCCGGACCCTCTTCGGCGCGCCGCCCGCCAAGCACCAGCAGCTCGAAGACCACTACTTCGGCTCCATCAAGACCAGGGTCCTGAACTTCATGACCGAGGTGGAACAGGAGCTCTGGAAACTGGGGATCCCCGCCAAGACCCGCCACAACGAAGTGGCCCCCGCCCAGTTCGAGCTGGCCCCCGTCTTCGAGGATGTGAATCTCGCCTGCGACCACAACATGCTGGTCATGGAAATACTCCGGCAGACCGCCGAACGGCACGGGCTGGTCTGTCTGCTCCACGAAAAACCCTTCGCCGGGGTCAACGGCTCCGGGAAACACAACAACTGGAGCATTTCCTACGGCGGCCGCAACCTTCTCAATCCGGGGAACGATCCTCACCAGAACGCCATATTCCTCACCGTTCTGTGCGCGGTCATCGAGGCGGTGGACCGGCACGGCGACCTGCTCCGGGCCGCCGTTTCCGGCGCGGGCAACGACCACCGGCTGGGAGCCAACGAAGCGCCGCCGGCGGTTATCTCCATGTACCTGGGCGACCAGCTTTCGGACGTCATCGACCAGCTGGAAAAGGGCGCTCCCCGGAGCAGCCGTCACGCCAACACCATGAAGATCGGCGTGGACACGCTCCCCACGCTCCCGCGGGACGCCACCGACCGGAACCGGACCAGCCCCTTCGCCTTCACGGGGAACAAGTTCGAATTCCGGGCCCCCGGCTCCAGCCAGTCCTGCTCCGGCGCCAACGTCACGCTGAACGTCATCGTGGCCGAAGCCTTCGACCGCATGGCGGAGACCCACGAAAAGTTCGGGAAGGAAAACTTCAACGCCGCGCTTCAGAAGCACCTGCAGTCGCTGGTCAAGGCCCACAAGCGGATCATCTTCAACGGCGACGGCTACACCGACGAGTGGCTCAAGGAGGCCGCGGCGCGGGGACTGCCCAACGCCCGCACCACCATGGAGTCCCTGCGCTGCCTCAACGACGAGGCCAACCGGGCCCTCTTCGAAAAGTATCAGGTCTTCTCGACCAGGGAAACGGAATCCCGCTTCGAGGTCTTCCTCGAGGATTACCACCGCAAGGTGCGGATCGAGGGCCAGGTGGCGCTGGAAATGGCCCGGACCATGGTCCTGCCCGCGGCGGAAAACGAATACGAACGGCTGCTCCGGACCCTCTGTCAGGCCAAGGAGGCCGGCGTGAAGCAGGGGAGCGCCGCGGTGAAGAAACAGGCCGCGGAACTGGGGGC
The DNA here is from genome assembly GCA_017443585.1 of Lentisphaeria bacterium. Classification (GTDB taxonomy): domain Bacteria; phylum Verrucomicrobiota; class Lentisphaeria; order Victivallales; family Victivallaceae; genus UBA1784. The sequence goes on along the minus strand of JAFSYV010000367.1, from coordinate 4,532 downwards.
TCTGCTGGAGACCTGTCACGGAGCCTGCGCCGCTCTCGCCAAGGCCCTGACGGGCAAACATGAGGAGATCCTCGCGGCCATGGCCGAACTGAGAAAGAGCGTGGACGCGCTGGAAAAGGTCCTGCCCGACGATTTGTGGCCGGTGCCCAAGTACCGGGAAATGCTCTTCATCATGTAAGAAAAGAGGCGCGGCATGTCGGAACTGCTCAAACACGAATGCGGCGTGGCGCTGGTCCGGCTCCGGAAGAACCTCGGTTGGTACGCCCGGAGCTGCGGGATCCCCGACTACGGTCTGGAAAAGGTGACGCTGCTCCTGGAAAAACAGCACAACCGGGGACAGGACGGCGCCGGGCTCGCCGCCGTGAAGTTCGATCCGGAGCCGGGGACCCCCGCCTGCGCGCTGGCCAAGTCCGCCGCGAGCGGTTCCCCCCTGGCCGACCTGCTGGACAAGGTGGCCGCGAGAAGGGAGGAGTTCGCGGGGAACATCTTTCTCGGCCACCTGCGCTACGCCACCTTCGGCAAGGGGGACGTGAGCTGCTGTTCCCCCTTCCTCCACGACAGCACCTGTCTCGACCGGATGCTGCTCCTCGCCGGGAACTTCAACTTCACCGACACGGGGGAAATGCTCAAACATCTGACCGCTTCGGGCCACCACCCCGCCAGCACCGCCGACGGTTATCTCCTCCTGCAGACGGTGGCCCACTTTCTGGAAAAGGAGGTGAACGTCCACCCCGATTGTCCCGATTACGTGAAAATACTCCGTCAGGCCGTAAACAGCCTCGACGGAGCTTTTACTATCTGCGGAGTGACGGGTTCCGGGGACCTTTTCCTGCTCCGGGATTCCCGGGGGATCCGCCCCGGCTACTTCTATTTCGACGACGAGGTCTTCGCGGCGGCCTCCGAGCGGCCGGCCATCCAGGCGGCCTTCAACCGGGCCACCTCCGAAGTCATGGAACTGCCTCCCGGCAAAGCGGTCATCCTGCGCCGGGAAGGCCAGCTGGAGATCTGCGACTGTCTGGATCCCCGCCCCCGCCGGAGCTGCGTCTTCGAGCGGATCTACTTTTCCCGCGGCAACGACGGCGAGATCCACCACGAGCGCCGGGCCCTGGGCAAGGCCCTCGTGCCCGCCGTGCTCGCAAGCGTCGACAGCGATTTCGACAACACCGTCTTCAGCTACATTCCCAACTCGGCTCAGGCGGCCTTTCACGGCCTTCTCGAGGAACTGAGTTTTTCGGCCATGAAGAAAAAACACGTGATCCGTTTCGGCCAGGTGGCCGTCAAGGACGCCAAGTTCCGCACCTTCATCACCGACGCGGCCCACCGGCAGGAGATCTACCGCCACGTCTACGACGTCACCTACGGGCTGGTCCGGCCGGGGAGCGACAATCTGGTGGTCCTCGACGACTCCATCGTCCGGGGCAACACCATCCGGAGCGCCATCCTGCCCATGCTGGACCGGCTGGGGCCGAAAAAGATCGTGGTGGCCAGCTCCGCGCCGCCGGTCAAGTACCCCGACTGCTACGGCATCGACATGGCCACGGCCGGGGAGCTGATCGCCTTTCAGGCGCTGATCTCGCTCCTGAAGAAAAGAAACGCCCAGGCGCTCCTCGACGAGTGCCGCGACGGCGCCCGCGAAGCGCTTGCGAGCGGCAAAGGATCCGAGATCAACTGGATGAAGAAACTTTACGACGCCGTTCCCGACGAAGAGCTGCTGCCGGAGATTACCCGGCTGCTCACGCCGCCGGAACTCAACGCCGATTTCGAAGTGGTCTACCAGACCTGCGCCGACCTGCGCAGCTGCTGCCCCGGCCATACGGGGGACTGGTACTTCACCGGGGATTATCCCACCCCCGGCGGCGTGACGGTGGCCAACCGGGCTTTGGTCAACTATTTCGACAACAACAGCGAAAGGGCTTACTGAAATATGAAATACCACTGGAAGGAACAGCGCGAAAAACGCGCCTTTCTCGCCCTGGCCGACGGGACGGTGTTCCGGGGCTGGAGCGCGGGGTTCCCCGCCGACACCACGGGCGAAACGGTCTTCAACACCGGCATGACCGGCTATCAGGAAATTTTGAGCGACCCCTCCTACGCGGGGCAGTTCGTCACGCTGACTTCCCCCGAGATCGGCAACTACGGATGCAACGGAGAGGACATGGAGTCCCGGAAGCCCTTCCTCAACGGGCTCGTGATCCACGAACTCAATCCGGAATCGAACTTCCGGGCGGAGGAAAGTCTGCACGACTTTCTCATGCGGAACAGGATCCCCGCCATCGCCGGGATCGACACCAGAGCGCTGACCTTGCTCCTGCGGGAAAAGGGGAGCATGAAAAGTTTCCTCCACGTGGAGGACTCCGAGCTTTCTCCCGAAGAGGGCGTCGCCCGTGCCCGTGCGTGGGAAGGTCTGGACGGGCAGGACTACGCCCGGAAGGTGACCGTCGACAAGCCCTTCGAATGGAACACGGAAGGAAAATTCCGCGTGGCGGCCTACGACTTCGGCATCAAGTACAACATCCTGCGGCGGATGGCGGCTCACGACATGCGCATCACGGTCTTCCCGGCGGGGACCCCGGCGGCGGAGCTGCTGGCCTTGAAGCCCGACGGGGTCTTCCTTTCCAACGGCCCCGCGGATCCGTCGGCGGTGGGCTACGCTCAGGAAAACATCAGGCTCCTGCTGGGCAAGGTCCCCCTCATGGGGATCTGTCTGGGGCACCAGCTGCTGGGACTTGCCTGCGGGGCCAAATGCGCCCGGCTGAAATTCGGCCACCACGGCTGCAACCATCCGGTGAAGAATCTGCTCACCGGCGAAGTGGCCATCACCAGCCAGAACCACAACTACGCCCTGCACGACCTGCCGGACACCCTGGAACTGACCCACATCAATCTGAACGACAACACGGTGGAAGGTCTGCGGCATAAAAAATTCCCCGCATTCAGCGTCCAGTACCATCCCGAGGCGGCGCCCGGCCCCCGGGATGCCGATCCCCTTTTCGCAGAATTCGCCCGACTCATGGAGGAACAGAAATGAGCACCAAACACATCTTCGTCACTGGGGGCGTCGTCTCCAGCGTGGGCAAAGGCATCACCGCGGCCGCTCTGGCCATGCTTCTGAAACAGCGTTCCTGCCGCGTGGCCATCCAGAAACTGGATCCCTACCTCAACGTGGATCCGGGGACCATGAATCCCTATCAGCACGGGGAGGTCTACGTCACCGACGACGGCGCCGAGACCGACCTCGATCTGGGCCATTACGAACGGATCGCCGGAGTGGAGTGTTCGAAGAACAGCAACTACACCTCGGGCCGGATCTACAGCAGCGTCATCGCCCGCGAGCGGGCGGGCGGCTATCTGGGGGGCACGGTGCAGGTGATCCCCCACATCACCGACGAGATCAAGGCGGCGATCAGGTCCCTCGAATCCCCCGACGTGGATATCGCCATCACCGAGATCGGCGGCACCTGCGGCGACATCGAAAGTCTCCCCTTTCTGGAGGCGATCCGCCAGTTCAAGCTGGAAGTTCCCGCCGGGGACGCCGTCTTTCTGCACGTGACGCTGGTCCCCTACATCAAGGCGGCCAAGGAGCTCAAGACCAAGCCCAGCCAGCAGTCGGTGGCGACGCTGCGGGGCATCGGCATCGTGCCCGATCTGCTGATCTGCCGGACCGAGGTCCCCATGGAAGCCGAACACGTGAAAAAACTTTCCCTCTTCTGCAACGTGCCCGAACGGTACTGCATCGAAGAGCTGGATGTGCAGAACTCCATCTACGAGGTGCCCCTCGAGCTGGCCAGCCAGGGCCTGGATCAGAAGGTGCTGGAACTGCTGCGCCTCGAAAAGCCCGCGTTGGACTTGACCTCGTACCGCCGCTGGCTGGAAGGGGTGCTGAACCCGCAGAAGAAATGCACCGTGGCGCTGGTGGGGAAGTACATCCGGCTCCAGGACGCCTACAAGAGCATCTACGAGGCCCTGAGCCACGCGGGAATCAGGAACTCCTGCCGCGTGGAGGTGCTGAAGATCGAGGCGGGCGATCTGGAAACGGGGGACCCCGCCCGGCTGCTGAAGGACGCGGACGCTCTTCTGGTGCCCGGAGGTTTCGGCGTCCGAGGGGTGCTGGGGAAGATCCGGGCCGTGGAGTACGCCCGGACCCGCAATCTGCCCTTCCTCGGCATCTGCCTCGGCATGCAGTGCGCCGTCATCGAGTACGCCCGGAACGTGCTGGGGTGGAAGGATGCGGACAGCAGTGAATTTTCCGCCGAAAGCACTCACCCCGTCATCGACCTGATGGAGTCCCAGCGGGGGATCGAGGCCAAGGGCGGGACCATGCGGCTGGGCCGCTTCGGCTGCCGCCTCACCCCCGGCACACTGGCCGCGGAGCTGTACGGGAAAGAGGAGATCGGCGAACGTCACCGCCACCACTACGAGTTCAACAACCGGTTCCGGAAGGAGCTGGAGGCGGCCGGACTGCGCATTTCCGGCGTCAATCCGGAACAGGATCTGGTGGAAATAGTGGAGATCCCGGATCATCCCTACTTCAT
>JAFSYV010000366.1 GCA_017443585.1 Lentisphaeria bacterium | reverse complement strand
TAGCAAGGAAGGGTGCGTGCGTGTCGCTGAAGCAGAGCGTGTGATGCCCCGCGTTCAGCAGATGCAGCAGGATATCCTTGTTGACCTTGATCTCGAAGTCGCCCCAGTCTTCGGGGAACTCCGCCGTAACGCTGGTCCTCATATCCCTGGCTTCGATTACCAGTGTGGCCCGGTCGGCTCCCATGCCGAGTACGACCGGGTTGTTGGGCGGATCGGCGGGAATGCTCTTGAGGAAGAACGCCATCTGCACAGCCCGCTCGTCATCGAATTTGACGATGTGGGGCAGATTCGCCTTGTCGGGCATGATGGACTTCCACCGGGGGAAGGTTCCCGGCAGAGCCTTCGCCGTCCACTCCCAACAGCCCAGCGTGACGGTGAAATAACGCTGATCGCCCTTTGCCCAAGTAGTGAGCACTCCGCCCTCGGTGCACTTGGCGGCGAGCAGAGCATGAGGGAACGGCATCGTCAACGGCTCCACCTCCAGCGGCATATCGATGTGGAACAGCTCCTTGCCGTTGGTGGTGACGATGCCTTCCCTGCACAGATGGATCCCCTGCAAAGCCCGGCGAGGTTCGCTGCGGTTGACGATGGGAGCCACGGTCGCCAAGGCTCCGACGAAGTTCTCTGGCAACTCCGCAGTCGCCGCACTCTCCGCCGAACCGCCGATCTCGGGCCACTCCACATGGGCAGCCATGAGCAGCGTGTTGTCCACGAGCAGGGACTCCGCATCAGGATCGAGGACGACGGTCTTGTTCTTGCCCGCCTTGACCGCGGTCCTGAAGGCGTCGAAGTTCACGGCGATGCGAAACACTCCGGCGTTTTCACAGTCCACCGTGAAGGTGACGGACTCCTCGTTCCCCGCCGTCCGGAACGAGATCTTGTTTTCTTTACCTTCGATCAGCACGGAACGGTACGCCTCCACAGGCGAGGTCCGGCAGACCAGCTTCCCCAGAGCACCCAATGCTCCGGCCAACAGATTTCGTGAGATTTCCACTTTCTACCTCCTTGTGAGTTAAGGGTTAAAAACACAAGCCCCGCCGATCCGCAGAGGACCGGCAGGGCTTTTTGATCGTGAGCTTATCTCACCGAGGTAATATATAAGTCAAATCCGTTGAAAAGCGCTGTGTTTGAAAGCGAGCTCTTTCTTCGGCGCGGGTGTCGCTGCCGACCGAGTCAAAGCTGAAAACTATGAGGAGACCACCGCCTGATGCAGAACGTCCCACAGGCCGTTGTTCCAGTGGACGACCTGGATCTCCGGCAGGGAAAGTTCCCCCTTCCAGTTGCTGAGCATGCGGAGCGTGTACTGGGCAAAACGCCCGTTGTCCTCCGAGAAAAAGACGTTGGCGCGGCCCGCGAGTTTCTCCTTCACGAAGGAGTCGTACCCCTTGCGGATGGAGTCGCCGAGGAGAAGAATGTTTTTCATATTCCGCCTCACTTGTTTTCGCCGAAAAACGGTATTTTCAACCCCTGATACGGGGAATTTTTCCAAACCAGCACACAGCCCGCATGTTTCCGGAAAAATTCCCTCCGGTCATAGGGGTAGTTCGCCGTGGTGATGTACATATCCCGCCAGTCGGTCCCGCCGAAGCAGAGACTGCTGACGATTATTCCCGGGAGTCGGATCTCGGCGGCGAGTTTCCCCGACGGATCAAAGCGCCGAATTACGCCGCCCCATCCGGCGCGAGGCCGTCCGCCGCGGGGCTTGTGACTTGCGGTCCGCCCCGGACGCCGCCGGCGGACCGGTTTCAAGCGGGTACCGGGCTGTTCCGCCGTCACTTTTCCGCGCCGCCCGAAGAAGCGGCTGCGGCGGAGGCCGCGCGGAATGTGCCGGGGGTGACGCCGAAGCGTTTGGCGAAACAGCGGATGAAATACGCCGTCCCTTCGAAACCGCACATGGTTCCGACCTCCTTGATGGAAAAGCCGGAGTTCTGCAGCAGCTGATAGGCCCGCCGGAGTCTCATTTCGGTCACGTATTGGGGAACGGAACAGCCCAGCGCCCGCTTGAACTCCCGGGAAAAATGCCAGCGGCTCAGTCCGGCGACTTCGGCCAGGCGTTCCACCGGAAGGGGTTCCCCGGCGTGGCTGCGGCAGAAGTCCAGCACGGCATCGAGAAATTTCGGCCGGGGGCAATTTTCGTCATGCTGTTCCAGCTCTTTCCCCAGCGTGGTCAGGAGCCTGTACCCCGCCGCGGAGGCTTCCCAGAAAGACGCGGGAAATTCGCGCTCGAGAAGTTCCCGCATCAGGCAAAGCGTTTCTCCGTCGAACCTCAGGGGGACGACCACTCCGAAGCGCCCGCGCAGCGCTCTGATAACCGCCGCGGAACCTTCTCCGGCGAAGCAGGCCCAGAGGACCTCCCAGTGCCGGGCGTTTTCGGCCTGAAAATAACGGTGGTTTTTGGGAAAAGTCAGCAGCATGGCGTGACCGCACGGAATTTCATAGCGCCGGCCCTCGAACTCCAGCACGCCCGTACCGGAAACCGTATACTGGATCAGCGCGCGCTCATCGCTTCCCCGGTTTTTTCCGCGGGACCGACCGTCGCAGCAGTATTCCGGATGGGAAACATAGTGCAGTCCGACGCTGTTGAGCCCGACCGGCAGGTCGCACACCTTTTCCGGATAGGTGAAGCAACGGGTCCACATCGGCCCGTAAGAATCGATGAAACAGCACAAATTTTTTATATTTAGCATGATTTTTTCATTTACAAAGCGGCTTTCCGCGTGTAAAGTATACACCGGACGGCGGGATTTTTCAAGCCGTGCTCAAAAAAAACGAAAGGAATTATTAATGAAGCTGCTCAAAAGCATTATCGGCAATATCGAACTTGCCGGAGAAACCGGCGTCTGGCGAATCACGGCGGGTGCGGAAACACCGGAGCCCGGTCTCCAGCTCATCCGTCTGCAACTGGCCGCTCCGGAGGCGGCTGTTCCTCCTCACGTCACGCTGAAGTGGAGCGTTCCCCAGCTCGACATGCAGAGCCGCTGGTTCCCCGCGTGCCGCTTCGATCGGAACATTCCCCCCGACTGGACCGAACCTGTTTCCTCCTCGCTTGCCTCATCCATCCCTCTGATGCAGTTCCTCAACCTGAAGGGCGAGAACAGACTCCTCGTCGCCGTTTCCGATGCCTTGCGGCAAGTCAACATCCTCGGCGGCGTCAACGAACGGAGCAACGAAATCGCCTTCGAAGTTGAACTTTTCTCCGTTCCCGAAGCGCCGCTCGCCTTTATTGAAGTGACTCTGCGGTTCGACACGAGAAGGGTGTTTTACGCGGACGCCATCCGTTCCGCCATGGAGTGGTACGCATCGTTCCCCGAGTACGCCCCGGCTCCCGTTCCGGAGGCGGCCTTCGACCCGGTCTACTCCACCTGGTACAGCTATCACCGGGAGCTCTCCGCGCCGCGGCTCGAAGCGGAGTGCGCCCTCGCGGCCGAAGCCGGGCTCAAGGGGATCATCGTGGACGACGGCTGGCAGACCGAGGAGGCCGACCGGAAATGGGGCTACGCCTTCACGGGCGACTGGGAGATCGCGAAAACGCGCTTTCCCGACATGCGGGCCCATGTGGAAAAGGTTCACCGGCTCGGCATGAAGTACATCGTCTGGTTCGGCGTCTCCACCGTCGGAGAACTGAGCAAAAACTACGACCGCTTCAAATCGAAGCTCCTCTGGAGCCGGACTTCGCGGCGCGTGGGGTTCCTCGATCCGCGCTTCCCGGAGGTTCGGGAGTTTCTCATTTCCATCTACGAAAAAGCCCTGAAGGAGTGGGACATCGACGGGTTCAAGCTCGAGTTCATCGACAATTTCTGTTTTATGGGGGAGGATCCCGCCGTCAAAGAGAACTATGCGGGCAGGGATATCCGTTCCCTGCCCGAAGCGGTCGACAGGCTCCTTTCCGACGTGATGGCGCGCCTGAGGGCGATCAAGCCGGAGATCCTCATCGAATTCCGGCAGCGTTACATCGGCCCCGCGATCCGGAAATACGGCAACATGCTGCGTTCCGGCGACTGCCCCGCGGACATCATCACCAACCGCATCAACATCATGGATCTGCGGCTGACTTCCGGGAACACCGCGGTCCATTCGGATATGCTCGAGTGGACCGTCGACGATACGGCGGAAAACGCCGCTCTGCAATTCCTCAACATCCTTTTCAGCGTCCCGCAGATCTCCATCCGGTTCGCGGAGCTCCCGGAGTCCCACGGGAAAATGCTCCGTTTCTGGCTCAGCTTCTGGAGCCGGCACCGGGAACTGCTTCTGCACGGTGATTTGAAGCCCTTCCATCCGGAACTCGATTATCCGCTGGTCGCCGCTGAAAACGCACAGGAAAAGATCATTGCAGTCTATCATGCGGGTCAAGTCGCGGAAATCCAATGCGCGCCGGGCAAAACCTGCTTCGTGGTCAACGCGACCGGCAGCGCGGGGGTCGTCTGCGAACTGAAGGAAAAACCCCTTGCCGCCGAATTTTTCGACACGACGGGAAGAGCGCTTCCCGGCCCTCTTCCGGAGCCCGGATACAGTTGCGTTCCCGTTCCCGCCTCCGGGTTGCTCGTATTGCGTTTTTGAACGGTCGGCACACTGAAAAAATAAGGAGTCCGAAGAAGAAGCTTTTTTTAAAAAAAACGTAAAAAGGACTTGACATCGTCTTTCCGGCGGTGTATCTTAAGACGCATGACACAGAATGACACAGGAAGGCCATAATGGAAAGTTCTCTGCAAAGAAAAGAATGCCGCTCACGGGAAATCGCTTCTCTGCTCGAAGCGGAAATCATCAGCGGAAAGATCCCGCCGGGGGCCCCTCTTGCCAGCGTCCGGACTCTGGCCGAAATGTACGGGGTCGGGCCCCGGGTCATCGTTTCGGCTCTGGCGATACTTTCAGGACACAGACTGATACAGAGTCAGCCGCGCAGGGGGTTCCGGGTGGCCGATCCTCTGCCGGGCGGAAAGTTTCTCATCGTTTCTTACGCCAAAGGGGAAAACGGCGTCTATTTCCTCAACGAGATGATTCCCGCCTTCGAGTCCGTCTGCCGGGAGCGGGGGATCGGCGTCGATCAGGTTTCCATCGACATCTTCAATTCCCTTTCCCGCGAGCGGATTTTGGAAATGTTCCGGAAGGAGGGCTACACCGGGGCACTGGTCTGCAACGGCGGCTTCGTCGGTCTTGAGCCGGAGCTCAAAACTCTCCGGGAAGCGAATATCCCGGTGCTTCTCCCCGATGCCCGTCCCAGCGACCGGGCGATCACCCGTTTCGCCGTCCTGGACCGCTCTCACGATGCCAGCTGGTTCGCCGTCCTGAGCCATCTCAGGGAACAGGGATACCGCAGGATCGGCGCCGTGGGCGAGTTGAGCGGCGACGAACGGGCCGGAGGACGCCGTGACGCCTGGCTCCGCACCTCCACACTGCAGGTTCATTTCGGTTTTCTGCGCTCACTGGGGCTTGAGATCCCCGAGGAGCCGGCGCTTTTCATCGATCCCGCGCAGAAACAAGCCAACAGAAACAAGTTTGCAGAATGGCTCGAAGACCGCGGACGGTTCGACGCCGTCGTCTGTCATTCGGATCTTCACGCCGCGCAGCTCTACGAGTTCTGCGAAGAAGAGGGCATCGACATTCCGGGAGAGCTCGCCGTGGCAGCTTTCGGGAACAGCAGGGGGACGGACATGTTCACGCCTCCCCTGACCTCGGTGGATTTCCTTCCCCGGCAGGCGGCGGAAAAGGCTTTCGAGCTTCTCTTCGCCGGTAAGGAGTGGCTCGGCCCCGGGCGGGAGGCCCCCGCGGTTCCCAGAGATTTCAAGCTCATTCCCCGGGCCAGCACCGCCCGCGTGAAGAAAAAAAGATCAGCGGGGAAGTGCGGCGAAGCGTGAAGCTTCACGCCCCCCCCGAAATCAAGTAAAAATCCCAACCCCGTAAACGTAAGGAGGAAATCAATATGGTCCCGGTCAGCTTCAAACGGTGTGCCGCCTGCCGGAGGCGCTTCACGCTCATCGAACTTCTGGTGGTCATCGCCATCATCGCCATACTCGCTTCGATGCTTCTGCCCGCGTTGCAGCAGGCAAGGGAGCGGGGACGCTCGGCCAAGTGCATCGGCAACATGAAGCAGGTCGGCATGGGCTTCGTGGGCTATACCGATGAATTCAAGGGCGTCGTCCCACCCAACGGGAACCAGCGTATCGGAACAAGGAGCGCCGGACGCGTGTGGTGGTCTTCGCGCAAGGGGGTTGAGCTGATCGCCCACTATATCGGCATCGTGACGGAAGCCGACCTGCCCATAGGCGGTTGGTACAACAGGAGGGGCAGTTTGCTCGCAGATTCTCTGGCCTGCCCCAGCCGGGAAGCAAAACCCTCCATGGTTTCCCAAGGCATCAAACTTTGTGCACTGGGGATGTCCACACTCCTTATATGGGGCGTGGCGGATACGCCGGAGATTTTGCGGAGCAGAGCCCAGCCTGTCTGGCGTGCCCGCTGGCCTTCCCGCAGCATGCTGGTCATGGAACAACGTCTGAAACAAAACGCCGTAACGATCAGCTACTCTCACAATATCTACACGGGCGGCTCAAAAGATTATGCCGCGGATTATCCCCACAGTGACCAGAGCACTGCCCTCTTTTTTGACTTTCACGTTCAGCAGATGAAACGCAACCGTGTACCGGATTACAAATTGAACGGTGATACGGCCGCCTTTTGTACCTTCTGGAACCCCTTTACCGCCGACCCGACAAGAAATAATTGGTGATTCCCGGCTCGATCCCGCGCTGTTTCTCCCGAGTCGAAATCAACTCAAGGGAAAAGTTTTATGAAAGAAAGAGAAATGCAGACTTTTACCATTTCCTGCGTTCCGGAGTCCCACATCTGCCGCGCGGGAGAAAAAGCCGAATTCACTATTTCCGCGCCGATAACCGGCACTGAGGCGGAAGTCGTCTTCACCGCCGACGGCGAAGCGGAACTGGAAAGGAAAAAGATCACCACCCCCTGCACCTTGAAACAGGGACTGCCCTTTCCCGGCGTTCTGCGCTGCGAAGTTTCCGCCCCCGGCATGAAACCCGCCTTGGCGGGGGCTGCTTTCGATCCCTGCGACATCCGGCCCGCCCTGGCTCCGCCGGAAGACTTCCGGGAGTTCTGGACCGACACTTTCGCCCGGCTGGAAAAGATCCCCGCCGACTTTCAGATGAAGGAGATCCCCGAACTCTCCGGTTCCGGCCACACCTTTTATGACCTTTCGTGCACTGCGCTGAACGGCGGCAGATGCTACGCCTTTCTCAGGCTGCCCGACGTCTCCGGCCCGGTCCCCATGATGATTTATTTTTGCGGCGCAGGTCCGGGGCTTCCCCGGGAAGGCTTCGTTCAGCACTGCGCCAATGCGGATTCCCATTTCCCCGGCCCGGTGGCGCTTCTGCTCATTTTTACGCACAACTACCACCCGGGCGACACCTATGAGGAACACCGGAAGCTCCACGAAACTTACATGAAGTCCCTGAATCTCCGCTCTTACTGGGCCGAGGGACTGGCCCGGGGCCGTGAACACACCTTCTTCTACCGCGCCATTCCGGGCGCCGTGCGCATGTGCCGTCTCGTTTCGGCCCTGCCCGCGGTGAACCGGGAACGCATCAGCTACCTCGGGGGCAGTCAGGGAGGAGCCTTCGGCATCTTCCTTTCCGCTTTCTGTCCGGAAATCAACGCGGCCTTCTGCGGCGATCCCGCCTTCTGCGACTGCGGCGGATTTCTTCTGGGGCGGCATCACACCACCTCGCAGGCGGACTACTTCCGTGAACACTATCAGGTCATGCGCTACTTCGACCCGGTCAACTTCGCTCCCATGATCAAGGTCCCGGTATTTACGAGCTGCGGCTTCATCGACACCACCTGTCCCGCTTCGAGTGTCTACGCCGCCTATAACGCTCTCGGCGGCAGCAGAATGATCTTCAACAAACCCCTCCTCGGCCACGGTGACGTCCCCGAGGAATACGCCCCCCTCTCCTGGTTCTGGGTGGGCTGTCATTTGGGGCTTTTCAAATAATCTGTTTTCCGTTGACCGTGGTTGAAATTATAAAGGAGAAAATGCAATGACCGGTTCGACAGTATCGAAGAAAGCAACGGCGGGACTTCTGCTCCCGTTTTTGCTCGCGGGGAGTTTCTTTTCCCTCGGCGGCGCGGATATGGAAGTCGTCGGGGACCAGAAGAGTTCCTACGCCATCGTCGTCCCCGAAAAGGCTTCTCCGAACCTCGCCCGCGAGTACCGCAATGCGGCGATGCTCCTGAAGCGCCTGATAAGACGCCGCACCGGAGCCAATCTCCCCGTTTTGAGCGAAAGCAAAATGTCGCCGGGCCGGAAAGCCATCTTCATAGGCCGGACCGCCGCCGCGCTCAAGAGCGGCGCGGAAAAGAAAACCTGGGGCCTCAACGAATACCGGATGAAGACCGACAAGGGGAACATCTTTCTCCTGGGTGATGACGCGGATCCTTTCCCCGACCGGGCGGCGGGTTTTCACAGCCTGCGTCTGGGCTCCGTCAAGGCAACCCTCGAATTCGCCAAAAGGTTCGTCGGAGCCGACTTCCTCTATCCGGGCGAAACGGGCATCTTCGTTCCCCGGAACCTCTCCCTCGCCGTGCTGGAAGATCTGGACTTCGGCGCCGTTCCCTATACCAGATTCGGCATTGCCCGGGCCATGGAGCAGTACTACTCCCTCGCCAACGACAAATTCCCCGCTCACTGGTACCGCTGTTACGGCGGCCACTCCCATATCCCGGCCATCCCCCGGGCAAAATACGCGAAGACCCATCCGGAGTACTTCGCCATCGTCAACGGCAAACGGGACGGGTATCACATCCCCCAGTACTGCCTTTCCAACCCCGAAGTTCAGGAGCTGATCTACCGGCATGTGCTCTCTTCCCTCGACCGTCCCGGTGTTCAGGAAACCCAGCTGGCCCAGACCGACGGATTCAAAGGCTGCGCATGTGAGAAGTGCAAGGAGTTCTACAAGGACGGCATGGGCGAGGCGTTGTGGAAACTCCATCTGGGCATGGCGAAACGTCTGCTCAAGGACCGTCCCGGCAAAGGCGTGCGGATCATGGCCTATTACCCCGCCTCCGATCCGCCGAAATTCACGAAAGTCCTCCCCGAAAACGTGGCCGTCACCATCGCGGGCCCCGGCGAAGGGCTTCTGAAAAAGTGGAGCGCATACAAGGTCCCCCGGGGCTTCGACGCCTACCTCTACAACTGGGGCAACTACCACACCGAAGGATTCACCCCCACCTTTACGCTGAAAAAGGCGCAAAAACAGACCGTCCTGCTCCGAAAATACGGCGTCAATGCCCTTTATTTCTGCGGTCTTACCGAACTGCCGGGGCTCAACATGCCCGTCGTCACCTATTATCTCCGGGCTTTCGCCGGGGACAAGACCTCTCCCGAAGCCTTCCTCAAGAGCTTCTGCGAAAAGGCCTTCGGCATGAAGAGCGCCCCCTTCATGGAAAAGTTCTACACGCTTCTCTATGCCCGCATCGACGGCTCCGCGCCCGTCAAGGAGGACTACACCGATCCCGGCAAAAAGGTCATGGCCAAGAGCGTCTTCGCGCCCAATGTCGCCCTGCTCCACCAACGCTATCCGGATCAGGTGCTCCGGGAGCTTGACGAACTGCTCAAAAAGGGCGAAGAGAATGCCGCAAGCGGCAGGGATCTGCTGGAACGGGCCCGGCTGGAGTTCGACTATCTGAAGCTCACCGCCGGAGGCTGCAACGCCTTTTACGATTATCATAAAAATCCCGGGCAGGAGGAGTTCGAACGTCTGGCGAAACTCCTCATTGCCCGCAAGAAGTTCATCCTGGCTCTGCCCGCTTATTCTGTCGGGAAAACAAAAGTCCTGAAGCCCAAGGGGTATCTTCCCACTCTCGGTCTCGACCCTGTGGAAATGGTTCTGGCCAACGGTCGTATGGGCGGTGCGCTGGCGGCGCCCTTCAACTGGGATGTGGAGTATTACCTTGAGAAGAAGATGCGGCCTTCCGGCCGGATCCTGAAGGCGGGCGATCCCGAATGGCAGCAGATGATCGACGTCATGGGGAACGGCAAAAACAACTATGTGAAGGAGCACCCCGTTTTCGTCCGCTGCCGTGTGGAAGGGGAAAACCTCATCGCCGAAATGCGTTTCGATAATCTGGAAAAGGATGTCAAGACAGGCGCCATCTGGGTGAGACTCCAGAAGGACGCCGCTTCTCCCCGGTACGCTCTGGGCGGAACTCCCTTCGCTCCGAGCATGGGATTCCTCGGCGCTGTCACGCCCGACAAGGAAACGATCCGGAAATATCCCGTGAAATGCCGCCGCATCGAAGCCGAAGGCAAGAGCCCCGTGACGGAAATGACCATCCCTCTGGCCCTTTTCGGCGGTCCGGTCAAACCCGGCGAAAAACGTTTCATCGACTTCAATTTCCACTACAAGGGCCAGGCCTACACCTGGGAGTACAACATCAATCTGCTGACCTGGCGTCATCGTTACACGGGCATCGGCACAGTCGAATTCTGAAAAACTGAAAAAAGGAGATGGACACATGAAAAAACTTCTCTTCGTCTTCTGCGGCGTCCTGCTGCTGGCCGGATGCCGGAGCGTACCGGAAAAGGCTTCCCCCATCGAACTGAAAAGCACCAGTTCCGTGCGGATCGTCATTCCCGCCGAACACGCCAATCCGGGAATCGAAACGTTTCTGCGGCAATGCGCGGGCGTGATCCGCCGGGGACTGAAGGAAACCTTGAACATCGACGCCCCCGTGGAAATCGAGGGAAAACGGCAGAATTTCGCGGGACACACCATCTTCCTCGGCCGCACGAAGGCGATCCTGAACATCGGTCTTGACCCTGTCGGGTTCGAGGAACGCGGCGCGGTGGTGGCTTCGAGAGGCGGCAACATCTTCATCGCCGGACTCGACCGTCAGCGCTACGGACTGCCGGGCCGTGTGAGGAATCCGCTGGAGTGCATTCTCGGAACGGTCACGGGAACCATACGCTTTACGGAGCGGTTCCTCAACGGCCGTTTCCTTCTCCCCGGCCCCAACGGGCTGGATTTCGTAAAATGCGCCTCCGTGGTCGTGCCGGGGAACCTTACCTGGCGTATCACGCCCCGGATCATCATGGGCTCCGGACGGCGCAACGAACTTTTCTACGATTACTCCAGCGCCAATCCCAGTCAGGGGAAATTCCACCTCTACGGGGGGCACTCCTACTACGCCGCCGTCCCGGTGAAGAAGTATGCGACGACCCATCCGGAGTATTTTGCCTTCCGCGACGGCAAGCGTTCCTCTCTGGGAGAACATCTCTGCATCTCCAACCCCGAAGTGCAGGAACTGATCTACAAGGAAATGCTCCGCCGTCTCGATGCCGGAGCCGAGGCGGTTCTGGTGGCTCAGGAGGACGGCTTCGTGCCCTGCCTCTGCGACAAGTGCAGGGCCTTCGGCGGCACGGGTGACGACTACGGCGAAAAGCTCTGGATCCTCCACCGCTCCTTCGCCGAAAGACTGATGAAGGACCGGCCCGGCAAAAAGGCGGTCATCATCTGCTATCCGCCCAACTACGATCCCCCGAAAAGTTTTTCCTCCTTCCCCGCAAACACCATGATCGAGCTCTGCAAATACGGCGAAAAGGACTTCGCCGAGTGGAAGAAAATCAAGGTCCCCGGCGGATTCCTGACCTACATCTACAACTGGGGCAGCTATCATGGCCAGGGCTATACCCCGAAACACACTCCCGCCTTTGCGGCGGATCAGGCGAAGCTTTTCGCCGCCAACGGCGTGAAGGGCGTCTACCGCTGCGGCTTCGGCGAACTCTGCGGTCTGGAAGGGCCGGTCTACTATGTTTACGGCAAGACGCTGGAGGATCCGGAACTGAATACCGAGGCGCTGCTCCGGGACTATTACGAACGGGCCTATCACGAAAGCGCCGTCCCCATGCGGACCTTCTTCGACACGCTCCACAAGGCGCTGGCACTGGGAGAAAAGGGCCGCGGCTGTTTCGGCAGTTCGAGAAACTTCTTCGGCGCAGTCTATCCCCCCGACGTGATGGAAAAACTCGAAGCGAACCTTCTCCGGGCGGAAAAACAGGCCGTTCAACCCAAAGTCAAAGCCCGGCTGCTGCTGGTCCGCAAGGAGTTCGACTACCTGAAATCCATTGTGGACGTGATCCGTATGTACCAAGCCTACCGCACGGCCCCCGGCTGGACCACCTTCGACCTTCTCGCGCAGAAGATCGACGCCCGGAACGACTTGGTCGGATCCCTGCTGGATAAGAAAGGCAAGATACGGCGGCTCAAGGAGTTTCCCTTCATCCGCTTCTTCGACAACGCTCCCGGGAAAATGCTGGCGGACAACGGACGCTCCGCCCTCGGCGCTCCCTTCACTTGGAACATGAAGTTCCTCAAAGAGAAGAAGATCCTGCCCGGAACGACCGTGAAGCGCATGACGGTCGGGAAGATTTCCGGCAAGGCCGAATTCAACGATTTCGAGTCCGGCGTGTGGAAAGATCTGAAATGGGAAGAATTGCGGGGGATCCAGCTGGGCCCCATAGGCGAGAAGACCCGCTTCAAGGCCGCCTACGACGACAGGAATTTCTACATGGCCGTCATCTCCGATCTGGATCCGAAGAAGGTCTCGCAGCCTCTGGGCAAGGACGGCCCCTGCTGGAGAGACGAGTGCATCGAACTCCTCATCGACCCCAAAGGGGACCGGCAGAGCTACTACCACATGATCTACACCTCTGTCCCCAATTCGACCTATGACGAGGCTTTCGGCTTCATCAGCGATCCTCTGCATCCCCTCTACAACAAGGCCGATCCCGCCTGGAACGGCGAGTGGAGCTATCAGTGCCGCCGCGAGAACGGCAAGTGGTATTCCCTCTTCACCGTGCCGTTTACGACCCTGAAAACGCCGACCCCGAAACCGGGGACCGCGTGGACCATGAACGTGGGCCGGGAATCCCGCCCCGTCGGCAGCAACGGGCACGGTGCCCCGGAGCTTTCCACCTGGTCGCCCAATCTGGAAACCGCGAGCTTTCTCGACAGCGGTACCTTCGGCGAGCTCCTCTTCCAGTGAGACAGGCTGATTTCGCGTCAACGCCGCACAAAGGAGTTTTCAGAATGGAAAGAAAGAAGTACGCCGTCTGCGGCGTGTCGTCCAGGGCCATCTACATGTACATCGGTCCTATGCTCCGTCAGTTCCAGCACTGCGCCGAACTGGTCGCCATGCTCGACATCGACCCGCTCCGGTTCCAGGTCTGCAAGGAACAGGTCCCCGAGGCCAAGGACGTGCCCGAATATCTGGCCGCCGACTTCGACAAGATGATGAAGGAAACCAGGCCCGACGCGCTGCTGGTGGTCTGCATGGACCGCTTCCACGTGGAATACATCGTCCGCGGCCTGGGTTATGATGTTGACGTCATTTCCGAAAAGCCCATGACCACCAATACCGAAGACGCCCTCAAGGTGCTGGCCGCCGAAGAGAAGTCCAAGGGCAAGGTCATCTGCACCTTCAACTACCGCTACAACCCCGTCCACACCAAGATCAAGGAAATGATCTGGTCGGGCAAGATCGGCAAGGTCACCCATGTGGACCTGAACTGGTACATCGACATCAAGCACGGATCCAGCTATTTCCACCGCTGGAACCGGATGCGCGAGAACTCCGGCAGCCTTTCCATCCACAAGTCCAGCCACCACTTCGATCTGGTGAACTGGTGGGTGGACGGCATTCCGGAATACGTCCACGCCTTCGGCGCGCTGAACCACTACGGCCCCGACGGCGTCTTCAATCCCTCCAAAAAGGACGGACGCCACTGCAACGAGTGCACCGAAAAAATGCAGTGCCCCTACAAGGCCCGCTGGGCCACCCGGAACTCCGCCATCTTCGCCAAGGACGACCATATCAACGCTTTCGAAGGCCCCAAGAAGCTCTTTACCACCTACCGGCCCGATATGTGCATGTTCGATTCCGAGATCAACATCTTCGACACCTTCATCGCCAACATCAAGTACCGGAACGGCGTGCTGCTGAACTACTCCGCCAACTTCTCCACGCCCTATGAGGGCTATCATCTGGCCTTCAACGGCACCCGCGGCCGCATCGAAACCATGAGCTTCGGCGGTGTGGGCGGTGAGGCTCTGCCCGACCCCAATCCCGACGGCGTTCAAGTCATCGATTACTTCCCGATCTTCGAGGGACGTGAACGGATCAACGTCGTCAAGCGCGAAGGCGGGCACGGCGGCGGCGACGGCGTCATCTGCGAAGACATCTTCCTCGGCGAAGATCCCGCCCGCAAGTTCGACATCCTCGCCAAGAGCGTGGACGGTCTCCGGGCCATCTCCATCGGCGACGCGGTCTATAACTCCATCCTCGACGGTCAGGTCAAGGATCTGACCTCGTTCATGAAGTAAGACTTCTTCGCCTCCTCGACAGCGGAACTTTCAGCGGGGGGGGGCGTTTTCCAGTGACACCGTCAGGAACGGAGTTCACTTGAAGGTTTGTTTGAACTAAAGGAGAAGATTTATGCGTATCGGTCAAGAAGAGTTGAAGAGTGTGCTTCAAAACTTCCGCTGGATAGACGACATCCCGGAAGACCAGAACAAACGCGACGAGATCTGCGTGGAGGCAAGGACGGCGTTACTGCTCGAAGCCAACATCGACAGCGAAATGATGCCCGCTTTCATCAGGGGGGAACGGGATGAAAGGATTTCAAAACCGCATCATTATAAGCTGGCGTCTCCCATAACCTTCGACGTAGAAGAAGACGATCCTTCTTGGGGAAAAAGGACGAGATCCGTTGCCGTGAGGTATTTTGAATATGGCTGTTTGAACGAATCGAAAAAATTTTGGGGCCCCGCGCGGATATCCGATGCCTCTTCCAATGGGTGGAGTGTGTATCTACACGATGGCGGATTTACCGGGAGAGACGGCATCTCGACGGTCTCTGAACTCGGGAAGACCATCAGACAAAACTTTTACCTGAACTATCCGTCGTTCTATTCAGTCTGCAAGGGGATCACACCGTACAAAAAACCGAGCCAGATGTGCCGTTTCTGGGGATCTTCCGGAGAGCCCTTTGCGAAAATCAAGGTCCGTAACATGCGCCCCGATTACATCTGGGGCAACACCACTCTGCGCAAAACTCCCGAACAGGCAAACTGGACGGATGCCCGAATGGAACAATATGCCTTCCGATACCTCATCCCGTGCCAGTCTCCGCTTTTGCCCAATATTCGCCTGGAGAACCGCTGCTTCGAGAATTGGTACAGCCAAATCTTTCCCTTCCGCAACGAATACGGCGAGGAGATTATGAAGCTGATCAAGGTCTACGATCCCGAAACCCAAAGCAAGTGTCTGCTGCCCGTGACGACATGGATCCGCAACAACAGTTCCAACAGCCAACTCTTCTGCGTCCCTTATCCCGCAGACAAAACGCCCCTTTACAATCTGGACCTGCTGCTCAACCCCGAATGCCAGACAGTGATCCTCTGCGACAGTGTGGAACTGGCAGACGCCAATCAACGCGAAAACGGTTCCGAAGAGGTCGTCTTTACCAGCTTCATTTGCTCTCCCGGCAGGTTTGAGCAGGTGGACTGGACACCACTTCAGGAGAAGGATCTGCTCATGCTGGTATCCGAACACTCCGGGATCAGTCTGGAGTCCGCGGCATTGAAGGCGAAAGAACTGCGGGACTATCTCTGCGAAGAACAGGAATTCGAGCCCGCCCTCGCAGTCGTACCGGTTGATTACGGCAAACGGAGGCACCGGGATTTCAACAGCGTGGATGACCTGTTGAAGAGATTTCAGGATGCCCCGCCGACAGTCAATCAGGAGGATCTGAAAATCCTCGAGACGGCAAGCGAAATAGACGAGTTTTTCCAGAAAGCCGAAGCCGAACTGAACAAGCTGCCCGATAAGTGGTGGCTGAGTCCCGAAGTCCCGCCTGAAGAAAAACGCATTGTCGAAAAACAGAAGCAGAAACCGAAACCGATCGACTTTGTCCTGCAGCCGCTCCTTGTGCGGGGAGAGGCGACCATGCTCTATGCCAGAAAAGGTGTGGGGAAAAGCGCCATTGCGTACAGTATCGCCGCCCGCGTGGTCGCTCAGGGGTTTTCCGCAAAACCGGTGCCGCTGATGCCGGGAAAGTGGTGGACGGTTCCCAAAGGACGCTACAAGGTGCTGTATCTGGATTTTGAGAACATGGGCGAGATGGAGAGCAAGAAGAAGGCTTTTCAGGAGGGGTATTTCCCTGCCGGAAAGGAACAGGAATGCCGGGCCAATTTGCTGATGAAGGATCTATCACAGGTCGGTATAGATTTTTCAGCCCCGGAAAACCATCAAAAGCTGTTCGATATGCTGGAAGCAGCCAAAAAGGAAGGCATCCCGGATAAGCCCGTTGACCTTCTTGTGATCGACACCTACACCGCGTTTGTTCATACCGAACCCCCTGCGACTCCGGCGAATTTCAAAGATTTGGTCAACAAGATCAGGAAGATGGGGATCGCGGTGCTGATCGTCCATCATGCCAACGCCGAGAATGAAGCCCGCGGACTCTCAAGCAAGCTGGATGCGCTTTTCCTGACCGTGAACCTGAGTTGCGAGACCGGAAAAACGGAGGGCGATCTGGACGAACAGAATCGTATAGTCAAATACGAGGATCCCAGAGGTCCCATGGCTTCGGAAACCAGGAAACCTTTCGAGATACTTTTCGACAAGGAAAGTAAACGCTGGAAGGTGAAAGGTACTCCCCGAAGTGAGAATGCGGAATTGGCGCTGATCGTTGAGGCGTACAAGAAACACGAGTACGGCCGTGACGCGATCTGTCAAATGCTCGGCTTGGAGAAGACGGCACTGTCCGACCGCCTGAAGCGTGCCAAAGAGATCAAGTAAGCGTTACACCTCTCCGGCGCCTGCTTCGGGCAGGGCCGGAGACGGAGCCGTCATTTTTCCAGTATCGCCTTGACTTGGGCCAAAGTCTCATCACTGGAGGCCGTGGAAGTCCGGATCAAGTTCAACGCCTCCTCAACCTTCTTCGCGGCGTTTGACATATCGAAATCCCCGGAAACCGCCGCAATCGCCTGTTGCTGGGCCTCGTTGCCGACGTGCGTGTAGTATTTGGAGACGATCTCGGAGTCGGCCCCCAGAATGGATACCACCGTTGCTTGCGGAACTCCGGCTTCGGCACAGAAGGAAGCGAAGGAGTGTCGAAGCGAATGGAAGCCGTAGACGGTTACCTTCTTGTCCCTGCCCGGTACTTTGATCGACGGCTCAAGGCCGATCCAGCGAATCACCCTCAGAACATCAAGATCCACGAGGTTGTTGCCGACATTCTTCCCTGCCGCATCGGTCCTGTTGTAACGCTCGGCGACACGGGGACATACATAGCCGTTTTCGCTTTCCCGCCACGTTTGAGCTTCCAACAGGGCCTTCATAAGCAGCGGAGCAATGGGAATGGATACATCCTTGCCGGTCTTGAACTGCCTGACCCAAATCCGCTCGATGTCCAGATAAACCTTGCTCCAACGCAATAGAACGCAGTCCTTCAGACGCTGACCGGTATACATCCCGATGAGGTAGATGAGCCGTATCTCTCTTTTATTCATCACTTTGAACTTGTCATCGTCGAGAACATTCCGCAGTTGCTGTTCCTGGTCCCGAGTGAAGGAGAGCCGATGGACGTCCTGTTCCCGTTCTTCACGCTCCTTCCGTAAAAGCGTCGGAGAACCAAAGGGATTGTCGCCACTCCAATACTCCCGCAGCACTTTGAAAATGCGCCGGATGCGTTTGATCTTCCGGTTATGGGTGGAAACGGCGATATTCCGGGTGCGCATGTTGTCGGCAAAGCGGGCGGCCATGTCACAGGTAACGTCGCGGAGGGTTGCCGAGGGGTTGTTGACCCATTCGATGAACTCCCTGAAGGTCGCCTTGTATGACAGCGCCTCGTTTACGGTATCGAGAATTGCCCGCTCGGGACTTTGCGCATAGACGTCCCATGCCTGAGAGAGCAACAGGGTCTTCTGCAGCGTCTCCATGTTACGGACCTGTTGAACGTGAGCCGCAATGACTTCAGAAGAGGTCGCCTGCAAAAGAGGAATGAGCCTCTCTGCTTCCTTGACAGCCTCCTGCTTATTTCGTGTCTTGAGGCTGATTGCTTTGCGGGCACCGTCGATTTGATAACGGAAATAGTAGACGCCGCCTTCTTCTTTCTGGTAAACGGTTCCAATCCTGAGTTTCATTTTCCTGACAGCCATATCCGCATCCTCCTGCGTTCTATTCCCGGATATAGCCGAAAATCAGGGTTACTGGCAGGGGATGGGTTCCAAAACGGTACTAAATGGTACCTTTTTTGGCGAAATAACCTCAAAAATGGTGGAGATGGCGGGAGTTGAACCCGCGTCCCGAAACAGCATAGAGGTGACTTCTACATGCTTGTTTTGCCTATTTCATTTAATCCCCGACCTCAGCCGGCAAACGGGCCGGATCAGGAACGATCATCTGTAAAGTCTCGCGGAATTGCCCAGATGCGCAACTCTTCCGCCAGGGCGCTGCCTACGCTGTCAGCCCTTAGCACCCGTCAGGGGGACAGCGTGACGGCATCAAGCCGCCAGTGCGTACTGTTCGTTCGCAGTTGTTGTTTCGATCGATTTTTTACGGGGCCAACGATCATCCCCGACATGCCGTCAAGTCCGAGCCGATCCGGTCGAATCCGGAACATCCCCATTCTTGCAATT
>JAFSYV010000365.1 GCA_017443585.1 Lentisphaeria bacterium | reverse complement strand
GGCTCCGGAGAAGGAATTCACCGCACTCGACCGGGTCTTCGGCGACTTTCTCTGCCGCCGGGCGGGAAACGGGGAGGAAGCCCTGCGTACTCTCGGCATGGAGCTGATCGCCGCCCGCCGTGAAGGCCACAGTTTCATCTTCCTTTCGCCGGAAGAAGAGGCGCTGATCGGCAAATATTCCTGTCTCACCGATGAGAAAAAGGGGCTGCTGGTGCGGGAAGACGACAAACTCTACCTGCGCCGGGAGTTCCTCAATGAGAAGGCTGTCGCCGAAGCGGTCGCCGGATTGCTGAAAAAGCCTCTTGAGCCGGTCGGTTTCACGGACGACGAGATAGACAAGGCCTCCGGTTTCGAACTCATCGGCGAGCAGCATGATGCGGTCCGGAACGCCCTGGCGCGCGCCTTCGCCCTGATTTCCGGAGGGCCCGGCACGGGCAAATCCACGGTCATCGCCGCCGTGGCCGAACTGGAGCTCCGGAAACATCCCGAGCACGTCATCCGCATCGCCGCCCCCACGGGCAAGGCGGCGCAGCTCCTGACGGACGCACTGAAGGAAAAACTGCCCGAAAGAAACCTGTCCGCCCAGACGCTTCACACCCTCTTCGGCCGGAATCCCGAGACGGGAAAATTCAAATACGACCGGGAAAAGCCCCTCAAGTGCGACCTGCTCATCGTGGACGAGTGCTCCATGGTCCCGCTCGATCTCGCCGCCGGCATATTCCGGGGTCTGGACCCCGATGCACGGGTGGTGCTGGTGGGGGACCACCGCCAGCTGGAGTCCATCGGGTCGGGGAACGTGCTGCACGATCTTCTTTCGGCCCGGAAGGACCCCGATTCGCCGCTGGGGCAGGCGTCGGTGGAGCTGTTTTTCAATTTCCGCGCGAAAGACGCCCCCGGCATACAGAACCTTGCCGCCGAGATCCGCCGCGAGGCTCTGTCGCCCGAAGAACTCTGCGGTCTGCTGAGTCCCGGTTCGGAGGACTGCCGTTTTCTCCCCATCGACTCCAGGGACAGAATGTCGCAGGAAAAGGTCCGTTCCCTGATGCTGAAAACCGCCGAAGAGTACTGGGGGGATCTGCCCGGTCTGGCCGCCGATACGAAAAATCTGGAGGAGGCCTTCGCCCGTTTCAACCGGTTCCGGATCCTCACCGCCAACCGGGTGGGACCGGAGGGGTGCAACGAGATCAACGACATCGTCATGGACGCGCTGAAGCTGCGCTCCCCCTACGCCCCCGGCTCGGCGCTGATGGTGACGCAGAACTCCAGAGCCACGGGACTGGCCAACGGCGACACGGGGCTGGTCTTCAAGACGCCGGAGGGGGGAAAGCGGGTCTACTTCGGGGGCGCCGGGTCTTTCGCGCCCCACGAACTGCCGCCCCACGAAAGCGCCTTCGCCACCACGGTCCACAAGGCCCAGGGGTCGGGCTTCCCGGAGGTCTTCTTCCTCATGCCGCGGCAGGATTCCCCCCTGCTGACCTGGGAGCTCTTTTACACCGCGCTGACCCGCGCGGCGAAAAAAATCACCATCGCGGGCTCTCCGCAGCTGGTCCGGCTGGCTCTGAGCCGGAAATCGGACCGGAACTCCTTCCTTGCCCAGCGGATCGCCCGCTTTTTGACGGATGAAAAGAACGATCTGTGAACTGCTGGCCCCGGCGGGCAACGCCGAATGCGCCCTGGCGGCCCTCGACGCCGGGGCCGACGCCGTCTACTGCGGTCTGGGCCGCTTCAACGCCCGCTGCCGGGCGGAAAATTTCGACGAGGAAAAGCTGGGCGCCCTCATCGACCACATGCACCGGAAGGGCAAAAAGCTTTATTTGACCTTCAACACGCTCCTTTTCGAGGAGGAGCTGGAGAGTGCGGCGGAAATGCTGGCGCTCCTCGTCCGGCTGAAGCCCGACGCCCTCATCGTCCACGATCCGGGGGTGATCTTCATGGTGCGCAAATTCTTCCCCTCGCTCAAGCTCCACGGCTCCACCCAGATGGGGATCCACAACTCCGCCGGGGTGGCCGTGCTGGCCGGGATGGGGGTGGAACGGGTGATCCTCGAACGGCAGCTCACCTTCCGGGAAATCGAAAGGATCGTCAAAAGATCCCCCATCGAAATCGAAGTTTTCATCCACGGCTCATTGTGCTGTTCCCTTTCGGGCCGGTGTCTGCTTTCGGCGGAGCTCTGCGGCGGCAGCGGCAACCGGGGCTGCTGCAAACAGCCCTGCCGCCGGGCCTTCGAAACTCCCCGCGGGCGGCTCTTTCCCCTTTCCATGCGGGATCTGAACGCCCTCGAAATGATCCCCCGCCTGATGGAACTGGGGGTGAGCTCCCTGAAGATCGAAGGGCGGCTCCGGGGGCCTGACTACGTCTGGAAAAGCGTCCGCGCCTACCGGATGGTTCTCGATTCTCCGCCGGGGCCGGTCCTCCCGGAACTCTTTCAGGAAGCTTCCGCGTTGCTCCGGGCCAGTTCCGCCCGGAACGAACTCCCCGGCTTCGAGCCGGAAAAGATGACCGATCCCCGGCGCATCGGCGTCTTCGGCCGCCAGGCGGCGGCGGTGGAAAAGGTCACCCGCCGGGGGCTCCTCATCAAGGCGGAAACGAAGGTCCATCTGGGGGACCGGTTCCGGCTGGCGCCCCCCGACGGCGGCGAAGGGGAAAGCTTTTCCCTGATCGCCATGGACAACGCCGGGGTGAAAAAGACCTCGCTCCGGAAGGGGGAAACGGCCTTCGTCCCCGGAAATTTCACCGCCGCGCCGGGCTGGTCCCTCTTCAAGATCGGGGAGAACGGCTTCGACTTCTCCCGGCAGGCCGCCGCCCTGCCCCCGCGGCGGGAACCGCTCCACCTGTATCTCGAGTGCTCCGCCGATGAGTGGACCTGCCGCATCGGGGAGCTCCCCGGTTTTCTCTGGCGCAGGGAACTCGCCCTCGGTCCCGCGGAGCAGCACCCGGCGACACCGGAAGCGATAGAAAAAACCTTCGCCGCCGGAGCTCCGGCCCCCTGGAGCGCGGCGGGCGTCTCGGCGACGCTCAAGGGCGAGCCCTTCTTTCTGCCCCCCGCGCTCCTCAAGGGGCTGCGCCGGGAGTTCTGGGCCTGTGCGCTCGGGGCGCTGAAAGAGGTCGATGTGAAACAGGCCGCCGCCGAGGCGGTGCGAGCTTTCGCGGCCTCCCTCGTTCCGGGGGCGCCCGGTCCCCTGCCGGATCTGGCGGGGGCCTTCGAGATCCCGGCTTTCATCGCCGAAGAGGATCTGCCTTTCTGGAAGAGGAAGATCGATTCCGCCCTCCGGCAGGGTGTCCGCGTTTTCCGCATCGGCGGCTTCCACGCCCTGAAGCTCCTCGAAGGGGCGCCGAAGTGCGTCATCGCGGGGGTCTTTCCCCTCAGCGTGACCAACTCCCGCTGCGCCGCGCTCTTCCGGGAGCTGGGATTCGCCTGCGCCGCCCTTTCCCCGGAGCTTCCCGAACGCTCCGCCGCGCTGCTCCGCGAGCGTTCGGACCTGCCCCTTTTCCCCGACGTTCCGCCGCCGCTTCTCGTCAGCCGCGCCGTCATTTCCCCCGAAGGGGTGTGGCACGACCGCTCCGGTGTCGAACTCCGCCTCGGCTTCGACCCGGTGGAAAAATTGTGGAAACTCCGGAAACTCGCGGTTGAAAAAAAGCAAAACAAGTGTTAATTTATGACGTGATCCGAAAAAAATGCTTCCCGAAACGTAAAATAAGGAGTGTTCTTATGAAAAGAAGTCTTGTCCTTCTGCTTTCGTGCGCCGTCCTCGCGGCATCCGGCGCGGAACTTTTCGTCGGCCCCGGAAAGAAATACGGCTCCGTCGCGGCGGGTCTGGCCGCGTTGAAAGATGGAGACACCCTCACCATCGCTCCCGGACGGTATTATGAAACCATCGACGTGAAGAAGAAACTCAAAAACGTGACGATCCGGGCACAATTTCCCGGCTCGGTCCTGATCCACGGGGACAAGCCCGCGCCGAAATTCACCCCCGTGCCGGGATACCGCTTCGTCTATCAGGCCGATTGGAAAGACAACGTCAACGCCGTCAACGAGCGCGACACCTTCAGTGTCTACTTCCCCGCCGCCAGCGTCCGTTACCTCGAATTCAACTTCGGCTACTGGTTCCATAAGGACGGCAAACTCTACATCTCGACCACCGACGGGCGGGCGCCGGAAAAGCACGACCTCACCGTCTCGGTCCTCAGCGGCAACGGCCTGCGCATCTGGGAACCGGAAAACATCGTCGTGGAGGGGCTCTCCTTCACGGGATTCTACTCCCACTTCGCCGTGGACGCCTGGAGCGGCCGCAACGGGCTCCAGCTCCAGAAGCCGAAGAAGTGCGTGATTCGGAACTGCTCCGCTTTCTTCAACTCCAACGGCATCACCCTTTCCGGGGGCGAGGACTCCGCCGTCGAAGACTGCGTCGCCTTCGCCAACGGCTCCCAGAGCCCCAGCTCCGGCGGCAACATCATCGGCTGGAGCGGCAAGCGCAACGAGATCCGCGGCTGTCTTTCCATGTACAAGCTCTTTACAGGGGGCAGTCAGGGCCCCATCGGGATCCGCTTCTACGGCATCATGGAGAACTGCAGGATCCTCAACTGCCGCTCCTTCGGCGAGCACGGCATCAACATCAAGGGGACCATCAACGGCAGTTACGCCGAAAACAACTACTGCGAACGGCACATCAACATCACGAACAGCCGCAACAACCTTTTCACCAACGTCAACGGCTACAACAGGAAGGACACCTCGCTCCTGATGAAGCTCAAGAAGGCCGAGTGGCCGAAACACTTCGCCGATCCGGAAAATCATGATTTCCGGCCGCTTTCCGCCGTGAAGACGGCATTGCCGCAGAAAATCGCTTCCGGCGACTCGATCCTGCTCCCCGGGGACTTTTCCGCACCCGTGAACTTCAGCGCCGACAACGTTTCCCTCTCCACCCGGGGCGTCCGGAAACGCGCCTGCGTCAGAGGCGGGGAGATGACCGGAAAAAACCTCCGGCTGGAAAATCTGGAAATCACCGGACCTCTGACCGTTTCGGGCAGCGGTATCCTTATGCGCAACTGCGTGGTGAAGGCCAAGGTCACGATCCGGGGGAAGAACGTCCAGGTCGCCCACTGCGACTTCAAGGTCCGGCCGGACTTCGGCGACTCCACGGGATTCCGCCACAGCAACCTGGGACTGGATGAGAAGACCGCTCTCGTTTCACTCGAAAAGGGGAGCACCCTCGACGGTATGCCCGCCGGTCCCGGCCGGGTGGTGCGGGCTCCGCAGGCGGTGGAGGTCACCGGGCCCTTTGTCCGTTCGGTTTCGGACACGGCGGTCAACATCGAATGGTGGACCGGGAGCGCCACGGTTTCCACGGAACTCCTCTGGGGCGACACCCCGAAGTGCGCGAACCGCGCCGGACAGCCCTTCTCGGGAGGCAACTGGCACTCCATGAGCCTGACCGGACTCAAGCCCGGCACGAAGTACTACTTCAAGCTCAACTCCCGCACCCCCCTGCGCACCCACCACAGCAGCGCGGAGCTCGAGGAACTCGACCGCAACATGAAGCGTCAGCGTATTTCCTCGGAAACGATGAGCTTCACCACGCTGCAAACCAAGGCCGCGCCCCGCACTCTCCGGGTGCAGGGACCTGAGATCTCGCCGGTGCTGGATCAGGCCCGGCCCGGCGACACGGTGCTCATTCCGGGCGGCGTCTACACGGAAACGCTCTACGTCCGTTCGGCGGGGATCACCTTGCGCAACGTGCCGGGTGAAAAGGTCGTCCTCGACGGCAAACGGACCCTCGACTCGGGCGTCGTGCTGGAAAACAAGAACGACGTGGTCGTCGACGGCCTCTTCTTCCGCCACTTTGTGGGCGGCTCCGGAGCGGGCGTCGTCATCAATGGCGGCGAAAAGATCATTTTGAAGCGCTGTTTCTACGACGGCCGCAGCAGCAGTTACACACCCGTCTTCGTCAAGGCGAACTTCTGCAAGGATCTGACGCTTGACAACTGCCTGATCACCCGCGGATTCCACGGGGCGAGCTTCTACCGCTGCGCCGATCTCAAGATCACCAACTGCGTCTGGCTGGACAACCAGATCAACCACTTCTACGTCCACAACCTGCCGGAGGAAAAGGCGGTCCTCACGAGGAACATCATCTTCGACAACATCCCCGTCAAAGTGCCCAACGCCCTGCTGTCTTTCTGGCATCTGGAATCGCTGCGGGAAAGTTCCAACTGCTACTGCCTGCGGCTCCCGGGGACCCGGCGCCTGTTGGTCGGCTTCACCCGCGAAAAGGGGCAGCTCGCCAGCGGTTCAGACACCTATTTCGAATTCCTCAAGCGCACGGGAACGAAGGAAAGTTCCTTCTTCGCCGACCCGAAACTGAAGGCAGTGCCGCGGATCCTGAAATACAAGAGCCCCGTCTTCGCCCGTCCGGGCAAATTCCCCGACCGAAGCGAATACGCAACCGAACTGCGGGCTTTGGAAAATGAGTTCGCCAAAGTCGAACTGGGACAGAAAAAGAAGAGCTACGACGACTGGGACTTCAGCGGATTCTTTCCCGCCGATCCCCGCTGCGTGAAAGAGAAGATCGGCTTCCTCCCGAGCCTCTTCCGCAATGGCGTCGCCAACTGAAGAGCAGGAAGCTGCCGTCGCCCGCAAACCGACCGCCACGGGCCGGGGAAACCGGCTATACCGAGGGCTTGCGGGGGCCGGGGGCTAAGAGGACTAAGAGTACTAAGAGTACTGAGAATACTATATTCTGCCGGCCACGGGAAACATGTGCCCGACGGCGGATGCCGCCGGGGCAGTATTATAGTCTCCCCGGCCTGCCTTTGCGTGTGCGGTTCGTGGGAAGCAAACCGCAAAGCGTTTTTTCTCCCCCCCCTTTTTCCGGGGCGCCCCGTCTTGACCGTGCAATGGCCGCAAACCTTTTTGGAGCGGGAAGGGCTTCGACATGCGTTTAGTGAGAAGCCTCTTTTCTTAGATTACAGCGTCGGCATCGGCCCGCCTGCGGCTGATCCGATGCCGTCGTGTGCTCGTCGCCACTTCGCCCGCGACCTTCTGCTCCTGCGCGCTCGGCGCTTGGGGTGGGTTTAGTCTGCGGCCCGGCCACTATCGCAAACGTACCTCTGCTCTCGGTCCGTGTCGGTTTTACTTGACTTCGTCGATGCGGACCTCGTCGAACCAGGCCGTTCCCCGGGCGTTCCAGACCCAGAGGCCGAGGGGCGGCACGTAGTCCTTGCCCGTATCGGCGGGAGTCGTGAACTCCACGCTCACCCGGTGCCAGGGATTCGTCCCGAGGACCCTGTTCCGGGGCAGTGCGGCGGCGTGGGCCTTGGAAAAGTAGATCCACGCCCCCGCCCCGACGGTGCCGGTGAGGTCTTTGGTCTTGAGATAATAGCTGATCCGGTACTTTTTGTTCGGCTTCAGGCCGGGAAGACGGCATCCGGCGTTGCCGTTGCCCTTGACGCTCCCGTCAAGGTCCATACGCAGACTGTGCCCGCCCGAAATGAAGGTCCGCGTGTCGAGGGTGTAAGAGATCCCTTTCCTGGGCCAGTAGCTCCAGCCGGCGGCGCGCTTGCCTTTGGCGTCGAGCTTCTCGAAGTTGCCGTTGGGAACGATGTTTTCCGGCTTGGGTCCGAATTTGATCTTGCCCCATTCGCCGATGGAGTGGAATCCGCCGTCCCGGGAGCCGGGGAAGAGGGTCCACATATAATAAACAGGCCGCGCCCCGTCGGTGAAGGACCGGTTCCGGGCGAAGTTGGCCGGCATGCCGTCAGGGCTGATCGGCCCCAGATCCTTCAGGGGGATCCTCAGCTCGAAGCGCCACGAGGAATCCAGTTTTTCCGCCTTGGCGGAAGCGGTGCTGTTCCACGCGATCCGGCTTTTGCTGTTGCGGCGGCACTTGTAATCGGCAAGCGTCCCATTGGAGTTGACCACGAACTGATAGTAATCAACCCTGTCGCCGGAGGGATTGAGGAGGATCTCCACGCAGGAGTCGGCGAAGGTCATGGGATCGTCCCTTTTGGTGCATTTGGCCAGGATCTCCTTCATTCGCGGCTCTTCACATTCGCCCGAAATGACCAGATTTTCACCCTCCTTGCGCAGGGAGATCGACGTGTTGACGTCGTGGTTCTCGCCCTTGAAGGGGCGCAGCCACACCGTTCCCGGACACCACGCGACCCAGAAGTCCATGCCGTTCTGCAGCTGGTGGAAATGGCCCGCGGCCTGGGCGATGGGGCCCAGCAGATTGGCCCGGACGAACTTGATCCGCTCCACGGCCCCCTTGTCGGCCGCCGCGGCGGCGAGGGCCTTGTCGAAGAGGACATTGTAATGTTTGATCTTCGCGGCAGAGTAAATGTTGCTCCAGATCTCCCGGATGGCGGGGACCCTTGTCATGGGCCCGAGATCGGTCATGACGGTGTTGCCGAGGATCTTCTCGCACCAGTTGCGCTCCAAGTCGGCGTAGAATTCGGCCAGGAAGGGCGCTCCCTTGC
Organism: Lentisphaeria bacterium; assembly: GCA_017443585.1. GTDB lineage: Bacteria > Verrucomicrobiota > Lentisphaeria > Victivallales > Victivallaceae > UBA1784. Next base: position 811 of record JAFSYV010000365.1, on the reverse strand, counting down.
CGAACATCTTCGTAAAATATTCGTTCAGCAGCGCCTCGGGATCGAGGGACGTGTTCCACATCAGCTTGCCGATGATCCAGTAGTTCAAATCGTTGAAGGCGAAGAAGTCGGTTTCGGACTCGAAGAAGACGCCGTCCAGATACTCCCTGTTGTTCTTCAGGAAGTTCGCCGCGTGGCGGGGCATCATGGCGGGGACGCCGGGGAATTTCTTGCTCATGTGCTTCCCCATGGCGTAGGTCCATGCCGTGACCTTGTTTCCGGTCTTGTCCCGCCACGCCTTGAGTTCCGCCGTTTCGGCCTTGTCCTTGGGCTTTTCCCCGCCCTGTCCGGTGACGGCGACCTGGATCATCAGTTCTTTGGGCAGTTTGAAGTCGGGGACCATATTGTAGGGCATATAGGACATGGTGCTCAAGGTGTGTTTGACCCCCGCCTTCGTCAACCGCTGCGAGAGTTCGACCCAGAACTTGAACATGAAATCGCTGATGGCCTTCCGGGCCTCTTCGGTTCTGGCCGGCCCCTGACCGTTCCACACCTTGGCGCACTTGTCGCAGCGGCACCACTCCATGCCGTCCTGGGGCATGACGCAGAAAATGCCGTTGGAAAAAGTCTGGTAAGGCCACCGCTTCAGGCCGCGGCTGGCGGGGGATTTTCCGGTGTAACAGGCCAACGCGTCCTGAAAGATCTCCTCCCTGATGCCGCTCGAATCGCAGAGCTGTCCCGGCTGGGGCTGGTTGGGGTCGCAGTGGCGCTTGCCGTCTTTCGTGAGGGCGAAATACTCGGGGTGGGTCTTGCCGAAACGCTCGATGTAATT
>JAFSYV010000035.1 GCA_017443585.1 Lentisphaeria bacterium | reverse complement strand
TCCCCGGTGCCTACAAGAACTTCCGGACCGGACGGGAAAAGCAGCTGAAGATCTTCCTTGCCCGGGGCGGCCGCATCGTCGCTTCCGAAGAGGCCTCCGCCGTTCTGGCGGATCTTCCCGGAGTGACGACGGTGAAAAAGGGCGAGTCACCGCTTCGGACCCTCCTGAGTTTTGTGAAATGAAGGCCTTGAAAAATAGAAGAGTCGGTGCTATATTATGAGATTGCAGGCTCTGTTGGAGATCATCAGCGCGCCGTCAGGGTTTGGCGCGGTCCAGCATACAAATCAGTAAAAAGAAGGAAAAAACGAAGATGAAGAGAACTTTTCAGCCCTCTAATCGGCGTCGGAAACGCCGGATCGGTTTCTTTGCCCGCATGGCGACTCATGCCGGAAGGCTGGTCATCAAGCGCCGCCGCCAGAAGGGCCGCCGGAAACTGACCGCCTGAGTTGCGGACTCCTCCATCATTCAAGGGAACGGCTCCAGGTGTCTCCCCGTCTGCGTCTGCGCAAGAGTTCCAAGCTGCAACGGAAGGCGGAGTTCGAGCGCCTGAAGAGCGCCCCCTACCGCCGGTCGGGCCGTTTTCTGGCCCTGTCGGTGGCGCCGGGGGAAGGGCGCTTCGCCAGATGCGGGGTCATTTGCAGTCGGAAGTACAGTCTTCTTGCGGTGGAACGGAATCGGGCCAGGCGGCTCCTGTGGGAGTCGTTCCGGCTGCTTTCCCCACGACTGCTCCCCTGCCGGATGGTCCTGGTGCCCCGCAGGCAGATGAAGAAGGCCGGTCTTGCCGCCGTCATGGCGGAAGTGGAAACGCTCCTGACCCCCTCGGGGGTCCTGATCCCGGAGCCCTCCCGGCCCTCTCCGCAGGAGGAGAAGACTCAGCCGTGACTCCGGCGGGGCCCGCTCCGGGCGGTGAAGCCGCCCCCTGCGGCCTCTTTGCCGGGGGGCTGATCCTGCTCATCCGGCTTTACCAGAAGACTCTTTCGCCGCTGCTGCCGGAGTGCTGCCGATTCTACCCCACCTGTTCCCACTACGCGGTGGAGGCGCTGCGGACTCACGGTTTCATCAGGGGGACGGCTCTCGCCGTGTGGCGTTTGATGCGCTGTCAGCCTTTCTGCCGGGGCGGTTACGACCCGGTGCCGCCCCCGAAAATCAGGGAACACAAACAATGAAGATGGACAAAGCACAGATTTTCGTGCTCATCGTGGGCATCGCCATTCTGCTGGCGTGGGATCCTCTCTGCCGCTACATGGGGTGGTTCCAGATCCCCGTGCCGGCTCCCGCGGCCTCCGCCGCGCCCGCCAGAGCGCCCGAAGCGCCCGCGTCCGAAGCGAAGAGCGCCCCGCAGCCCTCCGCTTCTCCCAAGGCGGAAAGGGTTGCTCCCAAGCCCCGCTTCGAACAGGTGCCGCCCATGTCTCCCCTGGAGCTGGCCAACGGCAATCTGAAACTGGTCGTGGATCCCGTTTCCGCGTCAGTCACCGATTTTTACGTCACCGACTACCGGACCGCCGACCGGAAGGAGCCGATCCGCATCTCCCAGAACCTGCGCCCGGCCCTGACCCTGGTCTCCGCGAAGCCCGGTGAAAACGACATCGTCACCGCCGTCACCTCCTCCCGCGGGGCCGACTGGCTGAAGGTGGTCCGGACCCTCCGGCGCGAGGACGGCGGCGCCTTCCGCATGGAACACCGGTGGCAGCTCCCCTCCAAAGGATACAACATCGACTGCAAGGTCCTCGTGGTCAATGAATCCGACGGCGCCCGTCTGGTGAGCGAAAAGGCTTTTTCCGGCGGGACCATGAGTTCGTGGGCCAGGGTTTCCGGCGACAAGGTGCGGACTCCTTCGCACCGGCTGGACTACATGACCGTCGGCGGCAAGTTCAAGGATATCGCCGCCGGAGCCGATGAAAAGGATCTCAAAAGCGCCGACGGCCAGTCCGTGGAGTGGGCCGGGGTCAGCAACAAGTATTTCTGTCTGCTGCTCCGCGCTCCGTCGCCCTTCGTCCTCGGGACGAACCGGGTCTTCCTCGTCGACGGCAAGGAAAGCCTCCCCAGTCCGGGCTGTTCCGCTCTGATCCCCGCCTTCTCCCTGGGCAAGGGGGAATCCCGTGAATTCGGCTTCACCGCCTACGCGGGGCCCAAGGTCATTTCCGAACTCGAACATTTCGATCCTTCCGCGGGCCGGGTCATGCACCTCGCCTGGGGGCCCTTGGACTACCTGGCGCGGCTGCTGCTCTGGATCCTGGTCAAGATCCATGGCCTGGGGCTTTCCTACGGGTGGAGCATCATCGTGCTGACCCTGATCGTCCGGACCCTCTTCTATCCGGCCACGGCCAAGGCCAACGCCTCCATGAAGAAGATGCAGCAGGTCCAGCCCAAGCTCAAAGAGCTCAAGGAGCGCTACAAGGACAATCCCCAGCTCATGAACGCCAAGATGATGGAGCTCTACAAGGCTGAGGGCGTCAACCCCTTCGGCGGCTGTCTGCCTCTGCTGCTCCAGCTCCCGGTCTTCATCGCCTTGTACACCACCCTCGACGGGGCGGTGGAGCTGCGGCAGGTGCCCTTCTGGTGGAGCCCCGACCTGGCCGGTCCCGACACGGTCTGCCGGATCCCCCTCTACTTCTTCTCGCTCCCCGTCAATCCGCTGGTGCTCATCATGACCGCGCTCATGATATTCCAGCAGCACATCACGCCCATGAGCGGCGACCCCATGCAGAAGAAGATGATGATGTGGATGCCCGTCGTCATGCTGCTGCTCTTCTACGATCTGCCCTCCGGGCTGACCTTGTACTGGAGCGTCAGCAATGTTTGCAGTATAATCCAGCTTCTCGTTCAGAAGAGAGGCTCCAACGATGCCGCAGTGCCGGCCAAATCATAAGGAAAGCGTCAAATCATGTCAGAAGTCAACGAAGAACAGAAAAAACGGATCGTCGATACTCTGTCGACCATGTTCGGCTACCTGGGCCTCACCGGTGAATTCCGCCTCGAGAGCAAGAGCAACAACCGGATCGGGGTCAAGATCAGCTCCGACGATGTGGGCCGGATCATCGGCCGCCGGGGCCAGACCCTGGAAAGTCTCCAGCTGATCCTGAACCGGATCGTGGGCCGGGACGACAAGGAATTTCCCCTGGTCCTGCTGGACATCGACGGCTACGCCGACGGCGAGCGCGGTCCCCGGCGCGGAAATGCCGGTGAGGCGGCTGCTCCCGCCGCCGAGGGCGATGCTCCCCGGCCTCCCCGTGGCGGTTTCCGCCGCCGGGAACGGGGCGAGCAGGAGGAAGGCGGCGCCCGCCTTTCCAACCGGGAACAGCTTGAACGTCAGGCGCTGGACGCCGCCAAGGAGGTCAAGCGCTGGGGCGATCCCAAGAAGTTGCCCGAAATGAACGCTCATGACCGCCGGATCGTCCATCTGGCCCTCAAGGACGACCCCGATGTCGTCACCGAGTCCGAGGGCGACGGCGTCATGCGTCAGGTGGTCATTTCTCTGAAGAAGCCGGAACAGTAAAATTTTAACCGCGCCGCAGGAATGCGGCGTTTTTCGTCTATGGCAGGCACGGAGCAAATCGAATATCTGGTGATCGGGGATCCCGTGGCGCACAGCCGGTCCCCTCAGATGCAGAATGCCGCCTTCGAGTTCTACGGCATGGGCTCCCCCTACGGGAAACTGCGGGTGGACCCGGCGAAGATCGGCGAATTCGCCGAATATGCCCGGACTCGCCTGAAAGGCGTCAACCTGACCGTGCCCCACAAGCAGGTGATCCTGCCCTTCGTGGATGAACTTTCGCCCGGCGCAGCCGCCTGCCGGAGCGTCAACACCCTGAAAATCGAGAAGAACCGCATCTTCGGGTTTTCCACCGACGGGGCCGGGATCTCCGGCGCCGTGAGAGAGAATTTCGGTCTGGAGCTCGAAGATCTTCACGTGGTCATGCTGGGAGCCGGGGGCGCCGCCACGGCCATTGCCTTCGAGACGGCCGCCCGCCACAGCGCGAGCCTCACCATCGCCAACCGGACACTCGAAAAGGCCCGCGATCTGGCGGGTCGGGTCGGCAGTTTCGCTCCCGGTTTCGCCCTCGAAGTGTGCGCTCTCGACGACCGGGAGACTCTGGGCCGGGCCCTTTCCCGTGCGGACCTGCTCATCCAGGTCACCAGTCTGGGGCTGAAGGAGACCGACCCCGCCCCCATGGACCTTGAACTGCTCGAACTCAACCCGAAACTCCGGGTCTTCGACGCGGTCTACCGGGAAACCCCGCTGCTGCGGGCCGCCCGCGCCCTGGGGCTCCCCGCCGCCGACGGCCGGGAAATGCTCATCTGGCAGGGGGCCGCCTCCTTCGAGATATGGACCGGCAAGCCCGCCCCCATCGAGGCCATGCGGGCCGGATTCGGACGTTCCGGGTGAAAGGGGAAGGATCATGTTTTCGGAATTGCCTCTGGCGGACTATGACTGGTGGAGACAGCTCGGGCTCTGCTACCCCGTGGTGTGGGTCTCGGCCGTGGCGGGCGCTTTCGCCCTCGGCGCCTGCCTGGGGAGTTTTCTCAACGTCTGCATCTGGCGGATCCCCCGCGGCGAATCGGTGGTCACCGCCCCCAGCCACTGCACCACTTGCGGCGCGGAGATCCGCTGGTTCGACAATCTGCCCGTCATCAGCTACATCGTCCTCCGGGGGCGGTGCCGGGCCTGTCACGCGTCCTACTCCTGCCGCTACATGGTGATCGAAGCCCTGACCGGGCTTCTTTTCGTCGCCATCCTCTTCAAGGTGGCTTTCGCCCAGCAGGTCCCGGCGGTGCTCGCTCCTTACTGGTGGGCCGTTCTGCTTTCCATCAGCTGCGCGTGGATCGACGCCGAACACCGGATCATCCCCGATGCGCTGACCTTTCCCGCACTGCTTTTCGGGATCGCCGTCCACGGCATCTTTCCGTCGATCTGCGGGCTGAAAACCGTTGCGGGCGGCCTCCTTTACGGGGTCGTCTCGGCGGCGGTCCCCGGCCTCTTTCTCTCCCTCTTCGCCTTTCTCGGGAACAAGATCGCCCGCCGGGACGTGCTGGGCTGGGGCGACGTGAAGTTCGTCGCCGCCTGCGGGGCATTGCTGGGGATCCCCGGCGCCCTGTTCGTGCTGCTGGCGGGCTCCTTCTCCGGAATGGTCTACGGAGCGCTCCTTTCGCTGAAACGGCATCGGCCCTTGGGCCGGTGTGCCATCGCTTTCGGACCCTTCCTCGCCGCCGGGGCCGTCCTCTGGACCCTCTGCGGCAACTGGGTCTGGCACTGGTACCTGGTCCTGGCCGGAAAACAATAACCCGAAAAACAAGGAACATGGCTATGAATCTCGCAAAAACATTGAAGGCCGCGGCACTTTGCGGACTGGCGGCGGCGGCGTGTTCCTGCTCCACCGCGCCCGCGGGCCCCGAGAAGAAGGCGGAAGCGCCCAAGGCTCCCGTCACGAGCGTGAAGAATACCGTTCATCTGCAGCTGCCTCCCGCCATCTACGCCGTGCCCGGCGTGGAAAGCTGCATCTACTTCGACAACGTGGTCAACGTGATCAATCCCGACAATTTCGTCTTCGACATCACCTGCAGCAAGGGGCGGAACGACCAGAAACGGTGGCGCTACGTCCCGGCGAAGACCGACAAGGGGACCTTCCCCCTGAAGCTCCGGGTGTACTCCTGCCGGGGGCTCGAAGCCGAGGGTGAGACTACGGTCATCGTCACTCCTGCCGAGGCAGGCGCGGGGAAGAATCCCGCCATCCTGGTCATCGGCGACAGCCTCACCGCCGCCGGGATCTATCCCACCCGCATCGAGGCGCTGATGAAGGCCAACGGCCACCCGCAGGTCAAGATGCTGGGGCTCCGGGGCACGAAGGGCCGCCACGAAGGCTACGGCGGCTGGAGATGGGACACCTTCATCAAGAAGACCCAGCCTTCTGCGCTCAAACCGGGCCAGCAGTTCAATCCCCGGATGGGGGCCAGCCCCTTCATCATCGACGGCAAGTTCTCCCTTGCGGGCTACCTGAAAAAGCACTTCGGCGGCCGCGTGCCGGATTTCATCACGCTGCAGCTGGGCGTCAACGACGTCTTCGGCGCCAATGACGAAAATCTCGAGGCCCGCATCAAGGTCATCCTCGAGAATGCGGACAATCTGATCTCCGCGCTCCGCAAGGACGCTCCCGACGCCGTCATCGGCGTGGGGCTGGTCACTCCCGGCGCGAAGACCCAGGACGCCTTCGGCTCCAACTACGCCTGCGGCCAGACCCGCTGGCAGTACAAGAAGAACCAGCATGCCCTCAACGCGGCCATGCTCAAGAAGTTCGCCGATTATCCCGACAAGAAGGTCTTCATCGTGCCTTCGAGCGTGAATCTGGACTGCGAGAACAACTTCCCCGCCCGCAACGACTTCGTTTCGGGCACGGGGGATGCCAACAAGAACAGGATCAGCCGCCAGTCCAACGGGGTCCATCCCGCCGTCGCCGGCTACAATCAGATGGGCGACACCTTCTTCTGTTGGATCAAGTACCATCTGGCGAAGTAAAAGTCCTTAAGGAGACCGTATGGCGGCCTGGGTCCTGCCCATCATCTGTTCAGCCCTGACCCTCGGGGTCTACGACGTGTGCAAAAAGCACGCCGTCCGGGAAAATCAGGTCATGCCGGTGCTTTTTCTGGCCACCTGTTCCGGGACGCTCTTTTTCATGCTGCTGACAGGTGTGCGGCAGGGATTTTCCGAGATCCTCTGGACCGGGGATATCCTGCTGCTTTCCGCCGTGAAGTCCCTCATCGTTGCGGCCAGCTGGGCCTGTGTCTACTACGGACTCCGGGAGCTGCCCGTTTCCATCGCCGCGCCCCTGCGCTCCACCTCGCCTCTGTGGTGCATCATCGGCGCGGTGATCATCTTCGGGGAGATCCCCCACGGGCTTCAATACCTGGGCATGATCCTGATCTTTTTCGGGGGACTGCTCTTCACCCTCATCGGCACACGGGAGCACTTTTCGTGGCACTCGGCGGGGGTGCTCCTCACCGTGGCGGGGACCGTCATCGGGGCCGGGTCGGCCATCTTCGATAAATACCTGCTGGGGGCCCGGCACATTCCTCCCGTGACGCTGCAGTTCCACTTTTCGTGGATGCTGGTGATCGTTCTGGGGCTGGGACTGGGAGCCCGGTATTTGTTCTTTCCCGCCGCGGGCAAGTTCCGCTGGCGCTGGAGCATCGCGGTGACGGGCATCCTGCTCATCATCGCCGACGCTCTCTACTTCTACGCCCTGAGCCTGCCGGAGACGAGGATCTCCATCCTCTCCTTCATCCGGCGTTCCAGCGTGGTGACCGCCTTCGCTCTGGGCGGCGGGCTTTTCCACGAAAAACTCCTGTTGCCCAAGGCGGCGGCGCTGGCCGTCATCCTCGCGGGCGTGGCGGTGCTGTCCTTATGCGGATGAAAGGGACACTTCTTCTTCTGTGCCTCGGCGCGCTGTTTTTCCTCCGGGGAGCGGAAAATCTGCTCCCCGAGTGGGAGCTGACGCCCTCTCCGAAGACGAAACCCGCCCTGCGGAACTGGCGTTTTTCCGACTGGGGCGAACGGGTGACGCCCGACAAGAAGGTGTTCCGCCGGAACCGGGTGACCTTCGAGGAAGAGCGTCTGACGGTCCTCCTCGAAAGCGGACCCGGCAACCGCCATGCCAACGTACTCCAGCGCACTGTGCCTCTGCCCGGCAAAACGGGCGGGCACTTCCGTTTTCAGGTCCGTCTGCGCGGCGCGGGGCCCCGGCCCGCGCTGGTCCAGCTCCGGACGGCGCCGGTCCCCGTTTCGGGGCGGGCGGTCCGCACCGAGTTCGTCACCGTCTCGTCCGAGGAAAAAGTCGCTCTCGTCGATTTTGCCGTGCCGCCCGAAAGCACCGCTCTTTCGGTGAGCATCGTTTTGTGCGGCAGCGGCAGCCTGGCCGTTTCCGGAGCCCGGCTGGAAGAAATGCCCGCTCCCGATCCGCCCGATTTGCGGATAACTCCGGTGACTCTTCCGGGGGAACCGGTCCGGATCCCGGAAAAAAGCCCCGTGGAATTGCGCGTCACCGCTCCGCCGGGCTCGAGTTTCCCGGGGGAAACTTCGGTCCGTGTCACCTTGCCCTGGGGGATCCGCATGGCGGGGAGTTCCTGGGGGAGCGCCCTCACGGATGTGCGGACTCAGGTCAAAAAAGAGGTGTCGTACCGCTTCACCTTTTCCAAACGGGGGATACCGCCCCGTGAACTCACGCTTCTCCTGGGGACCGACCTGCGCGCTTCGGAACGGGAACTGACGGGCTCCGTCGTCCTCGAGCGGGAGGGGTGGGAGAAACGGCCTTCCCATTTCCGCATCAAGGTGGTGAGGGACGCCCCCGCCGTGGCCCCGAGGAACTTCCTCATCGCCATTCCCGGCCCCGCGCTCTCCGCGCCGGACATCCAGTTCGAGCTGGAGCAGTCCTTCCTCAACCGGGGGGCCAACGTCTTCACCGCCGTCAACCTGCCCATTCCCCCCGATCGGCTGAGAAACGCCCGGATCCGCCGGTTTCTGCCCTTCCACCTGAACCCGGTCAAGGGAGAAGGCGGCTGCAGTTACGCGAAGATCCGCAACGGCTCCTTCTGGTCCGAACACTTTCTCCCCGCGCTGAAGAAGAGTCTCCTGCGCACGGGCGCCGACGCTTCCGCCCTCATCTGCGACAGCCGTCTGGGCCAGACGCGGGCCATCGACTGCCTCTGCGTCTTCTGCCGGGCGGAGCTGGCGGATTTCGCGCCGAAGATCCCCCGGAAGAACGCCATGAACGACTCCCACGGGCTGCTGCTCATGCGCTTCGGGAGCGAGGTGCGCCGTTTCCGGGAGGCCCGGACGGCGGCGCTCCGGACGGCGGCGTGGCGGCGTCTGCCCGCAACCAGCGGCGGATTCTTCCGCAAACCGACCTTGCTCTTCACCTTTTTGAACCTCGGGTCCGTCCGGGCCGACGCCCTGAAGGGCATGACGGAAATAGTCGCCGACTGCGGGCGCAGGATCCGGCTTCCCGACGGCCTCGGCTGGAGTCCGGCCGTGGATTTCCTCTTTGCGGAGCAGGTGTTCCGCACCTGCCGGAAGGCCCTCCCCAGGGGGCGGATCTATCTGCAGAACGGCCTCCCCCCCCGGATCACGCCGGAGCAGTTCGCCTTCGAGCTTCTCTGCGCGCCCGTCTGCGGTTTTTCGGGCGTTTTCTGGACGCTCCCCGCGGGACTTCCCTACGATTTCTACGCCGCGCTGGGCCAAAGCGCGGGCATCATCCGGGAGCATGAGAAATTTTTCGCCCGGCCGCCCCTGGCGAAACACGCCTGGCGGATCGAATGTTCCGCGCCCGATCTGACGATCCCCCCCGTGGCGGGGGAAAACAACTATCCCCTGCCGTTTCCGGAAAAGTTCCGGCCCGTGCAGCTGCGGGTGTGGCGCCAGGGCGGCGAGACCCTGGTCGGGATCGGGAATTTTACGGATCTTCCTCAGACGGTGCGTCTCTTCTGCGGCAAGGTCCCCCTGCTGTGGCGGGGGAAGATCGACGGCGTCAATGTTGATAAAGCCGCCCTCGCCAAGGGGGTGGGATCGACCCTGGCCCCCTATTCGTGGCGGTTTTTCCGCCTGACGGGCCTGTGAGGCGGCAGGGGGAGAACGTCCGGGGCAAGTTTCGGAGTGGAATTTTGAATCACCTTTAACCGAAAGGGAGGAAAAATGTCGAAGAAGTCGATTCTCGTGTCGTTGTGTCTGCTGGGGGCGCTGGCGCTGAACGCCGCTCCGGCGGGCGGCCGTCTCGAACCCCATCCCGAGGGTCCCCGGTACTGCAGGACGGATCCGTCGAAAAGCCAGGTCCTCTTCGAAGACGGGAAGGTCAATTTCGAGATCGTCTACACAAGATCCCACCGGCCGTCGGTGCTGGCCGCTTCCGAGCTGGCCGGGCTGCTGGGCAAGGCGCTGGGGGTGAAGCTGTACCCGAAGAAACAGCCCTCGGGCAAGCTTCCCGCCCTGATCGTGGGCGATGCGGCGGCCGCCCGTGCCGCCGGATTCGATCCCCGGAAGATGGAGCGGGGGGCCTTCCGCATCAAGACCGTGGGGAAGAACATCATTCTGGCCGGGCGGGACGAGGAGCAGTTCTCCGACGGCACTTTCTATGCGGTGTATGACTTTATGGAACGTTTCGTCGGCATGCGCTCCTATTTCCCCGGCGAGGTGGGGACCATTATCCCCAAACTGAAAAAGTGGGTCGTCCCCGCCATCGATCTGGCCGACCGGCCCGATATGCAGACGCGGACCATGCACAGCGTCGACCCCTTCGTCAACAACTTCCAGGGGGGCGGCCCCATCCGCTGGTATGAGGAGGCCACTAAAAAGTACGGCTCCCTGACCGCCATGCGCCGGAACCGGCTGCAGATTCGCTCGCCCTTCCAGTCCTCCCACGGCCTGGATTATCTGGCTTTGCTCGAGCGCTTCGCCAAAACTCACCCCGAGTATTTCGCCCTCAACCACCGGGGCACCCGTGAACTCGGGCGGGGGACCAACAGCGCCCGGTACGGCCACGTCTGCTTCAGCTCCGAAGGGCTGAAACGGGAACTGGTCCTCGACGGCAAGGCCATCCTGACGGGGAAGGACGGCAGCACCCGGGGCGCTTTCCACAAGGGCAAGCCCGCCTGGCCCTGCGCCAACCAGCGCTACGGCTTCTTCAACGTCATGCCCAACGACTCGGCCTATTACTGCCAGTGCGGGAAATGCAAGCCCCATTTCGCCGAACTGTCGTGGAAGAAACACTCTTCTCAGGCGGCCAGCGATCTCACCTGGACCTTCATGACCGATATCGCGAGACGCCTCAAGGAGGAAAAGGTCCCCGGCTACGTGCTCACCATGGCCTATGCCCACTACTCCCCCGTTCCCAACGTGGACATCCCCGACAATCTGCTGGTCATGCTGGCCCAGCAGGGCCCTTGGGCGGATCTGACTCCCAACAGGGACAAGCAGCTGGCGCTCCTGAAAAGGTGGCACAGCAAACTGGGCGCCCGGCCCTACATCTGGAACTACGCCACCAAGTTTTCCGCCCGGGTCCCCCTGGTGCCCAACTGGACCCCGCGGGCCGTCGGCAGGTACTATCATGACGTGAGGAACGATATTTTCGGCGCTTACCTCGAGTGCGAGACCGACTACTGGATCTTCGGTTTCATGAACTACTACATCTTCGGCAAGATCATGTGGGACAAGGAGACCGACGCAAGTGCGCTCCTCGCCGAGCATTACAGGCTCATGTACGGCCCCGGCGCGCCGGAAATGACCCGCTTCTTCGACATCCTGGAAAACATCTGGATGCGCGACATCGTGGGCAAGGTGGTCGATTCCCCGGAGGGCCCGGTTTCCGTCCGCCCCTCGGAGTACATGCTCTGGAACGAGCTCTACTCGCCCGCGGTCCGCAAGGAGCTGGACGAGCTTCTCAAAAAGGCCGCTGCCAGGTGTGCGAAGGATTCCGACGCTCTGAAGCGCATCGGTTTCATGCGGCGGGAGTTCTACGACCGGCTGCAGGAAGGGGCGAAGCGCTACGCCGAAAGCACCGCCGAAGTGGCCCGGTGGAAAGGTTTCATGGGCGAACTCAAGGGGGAAGAAAGAATCGTCATCGACGGTCAGGGGAACGAGGCGGCGTGGAAAACCGCTCCCGCTCATTTCCTGCTGCCCAACTTCGCGGTGAAGTCCGAAGCCGTGGAGGTCCGGACCAGCTTCAAGGCCCTGCGCGACAAGGAGAACTTCTATTTCCTCATCGAGTGCGAAGAGCCCCGGACGGGCGAGATGACCGCCATCAAACGCAAACCCGACGAATTCGACATCTGGAAGGACAACACCGTCGAACTGTTCCTCAATCCTTCCGGCGACCGGAAGACCGGCTATCAGCTGATCTTCAACACCGCGGGCTCTCTCTCGGACAACACCTTCAAGCTCGAGGTGATGAACTGGAAGTGGAACTCGGGCGCGGAACACAAGATCGCCGTCACCCCCGGAAAGAAGTGGACGATCGAGGTCCGGATTCCCCGGAAGAATATGGACGAATGCGCTTCGGACAAATTGATCTTCAACGTGCTCCGCTCGCGGGTCGTCGCGGAAAACCGTTTCCCCTTCGACACCTGGAGTCCGAAGATCAAAAACAGCCAGAACGTGGAAAACTACGGGATCCTCGAGTTCAAGGCGCCCGCGGAGCGCTCCATTCTCCCCGGCGGCGACTTCGCCGAACCGGTCTACCGCAAGCGTTTCCTGGGCATGCACAACCCGATCCGGTGGGTCAACGGCGAAGCCATCATCAAAGACACGAAGATCTTCCGCTCGGCCGGCGCGTCGATCCGTCTGACCGACGCCTCGCAGGGCATCACCTTCAACGACCTCAGGAAGATCATGAAGCCCGACACCCGTTACCGTCTGACCTTCTACATCAAGACTCAGGACGTGCAGAGTCTCGCCACCTGGGGCGGCGGCGTCTACTGTGTTTTCGATTGGGGCATGAAGCCCCGCAGCACCGTCACCTTCCCTGCGAACAACGGCAAATTCACCGGCACCATGCCCTGGACGCGCCAGTGCTTCGAATTCACCACGCCGAAGGAATTCGCACGGGACGGCAGGCCCTACATGGCCTTCAGCCGCCACCGGAAGTACAACGGCAAACAGGGCATCGCGTGGATCGATCAGGTGGAGCTTTTCGAGCTCCCGAAGAAGAAATAGCTGCGGCGTTTCACGGCAAACTTGTCCGCAGGGAGGAAGAATATGTCGGAAAAGTCGTTTTTCATGCCGCTGGTCCTGCTGGCGGCGTTGTCGCTGAGCGCCGCTCCGGCGGGCCGCTTCGAACCCCGGCCCCAGGGCCCCCGGTACTGCAAGGTGGACGGATCGAAAAGTCAGCTCCTCTTCGAGAACGGGAAGGCGGGTTTCGAGATCGTCCACGGCAAGTCCTCCCCGGCGCTTCAGGCGGCGAGGGAACTTGCGGAGGTGCTGGGCAAGGCGCTGGGGGTGAAACTCGAGTTGCGCAAACAGCCCTCGGGCAAGCTCCCCGCTCTGATCGTGGGGGACGAGGCGGCCGCCGTCGCCGCGGGATTCGACCCCCGCGCCATGGAGTGGGGAGCCTTCCGGATCAAGACAGCCGGGCGGAACATCATCCTCGCCGGACGGGATGAATTTCCTTATTCCGAAGGGACCTTCTACGCGGTGGATGATTTTCTGGAGCGCTTCGTCGGGGTGCGCTTCTACTTTCCGGGCGATGTGGGGACCGTCATTCCCAAGCTGAAAAAGTGGGTCGTCCCCGCCATCGATCTGGCCGACCGGCCCGATATGCAGACGCGGACCATGTACACATACGATCCCTTCCCGTCCAATTTCCTCGGCGGCGGCTCCGTGCGCTGGTATGAGGGCGCCCCCCGGAAGGAGTGTTATCAGCTCTCCCAGCGGCGGAACCGGATCCAGCAGCGTTCGCCTTTCCAGTCCTGCCACGGACTGGCTCAATTGGTGCTCCTCGAACGCTTCGGAAAGACCCATCCGGAGTATTTCGCCCTCAACCAGCGCAACACCCGTGAACTGGGCGGGCCGCACAGCGCCCGGTTCGGCCATATCTGTTTCAGCTCCGAGGGGCTGAAGAAGGAGCTGGTCCTCGATGCCAAGGCGATTTTGGCCGGAAAAGACGGGAGCGCCCGCGGCGCTTTCCGCGACGGCAAACCCGTCTGGCCCAGCGGCAACCAGCGCCGCGGCTTCTTCAACGTCATGCCCAACGACTCGGCCTGTTACTGCCAGTGCGAGAAGTGCAAACCCCACTTCGCCGGGTTGGCGTGGAACAAACCTTCCTCCCAGGCGGCCAGCGACCTCACCTGGACCTTCATGACCGACATCGCCCGGCGGCTCAAGGAGGAGAAGGTCCCCGGCTATGTGCTCACCATGGCCTACGCCCACTACGCTCCCGTTCCCAACGTGGAGATCCCCGACAATCTGCTGGTCATGCTGGCTCTCGGGGGGCCGTGGGCCGAGTTCACCCCCGCCGGGAAGCGGCAGATGACGCTCCTGAAACAGTGGCGCAAAAAGCTGGGCGCCCGCCCCTACATCTGGAACTACGCCACCAAGTTTTCCGCCAGGATCCCCCTGGCGCCCAACTGGACCCCCCGCGCCTTCGGCCGGTACTACCGGGCGGTGGGGGAGGACATCTTCGGCGCTTTTCTCGAATGCGAGACCGATTACTGGATCTTCGGCTTCATGAACTACTACATCTTCGGGAAGATGATGTGGAACAGGAAGGCCGATGCCGAAGCGCTCCTCGCCGAGCATTACAAGCTCATGTACGGTCCCGGCGCGCCGGAAATGGCCCGCTTCTTCGATATTCTGGAAAACATCTGGATGCGCGACATCATGGGCAAAGTGGTGGATTCCCCCGAGGGCCCCGTTTCCGTCCGGCCTTCGGAATA